>JAAZEB010000247.1 GCA_012512505.1 Armatimonadota bacterium | reverse complement strand
GCCGGCGGGACGCCGGCGATCCGACCGCGAGGCTCCCACCGGCAACGGTTTGGAGTGCCGCGAACCGTATGCGAACCGTAGGGCGAAGCATTTGCGGGTCAAACAGATTGCGGCGCAGTACGCTTGGCCCGCCAATGCTTCGCCTCTACCAACCCCGGAGGCCTGCGGACGGCCCGGCGGATGGCCACCCGGCAGGATGGAGCTGGGGGCGCCGCCAATCCGGTGTTAGACCGGCGACAAGAGGCGATTTTCAGGGTAGCAGCGAATGTCGATTGAACCAATCTATCCTGTGAAGCTGGTGCGCCACGTGCGTATCCGGATGCGTGATGGCGTCTCCCTCTCGGCGCACCTGACGATGCCCGACGCGGAGGGGCAGTTCCCGGCGGTCATCGAGTACACCCCGTACCACAAGGGCAACTACACCGAGCCGCCCGAGCGCTTCCGCTACCTGGCGGAGCGCGGCTACGTCTGCATCAACTACGACGTGCGCGGCACCGGCGACTCGGAGGGCATCACCGCCGATGTCTACCCGCTGGACGAGCAGCACGATGGCTACGAGATGGTGGAGTGGGCTGCCGCCCAGCCGTGGTGCAACGGCAACGTGGGGATGTGGGGGATCTCTTACTGCGGAGTGGTCTGCTGGCAGGTGGCAAAGCAGGCGCCGCCCCATCTGAAGGCGATCATCGTCCGCTCTGGCACCGACGATGTCTACACCGAGTGGACGAACCCCGGAGGGTCGCCGCGCCCCTACATGTACGAGAACTACACCCCCCTGATGGCCGCCTACAACCTGATGCCCCCCTCTCGCGAGGGCACTGGCGAGCGGCGGGAGGCGATCTGGCGGCAGCGCCTGGAGGAGAACGTGCCCTGGGGCCTCGGGTTTATCTCACACCTGACCGACGGTCCCTACTGGCGCGAGCGCTCGCTGCGGCCCGACTACGACCGTGTCCACTGCGCCGTCTTCGTCATCGGCGGCTGGGCCGACTGGTACCCGACGCCGCTCTTGCGCGCCTTCGCGCGGCTCAACGTGCCGAAGCGGGCGATGGTCGGGCCGTGGTCGCACATGTGGCCGGAGGTGGCGATCCCCGGCCCGCGCATTGACGGCCTGCGCGAGTGCGAGCGCTGGTTCCGCCAGTTCCTCAAGTGCGAAGACTCCGGCGTGCTGGACGAACCCCCGGTTGCCCTCTTCATCCGGGAGTACCAGAAGCCCTCGGTCATGTACATTGAGGACAAGGGCTTCTTTCGCCACGAGGATGCCTGGCCGCCCACGCGCGTGTGCCCCACGGCCTACGCCCTGCATCCCGGCGGTCGGCTCGACGCGGGCGCGGCCCCCACCACCGAGGAGCACGAGCGCCTGGAGGTGGACCCCACGGTGGGAGTGGCAGCCGGCAAGCATGGCGGCGGGCCGTTCCCGCCCTGGGGCATGCCGCTCGACCAGCGCGTCGATGAAGCCCGCTCGCTGACCTACACTACCCCCGAGCCACTGTCGGACGACCTGGAGCTGATCGGGCAGCCGCAGGCGGTGCTGTGCCTCTCGGCCAGCGCCGACGTAGCGCAGGTGGTGGTGAAGCTGTGCGACGTGGCGCCGGACGGCACCTCGGTGCTGGTGACCAAGGGCTACCTGAACCTGACGCATCGGGAGTCGCACACGCATCCGCTGCCACTGGAGCCAGGCCGTCGTTACGTGGTGACGGTGGACCTCCTGGCGTGTGCCTATCGCTTCCTGGCGGGGCATCGCCTGCGGGTGAGCATCGCTGGCGCCGACCTGCAAAATGTGTGGCCCACGCCAAAGCCCTGCACCCTGACACTGTACTATGGCGGCCCCCATCCTTCTCACCTGATCCTGCCGGTGGCACCGCCCCAGGAGCCGCCGCTGCCGCCGCCGAACCTGCTGCCTTCTCCCCACCACCCACTGCCGGCGCCGGAGGAGGTGCCCCCGCCGCGCTACGTCGTGACGCACGACCTGGTGGCGGGCACCGCCACGGTGGAGTACGAGTGCCAGTGCGGGGCGGGCATCAATACTTCGCGCTTCACCATCTCCGCCAGGCAGCCGGCGCGCGCGGTGGTGGAGTCGGGCTATCGCTATGTGGCCGAGGAGGCGGGCGAGCAGGTGGTGGTGGAGACGCAGTGCGTGACGGCGAGCGACGAGGCCGCGTTCCACCAGACGGTGGAGGCGGTGGTGACGGTAGATGGCGAGCCAACCTTCCGGAAGCAATGGTCGGTCCGCGTGCCGCGGGAGGATGGCGGGGCGTGATGGGAGGGTTGCTGCCGCGTGCATCAGGCTAGGATCTGTGGTAAAATAAAGGGGAGCCAACCGGTGGTCACCCGGCGAGGCGGGGCATCCTCCAGGGTGTCTCGCACGCCGGCGCGAGCCAGTGCCGCGAGTGAGCGTGGTTGGCGGGATGTTCTGCCCGGCTCCAGGCGTGGTGAATGAGACAGTACGAGCGCAACCTGTATGTTCTTTGCTTCGCGATCTTCCTTGCCTCCGTCAGTTGGTGCCAGGTCATGCCCTTCCTGCCCCTCTTCTTGAAGGAGATGGGCGTCAAGCGCTACCTGATCCAGTGGTCAGGCTATGTCTTCGCCGCTCAGTCGCTCGCCAGCATCGTGGCGGTGCCGTTCTGGAGCCGGCTGGGAGACCGCCACGGCCGCAAGCCGATGACGCTGCGCGCCGGGATCTGCCTGGCTGGGATCTACTTCGGCATGAGCGTCTGTCAGACGCCGATGCAGTTGGCGATTCTGCGCTTCCTCAACGGGGCGCTCACCGGCTTCATCCCCGGCGCCATTGCCCTGATTGCGACCGGCACACCCCAGGACCGGGCGCCCCGCGCCGTGGCCACCGCGCAGACCGCTTCCGCCACCGGGCAGATTGTCGGGCCGGGCATCGGCGGCCTGCTGGCCGGCATCTTTGGCTACCGGGGCGCGATGACCGTCTCCGGGACTGCCGTTGTCATCTCGGTACTCTTGGTCTGGCTGTTCGTCCGCGAGACCGGCAAGGTCGCCGCCGATGATGGCTCAAGTTTGCTGGACGACTTCGTGCTGGCGTTCCGCTCGCCCGTGCTCAGCTCGCTGATGCTGGTGGTGATGGTGAACGGCTTCGTGATGGCCAGTCTCGTGCCGCTGCTGGCGCTGCACCTCGGGAAGATCGGCAGTGGGGCGCCAGACTGGTTCACCGGCTTCATCTTCTCGCTGCCGGCCGCCGCCTTCGTGCTCTCGGCGCACCGCTGGTCGCTGTTCGGCGAGCGCCGTGGTTACCACCGGGCGATCACCACCGGCTTCGCGGGCGGCGCCCTCTTCGTGGCGGTGCTGGCGGGCGTCCACAGCATCTGGCTTTTTGCCGCCCTCTACTTCGCCCTGGGACTGTGTGTGGCGGCCGTGGCGCCCTCCACCGGCGCCGTCATCTGCACGCGCGTGCCCGACGAGTTTCGTGGCCGTGCCTACGGGATGCAGTCGTCAGCCGTCATGCTGGGTGGGCTGGTGGCCCCGGTGACGGCGACGCAGTTGGCCGCGCACCTGGGGATCCCGTCGGTCTTCATCGGGGCCGGGTTGCTCTATCTGGCCGGGCTTGCTCTCTTCCGCACCCTGGTGCCCCGCTGGGAGCATGTACCAGACCGCGCGGGCTGACGGGAGGGGAATGAGACCCCACCCTGGCGCCTAGAGCAAACGCGCGGGTAGGCGTGGGCCGGCAGAGCACCGATGCCGTCGGGGCTGCGGTCGGTCGGTTTCCCGGACCCTGTCAGTCGCGCATCAGACGCTCGACGGGGGCGTGGTCGTCCGTCAGGAGAATGGCGGCTTTCACGTCGGGCACCGGCACGGTACGGCGCATCCGGTGCTCGAAGTAGGGGAGCTTCACCGTGCCGGCGGCGACCAGTTCCTTGGCCCGGCGCCCGAGGGCTTCCTTGCTGAGGGGCCGGTGCTCCCCTTTGAAGGCGAGGATCACCGTGTTCCAGCTACTCTCCGCCTCAAAGAGGTAGGGGGTGCTGAACTCGGTCTGCATCGTTTTCAGCAACGCCTGGAGGATGCCGGGCTTATACTGGCTCACGGTGGCGGTCACGTTGTAGCCAACCATTCCGCCCGGCTTGAGGATGGCGCTCACCTGCTGGAAGAACTCGCGCGTTGTCAGGTGCGGGGGGATGCTGGAGCCATAGCGGGAGCGGGTGTAGGCGTCCAGCAGGATATAGTCGTACTTCTTCTTGCAGCGCTTCACATAGGCACGAGCATCCTGGTGGATGAGGTTCAGGCGCGGCCCGGGCTTCACGGCGAAGTAACGCTTTGCCACGTCGATTACCACCGGGTCTACGTCCACCACATCCATGCGCACCTGCGGATAGTCGGCCAGGAACCGCTTAGGCACCGATCCGCCGCCCAGGCCAAGCATCAAAACGTCCTGAAGCTGCGGGCGGAAGAGGAAGGCGGCGTGCAGGAAGTCGGTGTACTCGAAGGCGCCGGCGATCGGGTCTTTGATCTCCATCCGGCTCTGGGGGGCGTTATCGAAGTAGAGGGTGCGCATCCCATCTTCGTCGCGGACCACGATATGGTGGTAGCTGCTGTCGCGCTCAAACACGACGGCGGCGGAGGCCCCGGCGGCAGGCAGCAGCACCAGCGCCAGTCCGGTGGCGATCGTGAGCTTGCGGCGCACGCCCGCGGCGGCAATCAGCGAAAGCAGGATCATCACGCCTCCCAACACGTAGACCAGTCGGCGCACGCTGCCGACGGCGTCAATCAGGTAGAAGCCCATCAGCACCGTGCCGAGGATGCTGCCGATGGTGGAGAGCGCCGAGACGCTGCCAGCGATCTTCCCGGTTTGCTGCACGGTTTGGGCCAACAGCCGAATGGCAATCGGCGACACACTAGCCATCAGGAGTGACGGCACCACGAAGAGCGCCACGCTCACCGTGAGCGCGTGAAGGCTGAGCGGCAGCGACGAATCGAACACCGGCTCGGCGATCAACGTGTCCAACCCGGGGATGAGGAGGATGGAAAGCCCGGCGATTGCCATCGGCAGCACCAGGGTGCGCGGCACCGGCCACCGGTCTCCCGCCTTGCCCCCCAGGTAGTAGCCCAGGCTCATCGAGGTGAGGAAGACGGTGATCACCGCGGTCGTCTCGCGCAAGGCGGTGCCAAAGGTCTTGCCGATGATGCGGAACGCCAGGATCTCTAGGGCCATCAGCACCGCCCCACTGCCAAACACCGCGATTCTCAACGCCATCGCCACACGCCTTTCCGGTTTCTTGGGGCACCCTCCCTGGCCTGACACCGTCTCAGTATAGCATGCGCTCCCCGCGAGCGTCAACCAAAGCGGGAACCCTGGCGGTGGTGGCGGGATGCCACAAGGAACCGCCACCACGCGCGCGGAATTGAGACCCACGGTATCCCCCGTTTGGATCCCACGCGAAACATGCCGCTTTGCTGATTCTGTGAACGGCTGGAGGATGACAGATGCGTTTGGTGCTCCTGGGTGCGCCCGGTGCCGGCAAAGGTACCCTGGCGAAGCAGCTTTCAACCGCGCTCGGCGTGGTGCATATCTCCACCGGCGACATCTTCCGCGAGGAAGTGGCCGCTGGCTCGGAACTCGGCCGCAAGGCGAAGGCATACATGGACCGCGGCGAGCTGGTGCCGGACGAAGTCGTCATCGGCATGGTGAAGCAACGCCTGGCGCGGCCAGACTGCAAGCCCGGCTTCATTCTTGATGGCTTCCCCCGCACCGTGCCCCAGGCTGAGGCGCTGGATGCCTTCCTGCAAGCGCAGCAGATGCCGCTGGACGCGGTGCTCGACATCGAAGTGCCGGAGGAGGTCGTGGTCCGGCGCCTTTCCGGCCGGCGCGTCTGCCGCACCTGCGGCGCGATCTACCACGTAGACAACAAGCCGCCCAAGCAGGAAGGCATTTGCGACCTCGACCAGGGCGAGCTGTACCAGCGCGAGGATGACCAGCCGGAGGCGATTCGGCGGCGCCTGCGTGTCTACGCGGAGGCAACCGCGCCGCTGGCGGACTACTACCGGCAGCAGGGCCTGCTGCGCCCGGTGGATGGCACCGGCAGCCCCGAGGAGGTTCTGGCGCTGGCGCTGCGCCTCCTCAAGGGATAAAGGCGCGCAGCAGCTCCAGGTTACCGGCCGACTCGATCGTGTAGGCGCCGGCGGCGCAGGGAATCAACACCGTCTCGCCGTGACGGATCGGCTCCGGGTCGCGGTCGCCAACGCGAACGTACCCCTCGCCGATGATCGCGGAGAGGGTGTGGAAGCTGCTGCCGCCCGTGTCTGAGGCGAGTTGGCCGGTCACCGTCAGCTTCTCGACGGCGAACTGGGGGCAGGTGGCCAGGCGGGCCACGACCGCTCCCGGCATCTGGGAAACCTGCGGCTGGCAATAGGGGGTCTCGCTGGCCCCGTAGTCGATCACCTCCAGCGACTGCGTGATGTGCAGTTGGCGCGGCTTCCCATCGAGCCCGACGCGGTCCCAGTCGTAGAAGCGGTAGGTGACATCGGAGTTCTGCTGAATCTCGCAGATGATCAGCCCCTCGCCGAGGGCGTGAACGCGGCCGGCCGGGATGAAGAGGCAGTCGCCCGCCGCCGCTTCTACCTCGGCGAGGGTCTCCGGCACCCGGCCGGCCGCGATTGCCTGCTCCAGCGCCGGACGATCGATCCCCGGCTTCAGGCCGCACCAGATGCGCGCGCCCGGCTCGGCGGCCACCACGTACCACAGCTCCGTCTTGCCGAGGGAACCGCCCTCGTGCGCGGCAGCATAGGCGTCGTCTGGATGCACCTGCACCGAGAGGCGGTCGCGGCAGTCGAGGAACTTGATCAGCAGCGGCAGGCGGCCGCGGCCCAGCGCCAGCGCCCGCTCCCCGATCAGCTCCGCCCCGAACTGCTCGCGCAGGGCATCCAGGCGCATGCCGGCATAGGGGCCGTTGCGCACCACGCTGGTGGCGTGCGGGTGGTCCGCCACCTCCCACGACTCGCCAATCGGCGCGCCGGCCGGCAGCTCTTTGCCCAGCACCCGGGCCAGGCCGTCGCCGCCCCACACCCGCTCTTGATAGACCTCGTGGAACTTCAAAGGATAGAGGCGCAGCGAACCACCGGCCGCTATCTCGCTTGCTCTCTCCCGCATCAGCATCACTCTCTTTCTTACGGCGTATTGCTGTCAGTATACCCCACTTTGGCCCTCCTCGCCCACCGCTCCTCCTAAGCGAACGCCCGGTCCACGGGGGCGCCGTTTGCGGCTACCCTGACGGCTCTTCCGAGGGCTACCCAAACGGCTACCCGCGGGCGCGCGGGCTCCGCCGCGCGGCAGGTGTGCTGCCCACCGGCGGCGTATCCTCTCGACGTGCCGGCCCTGCCGGCCATTCAGAAGAGGAGGAGCACGCCATGCGTCTGGAAGAGGTCCTGGCCCGACTGGAGATCCCGGAGGCGGAAGAGGCCTTCCGCCCGCATTGGGAGGATTCCCTGGCGCGGTTGGGAGAGCGCATTCCCTTCTTCCTGGAGCCGGAGCAGGTGCGCGCGGGCCGCGACTGGTGCGGGCTTGACCCGGCCACCGAGCCGGAGCTACTGGCCGTGGCGCGGCGGGCGGCGGACGACCCGGCGCTACGCTGCTTTGCCTGGCACTGCTACCGCCTCCTCTACGAGCACGATCAGTGGCCGGGGAGCGCACCCCTCCTCGAAGGCGTCCTGGGCGAGTCTGCCTGTGTCCTCTACCTGCTGATCACCATGGGGATGGTGCCGCGCGTGCGCGCGCTGCATCAGCACCTGGGCGTGCCCGAGGAAGTGACCCGTGAGACGCTCTCCCAGGTGGCCTGCGTGGCCGGCAACTACCACCGGCAGAGTGGCGGCCGCCTCGGCGTCACTCCCAACACGCTTTCTTGGATGCGCTACTACCCGGCCGGCCGCCTCTTTCGCATCGGCCGCTTCGAGTATAAGATCGAGCCCTACTGGGGGGGCGTGGAAGCCTACCGCCACCGCGAGACCGGGGCGGTGGTGGCGCTGGCGCTCGCCGGCACCCGCTTCGACCGCGAGGGCTACGTCGATGGCACCGGCGGCAAGCCCCCCTGCCCCGAAGGCTGGACGGCCACCCTGGAGCACGAGGAGGATGCCGTCATTGGCTACCCGATCTGCCCCCGGGGTATGGCGGAGCGGCGGCGGGTGCGCTTGCCCCTGGCCGAGTGGGAGTGCGTGCTGAAGAAGGGCGACTTGGTCCTCGACATGCACATCCCCGCCGGGGGCGGGATGACCCCGGAGCGCTGCACCGACTCGCTGCGCCGGGGCACGGAGTTCTTCCGCCGCTACTTCCCGGACCAGCCGTTCCAGGCGATTGTCTGCTGGTCGTGGCTCTACAATACGCAGTTGGAAGAGATTCTGGGGCCCGAGGCCAACCTGGTGAAACACCAGCGCGAGCTCTATCTCTACCCGGTGGCTTCTGGTCGCCACGACGGCCTGTGGTTCATCTTCCTGCGCAATCCCCTCGACCTGGCAACCGCCCCGCGCCAAACGAGCCTGCAGCGCGCTATCCTGGCCCACCTAGAGGCCGGCAACTACTGGCGCTGCGGCGGGTTCTTCTTCCTCACCGAGCACCTAGACCGCCTTGGCACCCAGTACTACCGCTCTCACTGGCCGCCTGCCTGCCTGCGTGAATGGGAACAGTGTGAACATTAGAGCATTCTAATGAACTTCTAACCGATTTCTAATGCTGCGCGGCTATACTGTGCATCTGTGAGGCCCGCTGTCGCGGTTCCGTGTGTTCCAGCGGCGGTCGGGCTGGTTGCGCACGGAAAGGATAGGTACGATGAAGTGTCGGCGTGGATTCACCCTGATCGAGCTTCTGGTCGTAATCGCGATTATCGCCATCCTGGCAGCGATCCTCTTTCCGGTGTTCGCGCGCGCCCGGGAGAACGCCCGCAAGGCAAACTGTCTTAGCAACCTGAAGCAGATCGGCATGGGGATTACCATGTACGCGCAGGACTACGACGAGATCCTGCCGTACAACTACAGCTATCACTCGCCCACCACGCAGGTATACCTTACCTGGTGGGCCGATGACATCCAGCCCTATGTGAAGAACTACAAGTTCCTTCAGTGCCCCAGCTCCGGACCCCACGGCGCCTACACCTATAAGCGAGAGGGGCTGCCGGCGCAGTACCCGCCAGTGCTGTCAAAGGACTACCTCGCCAACTGCGTCGTCGGCACCTGGCCCGGCTACGCGGGCACCAAAAACCCGCCGTTCGTGAACAACTGGGGGAACCCGGGCGTTTCCCTGTCCCAGATCCAGAAGCCGGCCGAGGTGATCGCCGTCTTCGACGCCGGTTACTGCCGCACCGGGGCCACGATCTTTGGCGAGATCTGGGCTCCCGAGCACACGGATGCCCACCCGACGCCCAGTGACTGCTCCAATGACCAGCCGTCCGGGTGGGTGGGCAAGAAGCACTCGGGAGGCTTCAACGCCGCCTTCTGCGACGGGCATGCGAAGTGGATCAGGCAGTCGAAGCCGGAGAACTGGTTCATCAACCCCTGACGGCCCGGATGCGGGGCTTACTCGCTTAGCGAGAGCATCGCGGCGGAGTGGGGCGGCAGCGTGATGGCCTGGGTCAGCACGCTGCCGCTCAGTGCTCTGTCGGGGAAGAGGCCGGCGGGGTAGATCGCTCGCAGCTTCACGGAACCCGTGCCCAGGCGGCCTGCCGACCGGGGCACCTGGAACGTGACCGTCTGGGCTGCGGCGTCGAGGTTCACCAGCGCGAGGCCGAGGGAGCCGTCCGGCGCGCGCCAGAGGCTCCCCTGCACGGCCGGCCAGTCGATCGGGATCTCACTGGCGAAGTTGCGCCAGGTCGTCTTCACCCGCGCGCTGCTGCCGGAGAGGACGGGCGGGCGCAGCATCTCGCCGAGGGCCAGGTAGTCGCTGCCGGCGGCGCGAGCGCGCGCCACCTCCCGCTCGAAGGCGAAGATCTCGGGCATCTCCTCCGGGGCGTGCTGGCCGGCCCAGCCGATCTGCACCCCCCACAGGTACTGCGTGGCCAGCTTCACCAGCCACTCGCGCGGCTCGTAGAAGTAGAACCCGAAGCTCAGCCGGTAGCCGGAGTAGACCATCTGCCAGATCGGCGTCAGGAAGGGTGCGCCCTCGTTGCAGCGGAGGAAGGCATCGAAGTCGTATGGCTCCGCGGCGCTCTCGGTGGTGAGGAACACGTCTTTCTTCACGGTGGCCGCTGCCCGCCGGATGTTGGCGATCTGCCGGGCGTGTCCCTTTACCCAGTGGTTCCCGCCGCCCAACGGGTGGCCGTGCGCCGGGTTGAAGCAGAGCGTTGGCCCGACGCACGCCACCTGGTCGCAGTAGATGCCGTCGGCGCCCAGATCGCGCACGAGCTGCACGACCAGGGCATCGAACTTGCGCTGCCAGTAGTCGGTGGCCGGGCACATCGCCACGAGCTGCGCGGCGTCGCCGGCGGCCCACTGCTCCTCGCTGAAGCCCCCGCCCGGAAGCTGCGCGGCGTAGCGCCACGCCTGGTCGGCCTGCCAGGATTCCGCCAGCTTGTCCATCAAGTGGCAGTTGATATAGGGCATCGCGCGGGCGCCCAGCTCCTGCAGCCGCCGCACGTAGCGGAACGACTGGTCGAAGGGCGGCCAGAAGTCGGGGTAGCGGGTGTCGAAAGCGATCTGGTGCCAGTGGTAGAGGTGCACGCCGGCCGGCACGCCAATCGCGCGCAGAAGCGACTCGATCTTCTCCATCCCCTCGTCGGTCATCCCATGGAAGCCGACCCAGTAGGGGAGGCGCTTCAGCCAGTCGGGCAGGTCACGGCGCTGGGCCAGCGGCTTCTTCCCGCGCATCCAGTCGGATTCGGCCAGCACCCAGCGCCGGTAGGCCTTGGCGGCATCCACCCAGTCGCCCGGCAGGGTGCCCACCACGCAGGGATACGGCTGGGTGTAGCTCCGCCCAGGCACCCCCATGTCTTCGGGAAGCTGGATCACCTCGTAGGAGAGGCCCTCGCCTTCTGGCAGGCGCTCGAAGCGCATCTGCTTCACGCAGGCGTGAGGATCGTGGGTGGCCAGGTAGAGGCAGGAGCCAGCCTCGGAGAGCGAGGCGAACTGCATCGAGTAGAGGCAGTGCGGGTAGGTGCCGCTGAACCCGAAGTGGGGGTCGTGGACTGGGTCGGCCTGCACCAGGCCGAAGCCCATCGGCGTGGCCGCCTGCCCTTCCTTGCCGACGACCAGGCCCTGCAGGCGCGGGAAGTGCACCTGCCACAGCCCCAGGCGCCGCGAGCGGCTCCGCACCGCGATGCGCCAGTCCGTGAGGGAGGATCGGGGCACGGCCGAGATCGTCACCGCCACGTCGAGGGCGTCGGGCTCAGACCCAACGGCCAGGCCGCGCCAGAGGATCCGCACTCGCTGCTTCCCTCGCGGCGTTTCGATGCGCGCCGGTGGATGCTGGCTCGCGTCCAGCACCACGGCCTGCCCCTCGTCGCCGTTCGGTGGGCGCAGCTCCACGCGCCAGAGGCCGCCGGTGGGGTAGGGGACTGGCACGAACTCGCGCTGCCGGGCGCGGTCGGCAAGACCGAACAGCAGCACGCGCCCGTCCTGCTGCGTGAAGCGGACGCTTGTGTCGCGGGAGAGGACCTGCATCGGCGGCGCTCCCTGGCCTGGCGATGCCGCGGCAGCCGCGGCCAGCAGCGTCGCTGCCGCCGGCAGCCAGCGCCTTCCATGCCGGGCGTTTGGCCGGCCGCTGGAACGGTTGCGTTGGGTTGCTGACCGCCTCATGGCCCTGCCCCTCGGTCGGCCCCCCGTGCCTATCCCTTGAGGGCGCCGACAGTGATCCCCTTGGTGAGGCGCTCCTGGAGGAACATGTAGACCAGCAGCGTTGGCACCATGGCGATCACCAGGCCGGCGAACAGCAGCCCGAAGTCGCTCTTATACTGCGCCTGCATGCTGATGCTTGCCAGGCCGAGAGGCAGCGTCTTCAGATGGTCGCTGTTCAGGAACACCAACCCGAACAGGTATTCGTTCCACAGGCCGAGGAAGTTGAAGATCGCCACCGTGACCAGGCCGGGCTTGCCCAGCGGCATCATCACCGAGAAGAAGATGCGGTACTCGCTGGCGCCGTCGATCATCGCGGCCTCGCGCAGCTCGCCAGGCAGGGTGCGGAAGAACGAGGTGAGCACGAAGACGGTGAACGGCAGGCTGGCGGCCACGTAGATCAGGATCAGGCCCGGGTGCGAGTCGTGCAGCGAGACGGTGAGGTAGCCCAGGCCCAGGCGCTCCGTGATCGGCCCGAGCAGGCGGGTGAGGGCCTCGCCCATGTCGGAGAACTGGAAGAAGAGCGGGATGAGGATGAGCTGCATTGGGATTAGCAGCCCGCTGAGGAAGAGGTAGTAGACCAGCCCCTTCCCCCGGAACTCGAAACGCGCCAACACGTAGGCGGCCATCGCCCCCAGCAGCAGAATCAGCACCAGGCTGATCGACACCAGCTTCACGCTGTTGACGAAGTAGCTGCTGAAGTGGCTGCCCACCCACGCCTTCTCGAAGTTCTCAATCGGCGTTTCGAGCGTTTTGGCGCTCGGCGCGGTGACGGCGGCCGGCAGCCCGAACGGGTTCTGGTAGATCTCCTGGGTGCTTTTCGCGCTGGTGTAGAGCACCCACACCATCGGAAAGACGACGGCCAGCAGATAGAGGACCAGGATGGCGTACTTCAGGCCGGAGCCCGCGCCCCCAAGCATGCGCTGCATCAGTATTCCAGCCTCTCACGACGCAGGAGCCGGAAGCTGACCATCGTGGCCAGCAGCACCAGAATGAACAGAAGCACGGCGATGGCCGTGCCATAGCCGATGTTGTATTCCTCAAACACCTTGGAGTACATCAGCGTCGCCATCGTGTGGGTGGTGGTCGTCGGCCGGCCGTTCTCCATCACCCAGATCACATCGAAGATCTTCAGGCCGCCGATGACCAGGAAGATGATGCCGGTGGTGAGCACGTCCCACATCAGCGGGAGGGTGACTTTGCGGAAGAGGGCAAACGAGCCGGCCCCGTCCAGCCGCGCCGCCTCGTAGAAGGAGTCGGGGATGTTCTCCATCGCCGCCAGGAAGAGGACCATGTAGAAGCCGGTGCCGCTCCAAACGATCATCGGCACCAGGGCCCACAGCAGGCGGCTGCTCTCGGCGAAGGCGATCATCTCGTGCTTCGGGTTGATGAGGCGCAGCAGGTTGTTCAGCAAGCCGACATCGGAGGCACTGTAGATCAGCACCCAGAGCAGGGCAACGGCGACGGAGCTGATGATGTTTGGGAAGAAGAAGGCGATGCGGAAGAGGCGTGCCCCACGGATGCGCTGGTGGATCACGTAGGCGAAGAAGAGCGCCAGCGAGAGCGTGATGATGCCCGGCACCACCATCAGGAAGACGTTGTGTTCCAGCGCCGGCATGAACTCAGAGCTGCGCGCCAGGATGTTGCGGAAGTTGTAGAGCCCCACCCAGGTGGCGCTGCCGAGGCCATCCCACCGCGTCAGGCTGTAGCGGAAGGCGTTGACTGCCGGCCACAGCACGAAGAGAGCGTACAGCAGCAGCGGCGGCAGCAGAAAGGCGGCGATGAACGTCTTCTGTTCCTTGCGTTTCATACTCACCTATGCGGTTTGCGGTTCGTAGCGCCTGTTGGCCGAACGAGTGCCGTGTGCCGGCAACCAGCGCGCGGCAGAAGACAGCAAGCGGCGCACAGGCGCGCTCCCTGCCTCAGGAGACACTACGTTCGGCGCGCGTCCGGGGCCGGGCGGTGTGGCAACGTATGCCACCGCGTGCTACGCGGGCGGCACTCCCATCGCCGGTGGCTTGTAGATGTCCGGGTTCTGGCGCACCGCCTCGATTGCCGCCTCCAGCCCCTGCGCGAACTCCTCCGGGGTGACTTTGCCGTTGAGGAGCGCTGCCAGCCCATCCGGCATCGGCGACTTGGCGAACTCCAGATAAAGCACGCTCAGCCGGTCGGAGTACATGCGGGTGCTTTTGTTGATGACGTCCACCGCGCTCTGCAGCTCTGGGGAGATCAACAGCCCCTTCACCGCGTTTTGCACCGGCGAGAGGGTGTCCAGGCGCTGGATGTAGGTGCGCGAGCACTCCAGGCTCATCATGTACTTCAGGAAGTCGAGCGCCTCTTCCGGGTGCTTCGAGTCGGCCATCACCAGCATGTTCTCGCCGCCACCGCCGTAGATGGCGTTGGGATCACCCCGGCCCCCCTCAATCATCGGCACCGGGAAGCAGGCCATTTCGAAGCCATCAGGAATGGCGTTCTTCATCTCGTTCTTTAGCCACAGGCCGCAGAAGATGAGCGCCGCGCGCCCGTTCACCCATTCAAGCTGGCTTTCGGTGTGCGTCATCGCCATCGCGCCCGGCTGAAGGTACTTCTGCCCCATCTCCTGCAGGAGCTGCGCCGCGCGGATGAACTCCGGCTCCAGGAAGGCGCCCGGCTTCAGGTCCTGCATCTCGTACCACTTCTCGAACGGCACCAGGCGCTGATAGAGACTGAGCAGCGTCGACCAGGCATAGGAAGGATACTTCCCCTGGAAGGCGATCGGCGCCACGCCATCCGCCTTGATCTGGTCGCACAGTCGGGTGAACTCGCCCCAGGTGCGGGGCACCTTCCAACCGTACTGCCGGAACTGACGCTTGTCGTACCAGCACACCCAGGCCCCCAGGTTGGTGGGCATGGCGTACGACTTCCCCTGATACTGGTAGGAGGCCAGCACGCCAGGCACCAGCGTCTCGCGCCAGGTAGCCTTCTGGCCGTAAGCGGGCGAGTCGAGCGCCTCGTCGAGAGGGTAGAGCTTGCCCGCGACGATCAGCTTCCAGACGGGGAGGTTGCAGCTTGCCAGGTCTGGTGGGTTGCGCCGCAGAATGCGCGGCTTCAGCTTCTCGTCGACCCGAGGATCCCCCCAGAGGTTGACGCGGATGTTCGGGTGCCGCTTCTCGTAGCGGCGAGCCACGTCCTGATGCCAACCGATCCCGTAGCCCCCCTCAAAGACGGCCACCTCCAGGGTGATCCCTTTGCGGGGGTCCTTCCGCTCGAGCGTACACCCGCCCAGGAGCGGGATTGCCAGTGCCAATGCCAGTGCCAACCAACCGGTGCGCATAGCTCTCTATTCCGCATTCACTCAAAGGCTCCTTGTTCAACTTGCTGAGGAACAGGCGTTGTTCTCGCCGCTTTTATTCCTCGGTGTCCAGGGCGCGCAGCAGCGCCAGGACCAGGCGGCCGGCGTTGCCCAGTCCTTCCGGCAGCACGCCCGCGGGCGTGTCCAGGGGCGTGTGGATCCGCCGGAAGGCGGGCCCGAGCGAGGCGAGGGTGACCGCCGCGATGCCGCGCAGCGCCGCCGGGAAGTGATCGGTGCCGGCGCCGGCGGGCAGCCAGAGCGTGCGGACCGGGATGCCCGCGGTTCGGGCGGCGGCGCGGGCCAGGCGCACCAGGTCCGGGGCGGCGCCCATTGGCGGCAGGCCAAACACCGAGAGCAGGGTCACCTCGGGCGCGGCTCCGGGGCTGTCCAGGTTGATGAGCACCGCTTCTGGTCCGAGGCGGCCCTCATGCGCCTGAAAGAAGCGCACCGCGCCGGCCAGGCCCTCCTCTTCGGCACCGGTGATCACCAGCGTCACCCGCGTCTGCTGCAGCCCCAGGGCCGGCACCGCGCGCGCCAGCTCCAGAAGTACGCCGACCCCGGCCGCGTTGTCCAGCGCTCCCGGCGAGGCATTGCCGGAAGGGTTGAGCGCCAGCACGCCCAGCCCAAGGGTGGATATCAGCCCCGCGCCAACGACCACCCCGGCAGGCAGCGGCCCCCCCGGGCGGAGCACGCCCCACAGCGCGCCCAGCAGCAGGAGACCGCCGCCCCCCAGCGCTCCCAGGGCGGCCCCGGTTCGCACCGCGATCGGGAGCCGTTGCGACTTCGAGTCGCTGTGGGCCATCAGCAGAACATGCCGGCGGGGGTGCGGGGGGTCGGTTAGCGTCGCGACAATATTGGCCGACTGGCGCAGCTCCCCCGAATCGAGGAGGCGCTCCACGCGGTAGCTCCAGCGGGTGGCGGGCAGGCCCGCGAGGAAGCCCAGCAGCAGCAGCGCCAGTGAGCCAGCGGGAGAAACGAAGTAGGCAAGCGTCGCCGCCAACACCAGGCCGGCCACGGCGAGCACCACGGCCGGCACAATGCGCTCGACCAGCCGACCGGAGAAGGTGAACGGTTCGAGGACGGGAGTCAGGCCGGCCTCATGCAACCGGGCCAGGAGATACGCGCGAGCTTGCTCTGCCCCGGGGCTGCCGGAGCGCCGGGGAAACGCCAGCGCCTGCATCTCGCGGTGCGCTCGCTCTGCATCGAAGCTCATGGGGCCTCCGCCGGCTGCGTTGGACGCCGGTTGCGGGGCTGTTTGCGGGGCGCCGTAAACGACCACCCGCCCGGGCCACCTGCCCGGGCTACCCCTACGGCGACCCCGGTTCCCCGGCGGCGCGTTTGCGCTGTTGCACGCGCCAGCCCCGGGCCACCACGAACTGGTTCCGCGCGTTGTAGTAGTAGGCACGCAGGGCGGTGTAGGGAATGCTGTACCGGCGGCAGAGGCGCGTGGCCTCGTCCAGGCTCTCCTCGGGCACGTAGATGAAGAACCTGGGCGCCAGCATCTGGTACTGCTTCCACTCGGCCGAGCCGGCAGCCAGGGTGGCGGCCGTCTCCACGGCGCCGATGGCTGCCAGGCGCCCGGTGTGCTTCTCGAAGGCGACGATGTCGGGCGTGAGCGTGGCTCCGCCCGGCACGGCGATGCTCCGGCGGGGCGCGTCGCCCACGTTGGCGTGTACCTCCCACACCACAACGCGCATCTTGTGGGCCACGTTCGCCACCGCCACGTCGTGCTCGCGCTCCGCGGACATCAACCCTCCTCTTTGGGCTCCACCCAGCGCCCGTCGGCCTGGATCAGGCGCACCAACTCCTCGACGCCGCGCTCCTGGGGCACGCTCGCCTTCACCATCTCGCGCCCCCGGTAGAGGGAGATCATCCCGTCACCTTTGCCGACGTAGCCATAGTCGGCATCGGCCATCTCGCCGGGGCCATTGACGATGCAGCCCATCACCGCGATATTCAAGCCCGCCAAGTGGCCGGTGGCCGCCTTCACCTGCGCCAGCACCGTCGGCAGGTCAAAGCGGGTGCGCCCGCACGAGGGGCAGGCGATGAACTCCGTCTTTGTCCGGCGCAGGCCCAGCGCCTGCAGAATGTCGTAGCAGACCGGGATCTCGTGGATCGGGTCTTCCGACAGGGAAACGCGGATCGTGTCGCCGATTCCCTCGGCCAGGAGGGTGGCGATGCCGGCGGTCGACTTCACCCGCGCGTAGTCGCCATCGCCCGCCTCGGTGACCCCGAGATGGATCGGGTAATCCATGCCCAACTCTGCCAGGCGACGTGCCAGCAGCCGGTTGGCCTCAATCATCACCGGCACGCGCGACGCTTTGAGCGAGAGGATCAGGTCGCGGAAATCGTGCTTCTCACAGATGCGGATGAACTCCAGGGCCGACTCGACCATTCCCTCGGGAGTGTCACCGTAGGTCATCAGCATGCGGTCGGAGAGCGAGCCGTGGTTGACGCCGATGCGTAGGGCGGTGCCGTGCGCCCGGCACGCCTCCAGCACCGGGAGCAGGTCGCGCTCGATCTCGTCCCGGTGCGCCTGTGCCTCCTCGGGCGTGTACTCCTGGCCCTGGCGGCGCTTGCGGAAGACAAACAGCCCCGGGTTGATGCGCACCTTATCGACGTGCTTCGCCACTTCCACGGCGATGCGCGTGCCCTCGTGGTGGACATCGGCTGCCAGCGGCACCGGCGTGCCGCGCCGCGCCAGCTCCGCGCGGATCGCGCCGATGGCGTGGGCGTCGTTTAGCGTAGGTGCCGTCACCCGCACCAGTTCACAGCCGGCGCGGTGCAGGCGCAGGATCGCCTCCACGCACGCCGCGACGTCGCGGGTGTGCTCGGTGATCATCGACTGGACCACCACCGGGTGCCCCCCGCCGATGGTCACGCTGCCAACCCGCACCGGGCGGGTGCGCCGTCGCGGCATCGTGATGCTGGGTGTTGCCTGAGTGCTCATCCCCTGGATTATAGCACAGGGGCGAACCCGAAGCAAACGCTGCCGAACCCGAGTCTGACCGGGTGGCCTACCGGCCCTCTTGGAACCGCAGCGCGGCCTGCAGCACCAGGCCGATGATCCAGGAGGGGTTCCAGCGGTTCACGCTGCCGCGCCAATCGGCCTCGGTGAAGGGGCCCTGGAAGTAGTTGGTGTGGTTGAACTGCTCCGCCTGCTCGCCCCGGGTGGGGAAGCCCCAGTGCCCCGGCCGCTGGGCGATCCCGTGCGTCCACGCCTGCACCACTCCGCGGCCAACGTCGCGCAGCAGGCGGTCTTCCAGGCGTCGACCCAGGTCGTACACCTCGAATGCGGGGAAGAAGACATCCAGGTGCATGTTCTGCACGCTGACGCCCGGCCAGAAGGTGGAGCGGAAGGCGTTGATGGCGCAGGCGCTGCCGGGGCGGAACGCCACGTCCCAGAAGTAGACGAAGGTGGTGATCCACTCGGCGGCAAGACGGGCGTACTCGCCGTAGACGCGGTCGCCGGTCAGGACGAACGCCCGGTAGGCGGCCAGGAAGAAGTAGATCCCTGCTTCCTTATCCTCGCAGGCGGCATCCAGCGTGGCACGGCTGAACGGTCGCTCCAGCGTGCGCGCGAAGTGCGCGTAATAGCGCTGCAGCAGCTCCAGCCCTTGCGCGCGCAGCCATGGGTCGCTCGTCACTTCGGCGGCGGCCAACAGCGCCGTCACGCAGGCCACGCCGCCGGCGGCGATCTGCTCGTCGGCCGGCCGGCCGGCCGGGGTGAGGAAGATCGGGAAGATCCCTGCCTCATTGAGCCGGCGCGGCGAGGCCAGGAAGCGCGCGCCCTCGTCCAGGGCATCGCGCCACTGCTGCTTCACCGGCAGCTCGTGACGCCGGAGCAGCAGGAGGCAATCGGCCAGGTTGGTGATCGCCTCGCCAAACATGCGGGTGCTGATCCGGTCGCGCCCGCGCCACTCGCCGGCGTACCACTCGCCATCCTGGAGGTCGCAGAAAAGGTAGCGCAGCCCGGGGGCCTCGGGAAGCTGCGGCGCCGCGGCGAAGCAGTCTAGCACTGCCTGACCGCGGGCGACCCAGCCCTTGTCGCGCGCCCGGAGGCCGTGGGCCAGCGCGCACCACGCCAGCCGCAGCGACTGCCCAACCCACCCGAAGAGAAACCCCGGCGGGGCGTTGTAGACATTCCCCTCCGCTGGCGTGTCCGGGATCCAGGTGAACCCGCCGTGGCCGTGCTGCTCGCGCCAGCGGCTCTGCAGGGCGTTCAGCTTCAGGTCGATGGCGCGCTCCAGCCCCAGCGCCGGCCGCGCCGTGGGCCGCAGCACCTCCCAGCCGACGCGCACCAGGCGCCGGAAGCCACGCCCCTCCGCCTCGCAGCGGTGCAGCTCGATGACCACCGTTTTCTCCAGCACGTCGCCGCGCTGCAGCGTCAGGTAGCCGCCACCGGGGTAGGGGAAGGCGCGGTTCTGGGCGCCGTAGATCACGTCCTTCTCGTTGTTCAGGGCCACCACCCCGCTGAGGCTGACCAGTTCGAGGTGGCTGCCGGCATGCACGCCGCCCAGCGACCAGGCGTGGTCCGGCTGCGCGCCCGGCAGCGTCACCGTCGCCGGCACCGCCAGCAGCGTGAGCGCGTAGAACTCGCCGCCCACCTCCCACTCCACGTTGATCCCGGGGATCGGCAGGCGGTGCTCCTCGACGACCAGAGCATATCCTGCCTCCCGGGGCAGGTGCGGCACCAGTCGGTTTGGGTCGGCCGCCGGGTTGTTGTTGTAGAGCACGTGGGGCAGGGTGATCTTCTCGCGGGTGCCCTCGCCGGCGGGAAGGCAGGTGCCGACCACTACCTCCGAGCGCGGTTCCAGGCCGCGGTAGGTCCACCGGCGCCGGAGGCGCAGCCCGGCGCGGGAGACGGAGAGGAGGTCCTCCACGTGGAAGCCGGAGACTTCGGCATCCACCAGGAGGGCGTGAGGCCCCATTGCCTTCACCGTGATGCCCTCCACCTCGCCGGGCACCAGCGACCAGGGGCGCTGCCAGGAGAAAGCGGTAAGCTGCGAGTAGGTGACGGCGTGCGTGGCGCGGGCGCCGTCACGCAGCTTCAGGAGGAGGCGCAGGTCGTTTGGCAGCGGCTCAACCTGCACCTCCAGCGGCGCTTTCGTGCTGGTGAGGGTGTGTACCATATCGTCTCCCGTAGAATTCAAGAAAGGGCGCTTACGGCCGCGCCGGGGAGGCGCGCTGTTTGTGCCTGTCGGCCATCCGCCGCAGGGATCGGTCGGCTCGGCGGCGAAAGAAACGCAGGCAGCACCCGCGTGCCCGCCGTGGCACCACCGGGTGCCGGCAGCCGCCCCCGATGCTTCGTTCGGCGCCCGTAAGGCAGCGTCCTGCCCGGGCGCTTGCGGGCAGGCGAGGGTTGACAAAGCAGGGGCCCTGTGGCATAATGGCTGCGAATTCCAGGGTGCCCTCACGTCCGTGTGGATAGGATTCGCGGCCCCTGGGGAGAGCGTCTTGCAGCCTGCCAAGCCCCAGCCGATCGGGGTCCCCCCACCGCCCAAGGAGGTCAACAGTGGCTGAAGTATCCGAGCCGGAGGCCAGCGGCAGCAACCGCCGCGTTCTGGTCGTTTGCGCCATCGTCGTGGCGATCATCATCTACCTGGTTGGCAAGAGCATCCACAAGAAGAGCGTGATCGCCGGCCTGCGGAGCCCGGACACGGCCGTGCGCCTGCGCAGCACCGAGAAGCTGATGGAGTGGAAGATCCTCACGGACGTTCTCAGCCGGCAGCCGGTGCCGGTGAAGCGCCCGATGATCGTCACCCTCCGCGAGATGAACACGGGCGCGGCGGCCGACGAACTGGTGAACCTGATGAAGGACCGCAACCCGACGGTCCAAAACGAGGCCCAGTTCGCGCTGGAGAAGATGCAGCCGACCTCCATCCCCAATTTGGTCGGGGCGTTGAGCAACCCGGACCTGAACGTGAAGAACCGGGCCGCCCAAGCGCTGATCCGCATCGGGATGCCCTCGCTGGCGCCGGTGAAGGGTGAAACGACCACCAGCGTGCCGCTGATTGATGCCATCGCCACTCCGGCCGCGCGCCCCGGGGTCACCCAGGTGGTGACGACGCTGCGGCAGGGGGCGGTGCCCTGGCTGATGAAGAAGCTGGCCGATAAGGACGCGGACGCCGGCACCAAGGCCTGCGCCATGGATATCCTCAGCCGGCTGAACGCCCAGACGGCGGCGGGCCCGATCCGCGCCGCCCTCAACGACCCGAAGGTGGACCCGGCGATCCGGCAGGCCGGGCTGGTAGCCCTCGGTCGCTTGCGCCACCCGGACGCCTATTCCCTCCTGCGGGCCACCCTCAGCGAGAAGGATCCGGCCGTGGTGAACAACGCCATCGTCGGCCTGGGCGAACTGCGAGACCCGCGCGCGGTGGCGCTTCTCCAGGGCTACCTGAAAGGCTACGACGAGTCGCTGCGCGATGCCGCCGTGGAGGCGCTCGCCAAGATTGGCCCGCCGGCGGTGTCGGCCCTGTCCGGGCTGCTGAAGGAGGACCGCTATGAGGTACGCGTCGGCGCGCTCAAGGCGCTCCAGGGCATCGACGACCCGCGCTGCGTCGGCGTGATTGCCAGCGCCCTCCGCGACCCCGACGAGAACGTGCGGCGGATGGCCGCCGAAGCCCTCGGCCGTGCTGGCGACCCCCGCGTGGTGGCGCCGCTGTTGAGCGCGCTGGGAGACCGGGCCTGGCGGGTCGCCATCCAGGCGCGCGATTCACTGGCGATCGTGGGTGAGCCGGCGATCCCTGGCCTGGTGAAGATGCTCGGCCAGGGGGCGCAGTCCTCGAGCGCTTTCTACGCGCAGGCGGCATTGGAGAAGATCGGTGCCGCCGCCGTGCCGGCGCTGATGGCAGCGGCGGAGAAGGGTGGAAGCTTGCCCGCCCGGCAGCGCGCCGTGCTTGCCCTAGGTTCCATCGCCGACACCCGTGCTTTGCGGCTGCTGGAGAACCTGTCTAGCGCGCAGACGGACCGGACCCTCCGCAGTGCCGCCGAGCGCGCCCTCCGGCAGGTCCGCGAGGGGCGCCGCGTCGGCTAGACGTTAGCCCCCCTTGCCCACTTCTCGCCGCAGATACCGACGGCGCCCGACCCGCCCGGCAGCCAGGCCTGACCGGGAGCGGTCGCGGCGCCGTCGCGCTCTGCGGCGCCGGGGCTGCGGCTGCTGGCTGCTGCTCTTCCTCGCCCTCCTGGCAGCCCTCTGGGCGTGGGCGCGCCCGCCGCGGCTGCGGCGCCTCTTCTCCCCCGGACCCCGGGCGATCATCATCCACCACTCGGCCAGCCCGCCGAGCGTCGATGGCCGGCCCATCGACGCCGAGGCCATCGACGCGATGCACGCGCGCCGGGGCTTCCGCACCGTCTACCGTGGCAAGGTCTACCACATCGGCTACCACTACGTGGTGCTTCAGGATGGCACGGTGCAGCCGGGGCGGCCGGAGGGCTGCATCGGGGCGCATGCCCGGCACCTGAACGACCGCTCGCTGGGCCTCTGCCTGGTGGGGAACTTCTCCCGCGCCGAGAACCCCCACGGGCGCCAGGGGCCGGTGCGCCCGCCCGCGGCGCAGTTGGCGGCCCTCACCGACCTGTGCGTGCGCCTGGCGCGCAAGTACGGGATCTCCCCACGCCAGGTCTATCGCCACAGCGAGGTGGGCCAGACGGCATGCCCCGGCGATGGCTTCCCCTGGCGCGAGTTCCAGGAGACACTGCGGCAGCGGTTGAGGGAGCCGTGACGGTGAGGGGCGCCCGGCGAGGCGCTCCGCGGGCAGGGAGTATCGTCCCTTTTGAGAGGGTATAAGCGAATATGGTAGAGAGCCAGACGATCCACACCCGGCGTCTGCCGGTGGATCGCGAGCGGCCGGACCCGGCGGTGATCGCTGAGGCGGCCGCCATCCTGCGCGCCGGGGGCGTGGTGGCCTTTCCGACCGAGACGGTTTACGGGTTGGCGGCGGTCATTACCGACGATGCCGCCGTGCGGCGCGTTTTCGCGGTCAAGGGCCGGCCGGAGGGGAAGCCGCTGATCGCGCACCTGGCGCGCGTCGAACAGGTGGCGCTCGTGGCGCGTGCCGTGCCCCCGGTGGCCCGGGAGTTGATGGCACGCTTTTTCCCCGGACCGCTGACGCTAGTGTTGCCCCGCCGGCCAGAGCTTCCCGACAGTGTGACCGCCGGCGGGGACACGGTGGCGGTGCGCATGCCCGACCACGCGGTGGCCCGGGCCCTGATCGAGGCCGTTGGCGTGCCGCTGGCGGCGCCGAGCGCCAATCGCTCCGGCGCTCGCAGCGCCGTCTCCGCCGACGACGTGATGGCCGACCTGGGCGGGCGCATCGAGCTGGTGCTGGACGCCGGGCCGGCCCGCCTGCAGGTGCCCTCCACGGTGGTGGACCTGACGGTGGAGCCGCCGCGCGTGGTGCGCCATGGCGCCGTGCCGGCCGTGGCGCTGCGGCCCTACCTTCCGAACCTGAGCGACTGATGGCCGCGACGGCAGGAATCGGCTGCCCCGCCGTCGTACTACCAGCAGGGGGTCGCAACGAATGTTCGCACGCTGTGTGCCAGGGAAGTTGACGCCGGGGCGCGCTGGGCGGGCGTGGCCACTGCTGCTCGTGGTGCTGCTTGGCATCGCGGCTCTGGCGGCCTGGGCGCGCCAGAGCCCGCGCGCGGCGCTCACCATCGGCGATCAGTGGTTGAGCCTGGGCGAGGTGAGCCGCGCCGAGGGCGCCTACGGGCGTTTCCTGGCGCAGCGCGGAAACGCGCCGGATGATCTGTTCCAGATCGGAGCGCGCTTCTTGCAGGCCCAGCAATGGCGCAAGGCGGAGCACTATCTCTCGCGCGCGGTGGCCGCCGACCCGGTGCACCCGGCGCGTGTGCTGCTCGGGATCGCCTACGAGAAGACCGGCCGCGACGAGCAGGCGGAAGCCACCTACCGGGAGGCGCTGCGCCGGCGGCCGGGGGATCCACAGGCGCTGAACGCGCTTGGCTACTTCTACGCGTACCGGGGATACCGCATCGGCCTGGCCGTGGAGCTACTGCAGCGGGCGCTGCAGTTGGCGCCGGAAGAGGGCGCGATCATCGACAGCCTGGGGTGGGCGCTTTACCAGCGAGGGGATCTGACGGCGGCGATCCGGCAGCTTCGTCGGGCGGTCGCCGCCCTCCCTGGCGATGCCGAGGTGCGCTTCCACTTTGGTGTGGCCCTTGCCCGCGCCGGCCTGCGCGACCCGGCGCTGGTAGAGCTGGGCAAGGCCGCCCGTCAGGACCCGAAGCTGCCGGGGGTGCAGGCGGCCCTCCGGCAGGTGCGGGCCGGCCGGCGTCTCCCCGTGCCGCTGGTACCCCCGGGAGTGAGGCGGCCGTCGGCGCCCGATGACGACGCGGAGGAGGTCGGTCCTCCGGCGCAGCCGCGGGAGGCGCCGCTGTCTCCGCCGCGCCTGCCACGCGGGCGCACCACCTGAGCGGGGGATCGGGATTCCCTGCAGAGCGCTAGCAGGCTGAACCAGGGGAACGGGAAGGTCGTCCTTTGAGGAAATCGCCCAGGCGCGCGGGTGTCGGTGCGGCGTGGGGCAGCAACGGCATGATTCTGAGGGCGCGTCTGGATAACGCCTCAGCCTGGAAGGGACGGAGCATGGGAGTGGGGACCGGTGCTGGCATGACGCAAGACCTGGTACCAGGAATGCTGCGGGTGCAGTGTGCCGGCCTCGACCCGGTGGCGCTTGTCCTCGCGGGCGATCTGGACCGGTGCAGCTACCCCTCGCTGGGCCGGATGCTGGCGGAGCTGGAGCAGGGGGGCGTGCGGCGGGTGGAGCTCGACCTGAGTGGGGTGGACCTGGTGGACATTCGGGCGGCGCAGTGGCTCTACGCCCAGCGGCGCGCGATGCAGGCCCGGGGGTGCGAGTTGGCGATCCGCGGCGCCACGCCCTGGGTGTCGCGGGTGCTGGGCATCCTGGGGGTGCAGGAGGTCCTCACCGCCAACTGAGGCCGACGCCGCGGCACAGCGCCCCGCCCGGTTGCCGAACGGGGCGGCGTGCCGCGGCTGCCAAATGCCGGCTCACTTCTTCAACAGACCGTCAATCAGCGTGCTCAGCTCCTTCTCCATGTTCGGGTCGAACCCTTCGGCCCGGTGGCGAATGGTGCCCTGCTGATCGAGCACCAGCAGCGTCGGGATGCCCTGAACCCCATACTGCGCGGCCACCTTCTGATTGGTATCGGCCAGGGTGGTGAAGGTGAGCTTGCGCTCGGTGAGCCACTCGCGGAGCGGTTTGCCCTGCTGGTCCAGGTTGACGGCGATCACCCGCACCGGCTTGCCCTTGTACTTGGTGTGCAGCGCCTGCAGGTGCGGCATCTCCTCGCGACAGGGCGGGCACCAGGTGGCCCAGAAGCTGAGGACTACCACTTTGCCCCGCTGGTCGCGCAGGCGCACCTTCTTCCCCTCCGGATCGGGGAGGACGAAGTCGGCCGCCTTGGGCGCTTCCTGTGAGCGCGCCTCCTTGTCGGCCGCCGCCGCCAGTGCCGCGGCGCCCGGCTCCGGCCCCCGAACGCCATCCCGGTCGCCCCGCAGGGCGGGGATCAGCGCGAGGCCCAGCCCCACCACAATCCCCCACTTCAGTAGTCGCATTGTTCTCCCTCTCCTGCCGTCGCGCGGTACCTGAGGCAGGTGGCTTTCCCTGCCGGCATTCTGGCATCGTGGCGACGGGCACGACGCGCCGCAGTACTGTGACAGGAGTCGCCCCCTGATAGTTCCCTCTGTCTGGTTAGAGACCTCCCGGCGGCACCGGGATTCGCTCCCCGTGCGAGTGTAAGGATCCTCGCTAACCGGAACGTGATCCCCCGGCGGCCGGTTCCCGCGGCCAAAGGGCTGCCAGCGGAGCGCACAGATCCTCGCTGGCAAGGAGGACGGCGGTCGCGGTCTCCTGCAGGAACTCTGGCCGGACGCGGTAGGGCAGGTCGTGTGGGGTGTGGGTCTGGGGATGGGGCAGGCGGTGGTAGTAGGCCACTGGCACGCCGGCGCGGGCGAACGCGGCGTGGTCGCTGTTCAGCCTCGCCGGGCCGCCGCCGGGGGTAAGGCCATGGCGCCAGGCCAGCACCCGGCAGTGCCGGGCCAGGCGGCCGTCATCGCTAGCGCACCCCTGCACCAGGAAGCGCGTGCCGCTGCCGACGCAGTCGATGCACAGCATCCCGCGCAGCCCGGCCAGGTGAGCCGCCGTCGCCGTGCGCACGTAGTAGCGCGAGCCGAAGTGGTGGCCGTTGCGGCCGCTGACGACGCGCTCCTCGGCGCCAAAGGCCACAAACTGTACCGGTAGGTCCCGCTCGGCTAGCAGGCGGGCCACCTCCAGGATGACGGCAATGCCAGAGGCGTTGTCCTCGGCGCCGGGCGCGCGCGGGCGCGAGTCGTAGTGGCCGCCGATGAGCAACTGCGGTGGCTGGTCGCCCCGGGTGGCGATCACGTTGGCGGACTGTCGCCCCCCAGGCAGGGGGAAGGGCTGCCAGCGCACCGTGTAGCCGAGCGTGGCCAGGCGGGTGGCGATGAATTCAGCGGCACGCTGCTCGGCCTGGCTGCCGGCGGGGCGGGGGCCGATGGTAGTCGCCAGGTAGGCGACGTCGCGGGCCAGGCGGCGTGCGTCCGGCTCAGGGAGCGGTGGGGACGGCAGCGGCTCCGGGCGTACGCCCGGGCTACCCAGCAGCAAGAAGACGCCGGCGATGCCGGCGGCGGCAAGAACGCGGCGCGGGCAAACAGCGGTGCTCATCGGTGCTTGCTCCCGCCAGCCGGGTTGGGCAGCGGCGGTGATCCGCACTCGGCCGGCACGCGTGAAGGGGCGCGGCCTCGCGCGGGTTCGGCCGCGCGAGGCCTGATCGGCTGCGCCATGGGGCCATTCCATCCCCCAGTGGCAGCAGCGGGGCGGGCCGGGACGGAGCGCGGCCCCAACGCAGACCCGCGCGGCGTGTTGGGTCGCTCCTCCGGCCGCGACCGCCCGGCAGACCGACTGTGATCGAGTGTGAGCTGTTGTCCCGGAGCCTCTCCCACGGCGGTTACGGCACGAGGGTCAGGCCCACGAACAGGCTGGTATCGCCGGATCCGGGGTCCTGAACGCCAGCAGTGATCGCCAGGCCGCCGCCGATGTTGTAGATCGCGCCGAGCGACCAGGGATCGTCCGTCTCGCCGAAGTGGCTCCAGCGGAACTCGCCAAGCAGGGCCAGATTCTCGGTAAGCAGGAAGTTGGCGCCCACGAACGGGCGGATCGCGCTGCCATCCACCAGGTCGTTGTCAAACGTGTCCCAGCGGGCGCCAGCATGCAGGAAGATGGCGCCGGGCCGCACCTCCCCCGACAGGTTCTTGCTGGCGACCAGGTAGGTGGTGGCGCCGGAGCCCGGGCCGGTGTAGGCGTAGCCGCCGAGCGACAGCGCCGGCGTCAGCCCTCGCCCCTCGTTCACGAACTGATACTGGGCGCTGGCGCCGAAGTAGCTCTCGACGATGTCATCCCGGCCGATCCGGTCTCGCCTCACGCCGGTCCAGAACACCCCGGCGTGGAAGTTACGGTTGAAGCCTCGGAAGAGGCTGGCCGAGTACTGCCGGTCGCTGGAACCGGTGACCACGGCTTGCTGGAACGTGCCCGCCCCGATGAGCCATTGGTTCGCCGGCAGCATGTAGGCGGTCGGGTTGAGCACCAGGCCGGCGGGGACAAACCGCTGCTCCTCCCCGGCCTCCTCCACGCCCGGACCGCGCTGGGCTGCCGCGGGGCCGGCCCAGGCCAGGGCGGCACAGAGCAGACCGCACGCCAGTGTTGAGATGCGCATGGCATTTCACCTCCGGCCCGGCAACGCGCAATTTCGGTGCCAGAAGCAGGAGTGGAGGGGGGCGAGGGAGTATGGGAGTGTGGAGCGACGCGCCAGAGGAGAGTGCCGATGAAGATCACCCGTCTGGAAACGATGTTGGTGCAACCGCGGTGGTGCTTCCTCAAGATCCACACCGACGCCGGGATTGTCGGCTACGGCGAGCCGATCGTGGAGGGCCACCACGACGCGGTTGCCCAGGAAGTGCAGCAGATCGGCGAGTACCTCGTCGGCCAGGACCCCCGACGCATCGAGCACCACTGGCAGGCGATCTACCGTCATGGCTTCTATCGGGGAGGGCCGGTTCTCACCAGTGCCCTCTCGGGCGTTGAGATTGCCCTGTGGGACATCCTCGGCAAGTCGCTGGGCGTGCCGATCTACCAACTGCTGGGCGGTGCCTGTCGCGACCGGATCCGCGTTTACGGCCACTGCGGCGGCGGCACGCCGGAGGAAGCCGCCCGCTCGGCGAAGGCAGCCGCCGATCGCGGCTTCACCGCGCTGAAGACGGGGGCGCCCGGCCCCGCCGAGATCCTGGAGACCCCCGGCTGGATCGAGTCGGCGGTAGCCACCTTCGCCGCGATGCGCGAGGCCGTTGGCCCGAACGTCGATATCGCCTACGACTGCCACGGCCGCCTCAGCCCGGCGCTCTCGATCCGCCTGGCGCGTGCCCTCGAGCCCTATCACCCGCTGTTCCTCGAAGAGCCCTGCCTGCCCGAGAACCCCGACGTGATGGTCACCGTAGCGCGCTCTACCTCCATCCCGATTGCCACCGGCGAGCGCCTCTTCACCAAGTGGGGGTTTCGGGAAGTGCTGGAGAAGCAGGCCGCCGCCGTCCTGCAGCCGGATCTGTGCCACGCCGGCGGCATCCTCGAGTGCAAGAAGATCGCCGCCATGGCCGAGGTCTACTACGCGGCCATGGCGCCGCACAACCCGCTGGGGCCGATTGCCCTGGCCGCCTGCCTGCAGCTCGATGCCTGTATCCCCAACTTCCTCTGCCAGGAACAGGTCTGCCTGGGCGAGGGCTATCTGCGCCAGCCGTTCGTGGTCCGGGATGGCTACATTGACCTGCCCACCGGCCCGGGGCTGGGGATCGAGCTGGATGACGAGGCGGTGGCCGGCAAGCTCGGCCACGCCTACCGCAACCCGCCGCTGTTCCACCGCGACGGGTCGGTCGCCGACTGGTAGGAAAACCGCGAGCCCTATACCGTGTCGCTTTGCCTGGCATGGGGAGTGTCTTGGCACGCACGCAGGTCTATCCGCTCGAGATGGGGCCGTCGCGGTCCCCCGCGAGGTTTCTGCTGGAGGCGTTGGCGCGCGGTTGGTGCCGCCACGGCCTGGCGCTGGCGACTACGCTGGTGCTGCTGGCCGGGGCGGCCGTGGTGGATGTGCTGACGGGAGGAAGCGGCCACCTGGGCTGCCTCTACCTGCTGCCGGTGGCGCTCGGTTACTTTGTTCTGCCGATGCCGCTGCCCCTGGGGGTGGCCGCGCTCTCCTTCCTCGTTGAAGCGATGGTCCGCTGGAGCGGCGTCGCCGACCGCCAGCCGGCGGTCTCCCCCACCTGGCTGGAACAGGTCGCTTTCGCGCTCTCGTTGGCGTTGGTAACCGGTGCCGTCGCCGCACTGCGGCGGGCCGTGCTGCGCGATGCGCGCCGGGCACGGGTGCTCGAAGGCTTGCGCGTCGTCTCCTCCACCGTCCTCTCCACGCTCGACTTGCAGCAGGTCTTGCAAACCGCCCTGGCACAGGCGCAGCGCCTTACCCGGGCCGACCCGGTGGCCGTCTGGCTGGTCGACCGGGAGCAGGAGCCGCTGTCCCTGGCCGCGGCCCTGGCGACCTCACCGAAGCACCGGGTGCGCGCCGATGCCAACCGCATCCGCCTTGATTCCGAACACACCCTCTCGCAGTGCATCCACCGCCGGGCGATCCTCGTCGCCGACCTGCTACGGCCGGGGGATGGCAGCGGTGGAGAGCGCCAGTACATTACCGGGGCCCCCGTTGCCGCCGTGGTGCCGCTCGTGGCTCGCGGCGCCCCGGTGGGGGCGCTGGTGGCCGGCCTGCGCAAGCGGCCGGGCGCCGATGCCCTGCAGGTGCTGCAGGAGTTGGCCAACAACGCCGCCCTGGCCATCGACAACGCCCGCCTTTACTCGCAGGCGCAGCGCCACGTCGCCGCGCTGGAGCGCCTGCGCGCCGATGCCGAACGCGCCGAACGCCGCGCCACCTTCCTGGCCGAGGCCGGCCGCCAGTTTAGTGCCCGCCTCGATGTGTGCGCCACGATGGAGACGGTGGTCTCCCAGGCGGCGGAGATGCTGGGCGATGCCTGCCTACTCGTGATGCTGCAGCCCGATCCCGACGCCGTCCGGGTCGCGGCCAGCCGCGAGCCAAGGACCGGTGCCGGAAGCGGCCTGCACCAGTACTTCGAGGCCAACCCGCCGCGCTACGGCGTGGGGCCAATCGGCACGGTGCTGAAGACCGGCGAGCCGCTGCTGGCGCGGCACGACGCCATGCCCTCGGCCGTGCCGGCGGAATACGTGCGCAAGGCTGGCATCCGGGCGCTGGTGGTGGCGCCGCTGCGCCTGCGCGACCGCACCCGGGGCGCCCTGGTCGCCGCCTATTGCGACCCCGCGCACCTGCCCACGCAGGAGGACCTCACCCTGGCGGTGCTGCTGGCCGACCGGGCGGCGGCGGCCATCGATAACGCCGAGCTGTTTGAGGAAACGCAGCGCGCCGGCATTGCCCTGGAAGCCTGGAGCCGCGAGTTGGAGCACCGGGTGGCAGAAAAGACGCGCGAACTCGAGGAGGCGCACCGCGAGCTGCTCCGCGCCGAGCGCCTGGCTTCCATCGGCCAGCTTGCCGCCACCGTCGCCCACGAGCTGCGGAATCCCCTCAACGTGATCAAGGTGGCTCACTTCGCGCTGCAGCAGGGCTGCTCCGCCGAGCGGCGCCAGCGCCACCTCGACGCCGTCGGGCGCCAGGTGGCTGCCGCCAGCCGGATCATCAACGACCTCGTCGACTTCACCCGCGAGGCGCCCCCCCAGTTCGAGCCGGTGGCCATCGAACCGCTGATCCGGCTGGCGCTGGCCAATGCCCGCGTGCCGGCGCACATCACCATGGAGGTGCAGGTGGAGCCGGACCTGCCCCCGGTGCTGGCAGACCACGCCCAGATCGCCCGGGCGCTGGGGAGCTTGATCGAGAACGCGGTGCAGGTGATGCCGGCGCAGGGAAAGCTCACCCTCCGGGCCGGGCGCGAGGAGGACACCCTGCGCGTGGCGGTCACCGACACCGGGCCGGGGATCGCCGCGGAAGTGGTGCCTCACCTGTTCGAGCCGCTCTTCACCACCAAGACGAAGGGCACCGGCCTCGGCCTATCGATCGCCCGCCGGGTGGCCGAGGCGCATCAGGGAACCATCCTGGTGGACAGCACGGCCGGCGCTGGCGCCACCTTCACCTTGGTGCTGCCGCTGGCACAGAGCGTGCAGGGCCTCCCCCAACAGGGAGAGCCCGATGCGCACCGTGTTGCTGATCTCGACCGAAGACCGGCCGGCCGACCGGTGTGAGGCGGCCTCCGGCCGGCGACCCACGCCGGACTACCACGCCCTGGCCGACGCTCTCGGCGCCACCATCCTCGACCGTGCGGCAGCCACCCGCGCGCTGCCGCCGGCGCTTCGGCGCGGTTTGCGGCGCGGCGCCGCCTGGCTGCCGCAGGTTGCCGCCGCCTTCCTGCGTCGCCACGCGGTGGACCGGTTTGTATGCGATTCGGAGCGGCTGGGCCTGCCGCTGTGCGCCCTCCTGGCCGGGCACGGCTCGCCCCCCGTCTACTTCATCGCCCACCGGGTTACGGCACGCTGGAAGCGCGCCCTGCTGCGCTGGCCCGGGGTGCGCCGCCAGATCGGCGGTGTCTTCTGCTACGCCGGGGTGCAGGCAGAGTGCCTCAGCCGCCTGGGCCTGCCCGCCGAGCGCATTCACCGCATCGCCTTCCACGCCGACGCCCACTTCTTCCGCCCCGATGGCACCGAGCCAGAGCGGCTGGTGCGCAGCGTCGGGCGCGAGCGGCGCGACTACGCCACCCTGGCCGCTGCCGCCGCGCGGCTCGACTGCCCTGTTCGCATTCTCGCCCGCAGCCCCTGGTCTAGACAGCGCGGCGACGCCGCTGGCCCGGCGGCCGGCGGGAACGTCTCCTTCCTGCCCGGGGTCAGTTACCCGGAGCTGCGCGATCTCTATCGGCGCGCGCGGGTCGTGGCGGTGCCGGTAGCGGCGGTCGATTTCCAGGCGGGGATCACCGCGTTGCTGGAGGCGATGGCGATGGCGCGCCCGGTGGTGGCGACGGCGAACCCCGGCCTCAAGGAAGCGTTCGCCGACGGCGAGGCCGGACTGTGGGTGCCTCCCGGCGACGCCGTGGCGCTGGCACGGGCGCTGAACTATCTGCTGGATCACCCCGTGGAGGCGGCAGCGATGGGCCGGCGGGGCCGGGAGTTGGTGGAGCAGGGAATGACGCTGGCGCATTGGGTGGCGCGCATCACGCGCGTCGTTCAGTCCCCCTGAGCGCCGGCCGGCTGGCGGAGGGCCATGCGATGCAGCGTTGGGAGTACAAGATCGTCTATCGCAGCGAGCACGTGGGCGGCTGGGTCGTGGACGGGAAGCCCGCCCCCGAACTGGGGAAGCGGGAGGACCCCGAAGTTCTGAACCAGTTCGGGCAGGAGGGCTGGGAACTGGTGGCGGTCGTGGCCTATACTTACTTCTTCAAGCGCCCCCTGGCATAGGCCCGCCAAAATCCCCCCGGAACCAGCGGGTGTGCCGCCGTGTCTCTACAGGTGATACCGCGCGGGCGGTGACCCTGTGGCGATGAGACGAACAAGAGCACAACGTGGACTGACGGCGCTGCTGGCATTGGTCGCCTTCTTCTTGGGACCAGTGGCGAGCACTCTCGGCTCGCCCTGCCCATCCCGGGAGGGAGACGCGGTGCCGGCCGCCTGCCGGTGCGCGTCGAACGCCACGATGGCTGGCTGTTGCTGCACGCTAGGCGCGTCCACCGCGGCCAGTTCCTCGTGCCACGATGGTGCTGCCGCTCACTCGGCAGGATCCGCCCAGCCGGTGTCGGCGTCGCCGACGCCCATCGGGATGAGCTGCCCCTGCGTCACGCAGCCGGCCCCCGATGAGATGCCGGCCAGCTTCGAGCCCGCCGCCAAGCGGGGGCGCGCGCCGCTAGTGTGCGTGCTGCCCCAGGCAGCCCTGCTGCCCGTGCCGGTGGTGCTCGATCCCTCGCGCGTTACCTTCCAGATTCCCCCGGACCTGGTCCTGAATCCCAGGTCTCAATGTGCCTCGCGGCCGGATGCCGGTCGCGCTCCCCCATCCCACTGAGCCTGAAGGTTCACCATTCCGGTCGACTCGGCCGGTAAAGGAGTGCTACAGGCCCGGGGCGGCACCGACCGACCCCGCCTTCTCCTGATGCCTTCGTTTCCACACATGGCAGCCCACGCGGCTGGTGAACGGCCAGCGCGCGCGGCGCCAGGCGCCTGGGGCGCGGGCGGGAGTGGCGGCGGGCTGCCCCGCCGGGTCATCAATCCTACCCGGATTCGCGGATGGAGGGCGCTTTCGTGGGCGCCCATGGGAGCAGAGCAGATGAGACAGAGCAAGCAGTTCCGCCGCCTGGCGGCGGTTCTCGCCCTGAGTGGGATCGCCATCCTGTTGGCGCGCCCCGCGGCGGAGGCCGCCCTGTGCGTGTGGCGCAAGCCGGACCAGGACATCAAGCGGTTCTTCCCCGGCGCGGATACCTACGAAACGGAGTACAAGCGCCCTGGATCGCGCCGCGCCGCCATCGAGCAGCGCATCGGCGCCCGCCTCGATGCCGACGAGAGCGAGTTCAAGTTCTACCGCATCCTCGACGACGGCAAGCGCGTGGGCACCATCCTCACCCACCTTGGCAAAGGGCAGTACGGAGCGATTGAGGTGGTGGTGGCGGTGGACAACGCTGGCAAGGTGAAGGGCGTGGGCATCCAGCGCGACCGCGAGCGCGCCCGCCAGGCGCTGCGCGGCAAGGCGTTCCTGGACCAGTTCGAGGGTAAGCGCGCCACGGACCCGATCACCATCGGCCGCGACATCGAGCCCGCCGCCAAGGGTGCGGAGAAGTCGTCGCACACGGTCGCCTTCTCGGTGAAGAAGCTGCTGGTGCTGCTAGACGAACTGGGCTAGCGCGCGGCGTTCGCGCCGCCGGGCGCGAGTGGCCGGATGGATCGGAAGGTCGATGCACGATGGACGCATTGCGGGCACGATGGCTGGCGCCGACGCTGGCGCTGCTGGCAGCAGGAGGGCCGGCCGTGCTGGCGGTAGACGCCGAGAGTACCGCCCCGCCGGCGGTGACGGCGGCCGTGACGGAGGAAGCGGCCGCCGGCGAGCGGGACTCTCCCACTGGGCGGCGCTACCAGATTCGCTACCGCCTTGATACCCGGGCGATGGGCAGCAGCGAGGGTCCGACCACGCTGGACGTGATGGCCGCCGAGGCGGAGATCACCGGCGAGATTGGCCAGCACCTGGAGTATGCCGTCCAGATTCCGCTCTACACCTCGATGGAGGGGCGGGGGCGCGACATGCACTTCGGCAACCTCTACGCCATCTACCGGCGGAAGCTGGGCGAACCAACGGTGAAACTCGGGCAGTTCGTGATCCCGTTCGGCAACCTGCCCGACTACGAGACGCACACCCGGCCGGTGCAGACGCTCTACCGCTACAGCGTGGGCGTGCGCATCGATCCGGGCGTGGAGGTGGAGGGGTTCCTTGGCCGCGAGACCACGTTCCAGGTCGCCCTCACCACCGGGAACGGCGCCTTCCGCAGCGACAACAACGGCAACAAGGTGCTGACCGCGCGCCTGAGCCGCACGATCACCGTCGGTGCCGACGAACTGCGGCTGGGCCTCTCGGCGCTTGCCGGCGTGCTCCCGGTCTTCTCGCTGATGTCCGATCCAGTGATGGGCACCGCCCAGGTGCTGGAGTTCAGCCACAAGCAGCGTGTGGCCCTGGACGCGGAGTACTCTCGCGGCCCGCTTCTTCTGCGTGCGGAGGTGGTGGCCGGCGATGACGACGGGCGGGGCGCCTACGGGCACTGGCTTCAGGTGAGCTATCCCCTGAGCTATCAGACCTCGCTGGAAGCCGGCACGGAGCGCTGGAGCCAGTTCTCCGGCGCGCTGACCGGCTATTGGGCCGGCGTGGAACACAAGTTGAACGACCGGCAGACCCTCCGTCTGGTCCTGCAACAGAGCCGGGCCAGGGAGGGGGGCATGCGTATGGATGAGACGATGGTCACGGCACAACTCCTGGTGGAGTTCTAAGGAGGCAAGGATGAAGAGCGCAGCGATCGTTGTTGTCGTGCTGGCGGTGCTGGCCGCCGCGATCTACCTGGTGGCCGGCCCGTCTGGGGGCCAGGCGGACCTGGGGCAGGGTGTGCCGGCGGAGGCCACCATCACCACGATTGGCGAATTGACGGCCAATCCAGAAGCCTACAATGGCAAAGAGGTGGTGGTGAAAGGCAAGCTGACCGAGGAGTGCCCCTCCTCCGGGTGCTGGGGCGTGGTGAACGACGGCACTGGCAGCATCCGCTTTGATACCGCCGCGTCCGGGTGGGCGATGCCCCTGGGCAAGACCGGGTCGGAGATCACGGTGCGGGGTTCCGTGTCCGTCAGCGAAACGGGCACGCCCCAGATCGCCGCGATTGGGGCGAAGCTCTAGCGGCGTCGGCGCCGCCGGGGGACGTGGTCCATAGGAGGAGCGCGCTGGCCCAACGGCGGCCGGCGGGACGCCGGCGCTCCGACCGACCGGTGTTGGAGACGCCTCCTACGGCGGGCCGGCGGGTCGCCGGCGATCCGACCGCGCACCTGATGTAGGAGGGTCTCCGACCCTGATGCCGCTACCATCCCCCACGGGAGGGAGAGTGCTTGTGCCATACTTACGTTTCGCGCTGCGGAATCTACTTCATCGCCGGGTGCGCACCGGGTTGACGGTGTTGAGCATCGCCGTGGCGGTGGCGGTGCTGTTCACTCTGCTGGCGTTCAACAAGGGCTACCGCCAGGCGCTGAACCGGCAGCTTCAGCAGATGGGGGTCCACGCCATGGTGCTGCCGATCGGCTGCCCCTACGAGGCCGCCTCGCTGCTGATGAAGGGCGGCAAGATCGACAACCACCTGCCGGAGCGCACCGTCGCCACCGTGGATCAGATCGACGGAATCCAGATTGCCGCGCCGGCGTTCATGAGCGCCATCAGTCGCCCTGATGAGGGACGGGCCGATGTCTACTTCGGCATCGACGAACGCACCTTCGACCTGAAGAACTGGTGGAAGATCCTCAAGGTGCGCCTCGACGCGCAGACGCTGCAAAATGACTGGGAGAAGCTGGCTGCCGACCCCGCCAACTTGATGACCCGAGCCGACTTCGTCCGGGCGATGGCCGACCCAAACGCCGTCATCCTGGGGTTTGACGCCGCGCTCATCGAGCTTTCCGGCGTCGGCGACGAGATCTACATCCCCGAGCTCGACCGCGCCTTGAAGGTGGTGGGCGTGCTGGCGCCAACCGGGCAGCAGGATGATGGCTTCTTCTTCGTGCCGCTGAAAACCGCGCAGGCGATGTTCGCCCAGCCGGGCCAGATCACCACCGTGCAGATCCGATTCAGCGACCCAGCGAAGGCGAATGCCATCACCGAGCAGTTGGAGACGATTGAGGGCGCCGAGGTGGTGGCGATGGGCGAGCTTCTCGGCACGATGCAGAACCTGCTGGGCTCAGCCCAAACGCTCATCTTCTCCATCGTCTTCGTGGTGGTCGCCATCAGCGCCCTGGGGGTGCTGAACACGGTGCTGATGTCGGTCTTCGAGCGCACGCGGGAGATCGGGGTGATGCGCGCCACCGGCGCCGGCCAGAGCCACGTCTTTCAGCTCATCTGGCTGGAGACGATGCTGATGGTGGGCATCGGCGGGGGCGTTGGGTTGGCGCTGGCGGTGGTCGGTGCCCGCGCCCTCGAGGGGGTGCTGAAGGGGGCGATGGCGCGCATGGAGCTGCTGGCGGGGGTGAAAGGTAGCGTGGTCGCCCTGGAGCCGCGCCTCTTCGTGTTGTGCCTGCTGTTCGTGCTGGTGGTGGGCGTGGTCGCCGGGATCTACCCGGCGCTGAAAGCCTCGCGGGCCCGGCCGATCGAGGCGCTGCGTGCCGAGTAGCGCGGGGGAGGTGGAGAGAGATATGGTATGGTTCCGCCTGGCACTGAAGAACCTACGGCGGCGGCCGGTGCGCACTACGCTCACCGTGGCTGGCGTGGCCGTCGCCATCGCGGTCCTCTACAGCCTGTTGGAGTTCCAGCAGGGCTACGAGAAGGGCCTGCGTGAAGACCTGAACGCCCTGGGCGCGCACATCATGGTGGTGCCCAAGGGCTGCCCCTACGAGGCCTCCACCATCGTGCTGCACGGGGGCAAGTGGCCGCGCTATCTTAAGGAAGAGTACCTGGAGAAGGTCCGGGCGGTGCCCGGCATCGCTGAGAGCGCCGGCATCCTGATGGACGCGATCATCGCCAAGAATGCCCAGGAAAAGAACCAGATCTTCCTGGGGGTAGACGAGCACTTCCGCAACCTGCGCCAGAACTGGCGCTTCCGGGAGGGCGGCTGGTTCACCGGGGAGGACTCGCTGATCGTCGGGGCCAGCGTCGCCGAGGCGCTGGGGCTGAAGGTGGGGGATCCCTACCGGATCTACGAGGCGCGCGGCAACTTCACTGTGGACGCCACCTTCCGCGTGGGCGGCATCCTGGAGCCCACCGCCACCCAGGACGATGGCTTCTTCTTCCTGCCGCTCGCGACGCTGCAGCGGGTGTTCCACCTGCCCGAGCGGATTGTGGTGATCCTGGTGAAGGTGAGTGACGTGGCGAACGTGGCGCCGGTGGTGGATGCCCTGAAGCGGTCTGAGGCGAACATGAACGTCTTCCCGCTCACCGAGTTGCTAAGCACGATGGGGCAGTTGGTGCAAAACACCAAGGTGTTCGTGCTGGCGATTGTCCTGGTGGCGATTGCGATTGGCACCGTGGGGGTGCTGAACACGATCCTGATGGCTGTCTTCGAGCGCACCCGGGAGATCGGGATGATGAAGGCGGTCGGCGCCAGCGCGGGCGACGTCTTCCGCTTGATTTGGGCGGAGACGGTGCTGATGTGCGCCGCTGGTGGTCTGGCGGGCACCGCCCTGGCGCTGGTGGCCAGCCGGGGCACCGAGGCGTTCATCAAGGGGGTGCTGGCAAAGACGGCGTTGATCTCCGTGCCGAAGGGGGCGCTGATCGGGTTCTCCTGGCCGGTCTTCGGGGCGGCGATGCTCCTGGCGGTGGGCCTCGGGGTGGTCGCCGGAGCCTATCCCGCCTGGCGCGCCGCTAGCGTCAGCCCGATGGAGGCGATCCGAACGGAGTAGGCGGTTGGGAGAGTGATGAGGAGCCACCCACGCGGGAGGAGAGTGCAGATGGCGGAGAAGACCGTGGCGGTCCGCGGCGAGGAAAGCGGGCAGACGCCAGCAGTGGTGGCGCGAGCCGAGAAGGTGGTGAAGGCGTACCGGCGAGGCGCGGAGGTGATCCAGGCGCTGAAGGGGGTGGACCTTACCTTGATGCCTGGCGAGTTCGTCTGCTTGCTGGGACCCTCCGGCGCCGGCAAGACCACCACCCTCAACTTGCTCGGGCTGATGGATCGGGTCACCTCCGGGCGGCTGACGGTTGTGGGCCACCCGGTGGGGGAGGGCGCCGGCAGGCTGAGTGAAGAGCCCCTGGCCCGGATCCGGCGGGAGAACATCGGCTTCATCTTCCAGCAGTTCTACCTGATGCCAACCCTCTCCGCCCTGGAGAACGTGGCGATGCCCCAGCTTTGGACCGGCAAGCCAAACCGCGCCCGAGCGCGCGAGCTGCTGGAGCGGGTGGGCCTCGGGCACCGGGTCGGGCACCGGCCGGCGGAGCTGTCGGGCGGCGAGCAGCAGCGCGTGGCGGTGGCGCGCGCCCTGGTGAACCACCCCCGCCTGGTGTTGGCCGACGAGCCCACCGGCAACCTGGACACGCGCACCCGCGATGACATTCTCCGGCTTTTCCAGGAGTTAGCCGGCGAAGGACTCACCATCCTCCTGGCCACGCACGATCAGGAGGTAGCGACACACGCGCATCGCGTGGTGCGGCTGGATGAGGGGCGGGTGTGCGAGTGCGCGGGCAGAGAGCAGCGGTAGCGGGAGGAGAGAGATGAGCGATACGGTGCTGGAGGCGCAAGACGTGTGGCGGACCTACCGGCGGGACGCGGAGGAGATCCACGCCCTGGCCGGGATGAGCCTGACGGTGCGAAGCGGTGAGATGGTAGGCATCGTCGGGCGATCCGGTTCAGGGAAAACCACCTTCCTCAATCAGGTGGGCTGCCTCGACCGGCCCAGCCGCGGCAGCTTGCGGGTGCTGGGCACCGAGGTGACCGCGCTGCCGGAGAAGGAGTTGGTGGCGTTCCGGCGCGACCGCATCGGGTTCATCTTCCAGCTCTTCTACCTGATCCCGACGCTGACGGTGCGCGAGAACATCGAGCTGCCGCTCGTCTTCGCCCGGCGGCGCGACCCGGAGCGCGTGGCGGCGCTGATCGAGAAGGTGGGCCTGGGGGCGAACGCCGATGCCTTCCCGGACCAGCTCAACGGGGGCGACATGCAGCGGGTGGCCATCGCCCGGGCACTGGTGAACCAGCCAAAGCTGCTGCTGGCCGACGAGCCGACCGGCCGGCTGGAGCACCGCTCGCGCGACGCGATCCTGGCGATCCTGCGCGACCTGCAGCGCGAGGGGCTGGCGATCCTCATCGCCACGCACGACCTGTCACTGGCACAGCAGACCGACCGGGTGGTCGAGCTGCGCGATGGCCGCATTCGCCCCCGCGATTAGGCGCGACCAAGAGCCACCCCGACCGGCGCGGCCCCCCTTCCCCCCCAATGCTGGGGGGGCTCTCCCACATTACGCCACTACCCCCCGGTTTCGGGGGGCCAGGGGGGCCATCGTCTCTCTGTCACTCGCGGCGCAGGCGTTGCCGGGCGTAGGCCACGCGCTCTTTGTCGCGGTCGCTCTTCGGGCCGCCGATCACCTCGACGGCATCCAGGAACGCCTGCCAGGCCGCGGGCGCCTGCGCCGGCTGCGCCGTTTCGAGGAGCTGAGCGCGCAGGAAATGAGCGTCCGGCGTGTTCAGCAGTTCCACCGCCTTGTCGTAGGCCTCCAGGGCCTCCTGGGTGCGGTTGCGCTGTTGGTAGGCCTGCCCGAGCGCCAGGTAGGCCCGGCCGCGCTCCAGGTGGGCGCCGCGCACCGTGGCATCCTCGTTCTGTAGGTCAACGGCGCGGCGCAGATCCTGAAGCGACTCCTCGTCCTTCCCCTGCCGCTGGTGGCAGCGCGACAGACCGATCCAGGCCCACACGTCCTTGGGGCTCACCGTCAGTGCCTGGCGATAGTAGCGCTCGGCATCCTCCAGCCGGCCACGGTCGAGCGCCAGCGTGCCGAGGCCGCGCAGCGACTCCGGGTCGTTGGGGTCGCCGAGGAGGATGAGTTGGTACTCCTTCTCGGCCTCTTCCCAGTTGCCCGCCTGCTGGTAGGTGGCCGCCTGCTCGCGCATCATCTGGGCGATGCGGGAATCGAGGCCAAACGCCTGCTTCAAGGAGTCGGTGGCCAGCTCCTTCTGCCCCCGACGGTAGTAGATGCGGGCGAGTGCCCCATGCGCCAGGGCGGCGCGCGGGTTGGCGATCAGCGCCTGTTTGTAGGTGGCGACCGCCTCGTCTATCTTGCCTTCGCCGGTGTAGATCATCCCCAGCAGCAGGGAGGGGGAGGGGTCGGCCGGGCTGAGCGCCAGCGCCTTGCGGCACTCCTCTGCCAGCACCTCCTTGTTGCCCTCGGCGGCGGCCAGGACGGCGAGGAAGAGGTGGCCCAGCCCCAGGCTGGGGTCGAGCTTCAGGGCTGTTTCCAGTTCGGCCTTGCCATCACCGCCGAGGGCCACGCCCAGCCAGAGGTGGGCGCCGGGGTCGTTCGGCTTGATCCGGAGCGCCTCCCGGGCCTCCTGCTCCGCCTGCCGGTGCCGCTCGACTAGCGCGCAGGCCAACGCCAGCGCGCGGTGCGTGTCTGGCAGGCCCGGCTCCAGCTTGACGGCAGCCTCCGCCGCGCGCACCGCCATCGTCTTCAGGCGGTTGTCGCGCAAGCCAACCAGCGCCTGCTGCATGCTGAGCAGCGCCGCCGACTCCGCCAGCGCCGCGTGCGCCAGCGCGAAGCGGTCGTCCACCGGGGGGATGGCGTTGCCAGCACCGGTGCCGAGGACTATCTCCTGGAGGCGCAGCACGGCGGTCTGGTAGCCTTCCAGCGAGCCGAGTAGCATCTGCTGGCGCGCCTCGGCATACAGGTCAAACGCCTTGGGCGAGGCCGTTGCCCGCACGATCCGATTGATCCGCTGCTGTTCCTCCGCGGTGGGCTTGAGCTCCAGCGCCTTGATGGCGGCCTGAACGAAGTCGCTCAGGATGGTGAAGCGGTCGGTGTCGATCTGCAGCTTGCCGGCTGCCTGGAACGGCGCCGGCGCCTTACCGCGGCCCGCCTCCGGGAGGGCGGGGGTGCCGGTCAGCGTCAACCCCTGGTCGGCCACGGCGGCCTGCACCAGAATGGCGAGGCGTGCCTGCAGCCGCTGAGCGGTCTTCGCGGCGATCTCCGGGGTGGTGACGCCCTCGTTACCGACGGCCAGGGAGGCGTGATAGACGCCGCTGGGGCTGGCGATGGTCACGCCCGCGATCTGCGCGAGGGCGCGCCCCAGGGTGTCCGCGGTGACCGCGGTGAGCGGATCAGGAATGCGGAGGCCGCCGGCGGCAGCGGGAACCGCCGCGACAATCGCCAGCGGCGCGGGGGCTTCGGCAGCCGCCGCCGGCCACGGAAGAGCCATACCCAGGAAGAAGAAGAGGACAACCGCCCGTCGCTGCATGGTGCGTTGTGCCTTTCGGGTGCTGGTCAGGAAACCATCAGTGGGTTGTCTACCGCGCATGGGCATTCGCGGTGCCCGGGATTCGCCGCGCCAGCGCGCGACCTGTGATCCCCGCGGCTACTGGGGAGCCGGCGTCATTATATCTTACCGGCGGAAAGTGGGTCAACTCGGCGCCGGCCCCAGCAGCCGGCGCCGAACTGGCACCGCGCCGCGCGGCGAAGCTATGAACGTGCCAGGAGACGGTCGTGGCCCAGTGCCGTCAGCAGGCGTGACACTTGCTCCGGGCACTGGTCCAGGACCAGGCGGCCACCCAACCGCTGCGCCACGCGCCCGGCATGCACCAGGGCATCGATGCCGGACTGGTCGACGTATGCCACCGCCTGCAGGTTGAGCACCACCCGGTCCGGACTATCCTTGAGGGCCGGCTTCAAGTGCGCGCGCACGCGCGCGGCGCCTTCGGCATCAAGAGTGCCCGCCAGCTCCACGTGGATCGTCGATCCACTGCGCCGGATCTCTACCGACAGCGGCTGCGGCAAGGCGTTCGGTACGATTTCAGCGCCCCTCTCCCGGAATGGCGCCCGCCGCGGCTTCCGGGCGGGCGGTCACTCCGCAATGATTCACAACCAGGCTTAGGATGATGGGCGGCGCCAGAAGGTTCCCGGGCCGGCCGGAGGGCATCCGGCGGGCCGGCAATCAGGCGTCGGGGCCAAGGCAGAGGAGGTCGACCACGAGGGCATCGAGGCAGCGGGTGCGTTCTGTGGCTCCCACGTTGATCAGATCGCGGTAGGCTTCATCAGCACGTTGGCGTGCCGCGGTGATCGCCTCGCGGGAGTAGCCGGCCTCGTGCAAGAGTTGACGACACAGGTCCGCCATGGCACGGTAGCTGTGGTAAGTGCAGTCCGGCCTGCCGGCTAGCATCGCCCGGAATGCAGCGTAAAGGGCCGCGGTATAGCGATCCAACAATTGTAGTTTATCGTAACATTGCATCACTGGTGGGTGGCGCCCGCTTGGTCCCTTCTGCCGGTATTCTACCAGGCATTCATTCGAGGTGTCAACGGCCGAAGCCCCCGAAACGCGGGAGCAGCCAGCCCTGGTGATCCGCCCGGGCGATGCCTATAGCCGGTCGTGCGCGAGTCTGCGCCCTGCCTGCTTGAACCGCGGGCCGCGAAGCGGCTATAATGGACTTGAACGACGGTCGCCGTGGGGAATGATATGGACTGGAGGATCGGCAGATGCCGGAACAGGACCCGGAGCAAGGCACCGCTCTGGAGCAAGAGTGGCTGTGTGGTCGCGGCGAGGCGGCAGACCGGATTCGCTGCCTCGATTGGAGCTCCACGCCGTTGGGGCCGCGCGCGACCTGGCCACACTCCCTGCGCACGCTGGTAAACCTGCTGCTGGCACAGCCGCTGCCGATGCTCCTGCTGTGGGGGCCGGAGCTCGTCCAGATCTACAACGACGGCTACCTCCCCATTGCCGGCCACAGACACCCGCGGGCGATGGGCCAGCCGACGCGTGAGTGCTGGCCGGAGGCCTGGCCCGAGGACGAGCTGCTTTACGCGCGCCTGCTTGCGACCGGCGAACCAATCTGCCGCGCCGATCAGCGTCGCGTTGTGGAGCGCAACGGCCGCCGCGAGGAGGGCCGCTTCACCCTCACCTACAGCCCCGTGTGCGCCGATAGCGGCGGCACGGCCGGCATCTTGATCACCTTGATCGAGACGACGGCGCGCGTGGCCGCCGAGGAACGGCGGCAAGAGGCGGTGGCCCAGCTCCTGGTTGCCCGGAAAGAGCTGCGCCGGGAGCGGCGGGCGACCGCGGCCACCCGGAGGGCCGATCACCGCAGCAACGAGCGTTTTCGCGAACTGGCGAACGCGATGCCCCAGTTGGTGTGGACCGCCCGCCCGGATGGCACGGTGGACTACTACAACGACCGCGTGTGCGAGTTCGAGGGCATCCGGCAGGATGCCGACGGCAACTGGATCTGGGAACCGGTGCTGCATCCCGACGACGTGCAGCGCACCCTCGCCGCCTGGGAACACGCGGTGCGCACCGGCACCCCCTATCAGATGGCGCACCGCGTTCGGCGCGCCGATGGCACCTACCGCTGGTACCTGAGCCGGGGTGTGCCCGCCCGCGACGCCGCCGGCCACATCATCCGCTGGTACGGCACCGCCACCGATATCCACGACCAGAAGGAGGCGGAGGAAGGGCTGCGCCGCTACGAGCTCCTCTCCGCGCACAGCCGCGATATCATCCTCTTTATGCGGCGCGACAACGGGCAGATCCTGGAAGCCAATGATGCCGCGACCCTGGCCTACGGCTACTCCCGCGACGAGCTGCGCGGCATGCTGGTACATGAGCTGCGCGCGCCCGGCACCGAAGTGCTCACCGAGGAACAGATGGCACAGGCCGACGCTCACGGCATCCTGTTCGAGACGGTTCACCGCCGGCGCGATGGCACCACCTTCCCGGTGGAAGTCAGCTCTCGGGGAGCCACCATCGGGGGCGTGCGCACCCTGATCAGCGTGGTGCGCGACATTACCGAGCGGAAGTCCGCCGAGGCGCGCCTTCACTTCCTCGTCGAGGCCAGCCGCGTCCTCGCCTCCTCACTCGACTACGGCGATACCCTCGGCCGCGTGGCCCGCCTGGCCCTCCCCGATGTGGCCGACCACACCATGGTTGACCTGGTGGAGACCGACGGCACGGTCACCCGGGCGCTGACGGCGCACGCCGATCCAGCCAAGCAGTGGCTGGCGGACTCCTTGCGGCGCTATCCTCCCAACCCCACCCAGGCGCAAGGGGTGCCGGCAGTGCTGCGCACCGGACGCTCGCTGCTGGTACCGGACGTCACCGAGGAGACGGTGCGGGCGATCACCCAGAACGAAGAGCATCGGCGCCTGGTGAGCGAGATGGGGCTGCGCTCGCTGATGATCGTGCCCCTGGCCGTGGGCGGACACGTGCTGGGGGCGCTGTCGCTGGCCTCGGACCGGCCGGGCCGCCGCTATGACGCGGAAGACCTGGCGTTGGCGGAGGACCTGGGCCGGCGTGCCGGCCTGGCGATCGAGAACGCGCGCCTCTACGCCGAGGCCCAGCAGGCGAAGGCGGCCGCCGAGGCGGCCAACCAGGCGAAAGACCAGTTCGTGGCCATCATCTCGCACGAGCTGCGCAACCCGCTGAACGCCATCACCGCCGGGGTGGGGTTCCTGCGCCAGTCGTGTGCCGGAGACCGCCGCACCGAGCGGGCGGTGGAGATCGTGGAGCGCAACACAGCGCTGCAGGCCCGGCTCATCAACGACCTGCTGGATCTCTCGCGCCTGCAGCGGGGCAAGCTGCAGCTTCGGCACGCCCCGCTCCGCCTCGATCAGGTGGTGGAGGTGGCGGCCCAGGCGCAGGTACCCGAGGCGGCAAAGGCGGGTCTTACCCTCACCTGGAACGTGGCGCCCGGCCTGTTGATGCTCGGGGATGCCGACCGCCTGCAGCAGGTGGTGATGAACCTGCTCGCCAACGCGATCAAGTTCACCCCCGCCGGCGGCCGCGTCTGGGTGGAGGCGGAGGAGTGTGGCGAGCGCGGCACGGCGCCGGCCGCCGGGCGAAAGGGCTGCATCACCGTCGTCGATACCGGGATCGGCATCGACCCCGACGAACTCGACTACGTCTTCGACATGTTTCGGCAAGGCGGTGCCGCCGATAAAGGAACCACGCCCGGGCTGGGCCTGGGGCTGGCGCTGGTGAAGGGGATCGTCGAGCGGCACGGCGGACGCGTGTGGGCCGAAAGCGAAGGCATCGGCAAGGGAAGCCGCTTCACCGTGGAGCTGCCGCTGGTCGATATCTCATAGGCGGCCGGGCTCCTGCCCCACGGCGTGCCGCGTGCCCCGCACCCCTCCGCGCCGCGGTTTCTGTTGGTGCCTGGCTTCCGTCAGGGGATGACCGCGTCCGGTGGTAATTGCTCCCAGGTGACGACCTGCGCTAGGGCATGTTCGACATCGGCGGGGAGAGCGATGCCGGCGGCCTTGAGGCGCAGCAACGATGACCTCGCCGTGACCCGGATCACATAGACCATGCGGTCCTGCAAGTAGACGTAGTAGGGGTCACTGAGCGCCGTCGCCAAAACCGGGATCGCCCGCGCGTCCGGGCACTCGCCCAGGGCCCGGATGGCGCGCTCGCGCAGGTTGGGCGGATTCGTCTCATCCGCCGCGTAGTTGATGAGGAATGGCACCACGGTGCGGTCGCCCATCAGGCCGAGCGTCAGCCCGATGCAGTCCCGGTAGCTGCCGGCGCGCGCGCCGCGGGCAGCCTGGTGCAGAACGTTGAGGTGAGGCCTGCGCCGCCGCCAGCACGATCTGCGCCAGGACATACTCGTGCGTGATGAAGCCGTTCCCCAAGCCGCGGGTCTTGGTCGTTGGGTTGGCGATCTCCTCCTGCAAGAAGGAGAGACAGAGCCGCGCGGAGTCCTCCGGTGAGGCACACGCCCTGAACGACCGCAGACGGTGGAGACCAAAGACGCGACGCGGAGTGGTTGGCGTGTCCGCTGCCGCCTCGGCCGCCACCACGCACGGCCCAAGCAGCAGGAAGCTGATGGCGGCAAGGCGCGCGGCCACCCGCCGAGCCTGAGCTGCCATGGTTTGCCTCCTGCTGGACAGTGCTCGCCGTTGGCACCAGAAGTGGGGCCCGGCGTGCTCGCGCCAGACGCTGACGCTTCCATTGTCTGCCCTTCCCGGCAGGGTGTCAATCAGGAGTATCTCTAGTTTGTTCGTAAGTGGCTTCCCAAGGGAGCGGTAGGGGAATACCCACATGCCCTGCCCTGGAAATAGCCTTTCGCGGCCGGCCTGACTCCGGAGACGAGTGGCAAGAGGCCATTTCCCGGGTAGAGCAGCGGGGTGCCGTGGCGACGCGGCCGCCTGGCAGTAGCCCGATGGCTCGGGCACTCCGGCAATCACCCGGAGAAAGCAACGGAGCGCCGCAGCGATGCAGCTTCCAAACCTCCGATGCCCGATGGCTCGGGCACTCTGGCAATCACCCGGAGAAAGCAACGGAGCGCCGCAGCGATGCGGCTTTCAAACTCTGAAGCCCGATGGCTCGGGCACTCCGGCAATTACCCGGAGGGGTAACGTCCCTTCGGCGTCGGTGGCCCCTCCTACCTCGGGCCGAGCGCCCCTCCGTGGGTGTTCGTGGATCTCCAGGCGGGGTAGGGCGAAGCATTGGCGGGTCGGACCGATTGCGCCGCGGTACGCTTGGCCCGCCAATGCTTCGCCCCTACGGTTCGTGCACGGTTCGCGGCACCCCAAGCCGCTGTCGGGGCGGAAACCCCTCCTACGCCAGGCCCAGGGGTGGCACGCATCCCCCCGCCGCAAGGGGCAGGAGTTCTGTCACGGGCGCAAGAACGGGACGTTAGCCCGTGTCCTCCATCAGGACGAGGAAGCCAAAGGGCCAGGGCCGCCGGACCAATAGCCCTGGAGGGCCAGCCGGATAGGCCGCGGATGGGCGCCAGCGCGGTTTGTTGGCGGCTATCCGCGGCCTCATTCGCGTCCGGTGCGGCTCGCCAGGCGGGCCGCGCGGCCCAGGAGGTGAGGAGAACTCTGCCGATGCGTGTTGCTGCCTGTCTGCTTCTGATACTCACGCTGATGCTGCCCGCCGCCGGGGAACCATCCTGGGTGTTGATCGATGACTTCGAGGGGCGGCCCTACGCGTGGAGGGCGGAGCAGGGTCTGATCCCAGAAGTGACAATCACGCGCCAGCGGGCGCGCTCCGGGAAGCGGGCGCTGGCCGTCACCATGTTGAGGCAAACGGAGAACATGGTTCGGGCCTCCTGGATGACCCACTTGGAGGGGATCACCCTTTCTCCGGAGTCGCGCCTGCGCTTCCGCATCTACGGCAGCCGGCGGGCGCAGCGGCCGCACGGGGGTCTCATCCTGATTGAAGCGGGTGGGCGGCAAGGTGGGGGCGACTCGCACTGGATGGCCGACATTCCCGCCGAGGTCTATGCCCGCGAGCGCTGGCAGACGGTCACCCTCCCGCCGGTGCGTGAGTTCCGGCAGCCGAGTTGGTCGGTAGATGCTGATGGCCGGATCGACCTGACGCGCGTCTCGCAGCTCCTCTTCGTCGCCCAGCAGGAGTCGGAGCCGCGGCTGGCGCGCCCGTTTACCTTTTACTTTGATGACCTGGAGGCTACGCACGTGACGGAGCTGAAGCCCACGGTTGTGCCGGCAACGCACGAGGAGAAGCCGGCGCGCATCCGCCCCAAACTGCGCGGGTTTGTCGACCGCGAGCGCGCCCACCCGGCGCAGGTAACCTTCGCCGACCTGTCCGGCTGGGAGGTGTACTGCCACGGCGGGATGAAGGCGACGCTGGAGCGCTCTGAGGAGGAGCCGCTCTTCGAGCGCTACTCCGCCCGGCTCACCTACTCCTCGGCGGATGGCAGCGGCTGGATCGCCCTCCGCCCCCAGCAGCCGGTGCCGATCCAGGGCGCTTTCAACGCCGTGCAGCTCTGGGTGTTTGGCAACAACTGGGCCTGGGTGCCCGACCCCAGCACTCCCCCAGTGGAGATCGCCGTCACCGTGCGCGACGCCACCGGCGAGGAGCACCGCGTCTCCCTCGGCACGGTGAACTGGAAGTTCTGGGGCGTGCTGCACAAGCTGATCGGTGCCGACACCACGGAGGATGTCAGCCACCACGCCTGGGGTGGCGACCGCGATGGCCGCCTCGACTTCCCCGCCGCCTTCACCGGCATCGAGATCCGCAACTGCGGCAACCGCGAGCCGCGCGTGCTCTACTTCGAGTCGGTCGCCTTCTATCAGGAGGAGGCGCCAAAGCTCACCTACCAGCCGATCCCAGAGCGCCTGCCGTTCCCCACCACCCCCGACACCATTCTGCCCTCGGTGCTGGCGCCGGTGCGCAACACGCTGCGGCAGGAAGGCAACGCCTACGTCTTCACCTGCGCCGGTGAGGGCGAGCCGTTGGAGTACCGCTATGTGCCGGAAACCGGCTCGTTGAGCGGCCTGACCTGCCGTCGCGGTGAGGTGAGCTTCCGTCCGGCCGAGGGTGCCGGCCTCTGGTGGCAGGTGGGAAAGGAGCTAATTCTGCCCACCGATAACCGCCTTCGGCACCGGCTGCTCGCGGCGACGGTGGAGGGGGAGACGCTCACCACGCGCTGGCGGTGGTCGCTGGGGCGGCAGCGCCTGGAGTTCACCCTGACGCTGCGGGCCAAGGGCAACTCTCTCATCCACGAGTGGCGCTGCGAGAAGCCGGAGGTGGCGCAGCTCTCCCTGGGCCGTGCCACCGGCCTGGTGGACGGCAAGGTGTTCCGCGTGCCTTACTACACCGTCATGGGCCAGGGCGGCGCCGGCATCCTTTACGACCGGGGCCTGTTTGCCAGCCACCTGATTGACTGGTACGTCACCGAGTGTTCCCAGTTCTACGGCGGCATTGCCGAGACCTCGCCCCAGGAGGTCTCCTACACCGGCGGCGCCTACTACATCCCGAAGACCGACGGCACGCGCAACCCGCTCTACGAGCGTTGCTTCCTCACCGTCTCGCCGCACTTCGAGGAGGTGCTTCCCAACCTGCCGAACCCACTCACGCCGCTCACCGCCGTGCTGCGCGAGTACCTCTACACCCATCTCGGCGGCATCGCGCCCGACCGCTTCGATACATGGCTGAGGCAGCTTCGGGAGTACCGCAAGTATGGGATCGACAAGCTGCTGGTGACCCAGCACGAAGATAGCTGGACCCAGGGCGGCGATGTGGGTCAGGGCCCCGAGGAGTACACGATGACCACCGAGGGTCCGCCCGACGTCGGCGGCGATGCCAAGATGCTGGAGTACTACGCGGCGGTGAAGGCACTCGGCTACTATGTGGGTCCCTACAACAACTACACCGACTACTCGCCGCTCGGCAAGTCGTGGGCAGAGGAGAACGTGACGCGCCTCCCCAACGGCGAGTGGCACCGCGCCTGGCCGCCCACCCACAGCATCCGCCCGCTGAAGGCGGCGGAGATGGCTGCCTACTACGCGCCGGCCCAGGTGCGCAAGTTCGGGGTGAACACCACCTACTGCGACGTGCACACCTGTGTGCCCCCGTGGGGCTATGTGGACTATCAGGCGGGGCATCCCGGCGCGGCGAAGATGCGCACTACCTTCGAGGCTTACGGGCGCATCCTCCGCCTGCAGCGGGAGGCCTACGGCGGCCCCTGCTTCTCCGAGGGCGTTCACCACTGCTTCTACGCGGGCTTGATCGACGGCAGCTACGCCCAGATGGGCTTGCCCGACCCGGCCGGCCAGCCGCTGCTGCTCGACTTCGACCTGCGCAAGATCCACCCGCTCTCGGCGGACATCTCCATGCTTCCCGCCGCTTACTGGAGCGAGAACGAGTACCACTGCATGGCGGCCACCATCGCCTACGGGCACATCGGCTTCTTCCCCTTCAGCAACGTGGCCCAGTCGTGCCGTTACTTCTACCTGATGCAGGCGCTGCAGCGCCGCTACGTGCAGGTGCCGGTGCGCGACATCGGCTACAGGGACGGGCAGGAGTTCCTCGGAATCTCGCAGGCGCTGCCGCGGGGCGTGAACGCGCGCGGGCAGGTGCGCGTGCGCTACGAGAACGGCCTGGAGGTGTGGGTGAACTACCACCCGCGCGACCGCTGGCAGGTGCAAGTCGGCGGCACCGACTACGACCTGGGCCCCTACGCCTGGGTGGCCCGCGATCCTTCGGGCTTCCTGGAGTACAGCACCGACGTGGAGGGCCGGCGGGTGAACTTCGTGCAGTCGCCCGAGTTCCTCTTCGCCGATGCCGGCGGCAAGCTGCACGACTTCGGTCCGGTTGCCACCGACGGCGAGGTGGTGTTGAAGAATGAGGGGCCCACCGGCAAGCGCCTGATCGCCATCGTGCCG
>JAAZEB010000002.1 GCA_012512505.1 Armatimonadota bacterium | reverse complement strand
TCCGCATGCTGGAGACCGTGCGCGAGTATGCCTGGGAGTGCCTGGATCCGGCGGAGCGAGAGGCGCTGACGCGCCGGCACGCCGAGTATCTGTGCCACTTCGTGGAGCAGGCCGCCCGGCACCTGGAGGGGTGCGAGCAGGCGGTCTGGTTCGCGCGCCTGGAGCAGGCGTACGACAACGTGCAGTTGGCCCAGCAGTGGTGGCGCACGCACGGCACGGCCGAGACCGCGCTGCGGTGGGGCGTGGCGTTAGGGCGGTTCTGGGTCAGCCGAGGCGACGCGCATGCCGGCCGCGAGTGGTTGGCCTGGGCTCTGGCGCGCGAGGATGCGCCGGGGCCGCCACTCCTGCGGGCGCAGGCGCTGTGGCACGCCGGCCGGCTTGCCCGGGCACAGGGAGACTACCCCGCTGCCCGCAGCCTGCATCAGCAGGCGCTGGCGATCAGCCGCCAGGCGGGAGGCTCGGCCCTCGAAGCGCAGGCCCTGGCGTCGCTTGCGGAGGTGGCCATCGCCGAGGGCAACTACGAGTGTGCCAGTGTCCTCGCGGCGGAGGCCCTGCAGGTGAGCCGGCGCGGCAACCACCGCCTGGCGGAGGCGAACGCGCTGCTGAACCTGGGCAACGTGGCGTCGGAGACCGGCGACCACCCGCGGGCACGCGCGTGCTACGAAGAGGCCCTTGCCATCTGCCGCGAGACGGGCGCTCGCCTGTACGAGGCGGAGGTCCTGCGTTCCCTGGCGGTGACGCTGAAAGAGTGGGGTCACTGGGAGCAGGTTGGACCGCTCCTCGACCAGGCCCTGGCGCTCTACCGTGAACTTGGCCACCGCCGCGGCGAGGGAGGGGTGCTTATTACCCTGGCCGACCTGGCGTATTACCACGGGGACCTGGCGCAAGCCCGGCGGCACTACGAGCAAGCGCTGCGGATCCACCGCCAGGTGGGCAACCCTGCCTGGGAAGCAGTCGTCCTCAGCAGCCTGGGCCTGCTGGCGTTGGACGAGGGCCGGCTGGCGGAGGCACGTTCCCTGGCGGAGCAGGCTCTGGCCATCGCGCGCACCATCCAGGGGCGTGCCGTGGAGGCGGTGGCGCTGATGACCCTCGGCAAGGTCCTCCTGGGCCAGAGTGACCTTGGCGCGGCGGCACGGCGGCTGGCCGAGGCGCTGCGGCTGCAGCGTGCCCTGGGCACCCGGCGCGATTCCGCGGAAACGCTGGACCTGTGCGTTCAGGTCTGCCTGGCAGCAGGGCGGGTGGCGGAGGCGGTGCAGCTTTGCGGCAGCCTGGAGGCGTTACTCCAGTCGCTGGGCGTCCCCGCCCAGAGCTATCTCAGCGAGCACAAAGCCGCAGCCGCCCAGGCCCGCGAGCACCTGGGGCCGGCCGCCTACGAGGCTGCCTGGGCCAAAGGCCGATCGCTAACGTGGGAGCAGATCCTGGACTATGCGATCGTGATGCTGGATGGCTGACCGGCGGCCTCCGCCGGGCTACCCCGCTTCGTGCGCCTTCCGTGCGGCGGCGACGATCTCCTCCAGGGCACGGTCCAGGTCAGGCGAGAGCGGCTCGGGGGTGTGGCTGCGCTGGAGCGCCTCCAGGCGCCGGTGGCAGTGCTCCTCCAGGGAGGGGGCGCCCGCGTCTCGCCACGCCTGGTAGTAGTCGCGGTCCAGCAGGCGCGGGAACCACAGCTCCCGGCGGAAGTGGCGCGCGGTGTACTCGCGATCAATGAATGATCCGCCGGGGCCGACCGCGGCGATCTCGGCGAACCCCAGCGCCTCGTCGCTGAAGTCGATCTCGCGCAGGATGCTCTCGACGTAGGCGATCACTTCGTCTTGCAGCACCAGGATGTCGAGGGAGGCGCCCTGGTCCACGCCGCTGATCCCCATGTGCCCGAAGATGTCCGCGCCGGCGGCGGCCCCCAGCGCCAGGGTGACGCCGGCCTCCAGGCCGGCCTGGGCATCGGCGCGCTTGGAGTCGGTGAGGCCGACGTTGATGTAGACGGGCAGGCCGTAGTGCTTGCCGATCTGGGTCATCGCCACGCCGAAGATCGCTTGCTCCGGGCCGGCGAAGATGAGCTGGGTGGTGCGCATGTCGAAGGCGTGGCAGATGCCGCCGTAGCAGACCGGCAGCCCCGGGCGGATGAGCTGGGTGATGCAGAGGCCGGCCAGAATCTCGGCGTTCTCCTGGGCCAGCGTGCCGGCGATGGTGGCCGGCGCCGAGAGGCCCATCTGCGCCATCGGCCCGATCGGCACCGGCAGGTTCAGCGTCGCCGTCTCGAACAGCAGGTCGACGCCGTGGAAGGGAAAGCGCAGCGGGCTGATCGGCTCCAGGAACGGATAGCAGAGGGGATAGGCCGCCGCCCGCTGCCGGTCGCCGCGCACCGCGATCAGCATCTCGTTCAGGTAGCGCGCCGAGGCACGGTCGTGGTACCAGAAAGTGAACGGCTTCGTGGTGTTCCGCAGGAGAGTGGCCATCACCGCCACGCACCGATAGGCGACCGGGATCTCCTGGGGGTCGGCCATTGCCCCCACCACGTTGATGCTCCCGAGGGCGTCGCCGACGCAGGCGGCCAGCGCCACGTCGGCCAGCGTGGCGTAGCGCCGGTCGCCACCGAGGGTTTCCACCCACAGCGCCTCACCGGCGATGCTGTTGTAGTTGCGCCGGCCGCAGCCAAACGCCGCGGTGCGCGATGGGTCTCGCCCGTAGAGGGTGAACTGCTTCCCGGCCTGCGCCAGCGAGCGGGCCACCAGCGCCGGTGGGATGCGCACGCGCTGCTCTTCCCAGGCCACGTCGGCGCCGCAGTCGGCGAAGCGGCGCAGCAC
>JAAZEB010000246.1 GCA_012512505.1 Armatimonadota bacterium | reverse complement strand
GGCTCTACCGCGTGCGTGACATGGAAGAGGCGATCCGGCGCGAGGTGCGGCGCAGCGGCTCATCGGCCCGGCCCGCGGGCCCGCGCGGGGCCCCGCCCCGGGACGGGCCGCCAGGAGAGCCCGCGGCGTCTTCCGCGGAACCTGTGCTTCCCCCCCGTGTCGTCGGTACGGAGCGCTGCGTGCTTCAGGGCCTCCTCGGGCGGCTGATCCCCGGATCGGCGGTGCTCGAGACGATTGCCCCGGCAGACTTCCAGGTGCCCGGCCATCGGCGGGTCGCCGAGCTTTTTTGGCAATACCACGAAACCGACGAGCCCATTCGGCGAATCCTTGAAGTGGTGGGGGCGGACGACGCGCTGGTTTTCAGCGTCATTAGCGGGCTGGTTGCCGAACAGGAGAAGCGGCCCGTCACCACGAAGATGGTCGAGGAGAGTGTGAACGCGATCAAGGAGCGAAGGCTGAAAGCGAGAATTGCCGAACTGCAGAGCCAGCTTGCCCGGCCGGATCTGCCGGCGAGTGAAGAGCGTACCCGAATGGAAAAAGAGTTACGCGAACTGGTAAAGGAACTGAGTGATCGGAGGGCGGGGTAACCGCACGAAGGGGGTGAGATGAAGATGCCGGTGGAAACGATTGAACAATCCAAAGAGATGAGGCGCCTCATCGATAAGGGGAAGAAGAAGGGTACGCTCACCTACGATGAGATCAGTGAGACCCTCTACCAGGACGAAAGCCTGGATGAGGGGCACATTGAGGATATCCTGCAAACGTTCGCCGATGAGGGTATCCAGATCATCGATAAGGTACATGGCATCCCCCCGATCCCGGAGAACGCCCCGGCCCGTACGGAGACTACCCCGGAGGCTGAGATTCGCGAAGAGGAACTTGCTGCGGTTGAGGGCATCCCGATTGACGACTCCGTGCGCATGTACCTGCGCGAGATCGGGAAGGTGCCCCTGCTGACGCTGGAAGAGGAGACCAACCTCGCCCGGCGGATTGACCACGGCGATGAGGAAGCCAAGCGCCGGCTCACCGAAGCCATCCTGCGCCTGGTCGTCAGTATCGCCAAGAAATACACCGGGCGCGGCATGTCGTTCCTGGACCTGATCCAGGAAGGGAACATCGGCCTGATCCGCGCCGTGGAGAAGTTTGACCACCGCAAGGGGTTCAAATTCAGCACCTATGCCACCTGGTGGATCCGCCAGGCGATCACCCGGGCCATTGCCGACCAGGGGCGCACCATCCGCATCCCGGTCCACATGGTGGAGACGATCAACCGCCTGGTGAAGACGAACCGGCAGCTTCTACAGGAGTACGGCCGCGAGCCAACGCTGAACGAGCTGGCCGAGGCGATGGAGATCCCGGTGGAGCGGGTGGCGGAGATCATCAAGATCGCCCCCGAGCCGCTGTCGCTGGAGACGCCGATCGGGGAGGAGGAAGACAGCCACCTCGGAGACTTCATCGAGGACCAGGAGGCGCTCTCTCCCGCCGATGCCGCCTCGAACATGATCCTGCGCGAGCAGATCGAGAACGTGCTCTCGGATCTGACCGAGCGCGAGCGCGAGGTGCTGAAGCTGCGCTTTGGCCTGGCCGATGGCAGCCCACACACCCTGGAAGAGGTCGGCAGCATCTTTAAGGTGACGCGCGAGCGCATCCGCCAGATCGAGGCGAAGGCGCTGAAGAAGCTGCGCCACCCCAGCCGCAAGCAGAAACTCCAGGACTACCTGGACTGACACCGGGCATCCGTAGGGGCCGGCCCCGTGCCGGCCCATGAGCAAAAGGCGGGCGGCCACCGTGGGCCGCCTGTTCTGTTTTTGCCGGTTGGGTTGCCGGAGGCCCGCGATGAGCGAATGCGCCGCCGTGCCCGGGGCCGCCGGCCCCTGGGCGGATCGCGGCTGGTATCTGGTGATCGAGTTCGAGCAGTCGGCCTCAGAGCGCTTCGAGAGGGCGGTGCGGATTGCCGCCACGAATCCCCACTTCGAGGTGCTGATCGATGAGGCCGGCCGCTGCGTCTACCGTGTCCTCTATCGTGCCGAGGAGCTCGGCAGCCTGTGGCGGCTGCTGAAGCTGGTGAGAGGATGGAAGCAGACGCGCTGCTACGTCTGCGGCACGGAGATCGCGATCGACAACCTCGACTACTGGCTGGCGTGCTATCAGCAGCGGAGCCTCCGTCCCCCGCCGGCGTGCCGCCGGCCACTCGACCGCGACCACCCGGCCCGGATGGTCGGCTGCAGCTACGCGGGCATCTCGCTGGCGCCCAGCGACTGGAACGCCTGGTACCACGAGGGAACCCTCGACGCCACCGGCGTCTTCCACCTGGACAAAGCGCGCCTGCGGCAGCGTGTTGACCTGTGGCAGACGCACTACGCCGCCTGCCCCTTTGCCGATGCCGGCATCCTCCGCCGCGTGGTGGCTGTTCTCCCCGACCAGATCGACCTGCACGACAACGAGTACTGGGACGCGGGTTGGCACCACCGCCGCGGCGTGGTGCCGACCCCCCGCAGCCAGGCGCTCTACGAGAAGTTTCTGCGGCAGATGTTGGCGCCGCTGTTGGACGAGGGCGATGACCGAGCTTGAGACCCTGATCCGTGCCCGCTGCCCGATCGTGATGCTCCTCACCTGGGAAGAGCAGCGCGCCGTCGCCGCCATCGAGCAGCTTTGCGTGGCGCCGGACCTGAAGCGGATGCTCTTCACCTGGACGGAAACCGAGGGGCTGGTCAACGTGGCCCTCCCGCAGCGCCAGGACCCGACCACCCGCGACCCACTGCGCGTGCTTGATGAGGTTCTAGCGGGCACCCACCCGGCCGTCTACGTCCTCAAGGATTACCACTGCTTCCTGCGCGAGCACGAGGTGGTTCGCCGCCTGCGCGACTGCGTGGCCGCCCTCAAGCAAGGCCCGATCCCACGCAACCTGGTGCTCCTCTCGCCGGTTCAGGTGATCCCGCCGGAACTGGAGAAGGACCTGACGGTGCTCGACTTCGACCTGCCGGACCTGGAACAGCGCGCGGCGATCCTGGCGACGGTGGAAGAGGGGCTGCGCCGCCCGGGCAAGGTGAAGGTCACTCTGGATCAGGGCACCCGCGAGCGCCTCCTGAAGGCGGCGCAGGGGTTGACCGCCGCCGAGATGGAGAACGCCCTGGCCCGCGCCATCATCACCCGGCAGGCGCTGGACGCGGAGACGATCCCGCTGATCCTCGCGGAGAAGAAGCAAATCATCCGCAAGTCGGGGGTGCTGGAGTACTACGCGCCGGAGGATGAGTTCGCCGACGTGGGCGGCCTGGAGGCGCTCAAGCGCTGGCTGCGCAAGCGGAGTGCCGCCTTCACCGAGCGCGCCCGCCAGTTCGGCCTGCCGGAGCCAAAAGGGGTGCTCCTGGTTGGGGTGCAGGGGTGCGGCAAGAGCCTCACCGCGAAGGCGCTGGCGGCGCTGTGGCGGCTGCCCCTGCTGCGCATGGATGTCGGCCGTCTCTTCAGCGGTCTGGTCGGCTCCTCGGAAGAGAACCTGCGCCGGGCGATCCGGCTGGCCGAGAACCTCAGCCCGGCAATCCTCTGGATCGACGAGTTGGAGAAAGGCTTTGCCGGCGTCGGCAGCTCCAACCTCTCGGACGCCGGCACCGCCGCCCGCGTCTTTGGCACCTTCATCACCTGGTTGCAGGAGAAGCGCGCCCCGGTGTTCGTCATCGCCACGGCGAACGACGTGACACAGCTTCCGCCGGAGTTGGTGCGGAAGGGCCGCTTCGACGAGGTCTTCTTCGTCGATCTGCCCGACGCCGAGGAGCGCCGCCAGATCCTGGCCATCCACCTGCGCAAGCGCAACCGGCGCCCGGCCGACTTCGACCTGGAGCGCCTGGCGGATCTTTCCGAGGGCTTCTCCGGCGCGGAGCTGGAGCAGGCGGTGATCGCCGGCCTCTACGAGGCGTTTGACGCGGATCGCCCGCTGTGCACCGCCGACATCGCCAACAGCATCCGGGAGACGGTGCCTCTCTCGCAGATGATGGCCGAGGAGATCAACGCCCTGCGCCGCTGGGCGCAGACGCGCGCCCGCTGGGCCTCCGATTCGGCTTGGCGCCTCCCCGGCGAGCCCCCCGCCAACTGACGGCTCCTCGTCGCTCCCGCGGGCCTCAGCTCTCCGCCGGCGGTGCCGGGGGCAGCTCCAGGGTGATGGTAGTGCCGCGGCCGACTTCGCTTTGCACGCGGAGGGTGCCCTGGTGGGCTTCCACCACCCGGCGCGCCAACGCCAGGCCGAGGCCAAACCCGCGCGTCTTGGTGGTGAACAGTGGCTCGAAGATGCGCGGGAGGTGCTCCGGGGCGATCCCTACCCCCGTGTCGTGGACCTGCAGCCGCGTGCGCCCCTCGACCGTGGTCGCCTCCAGGCGCAGGGTGCCGCCCTCGGGCATCGCCTCCACCGCGTTGGTCACCAGGTTGCCCAGCGCCTGCTCCATCTGCACCGGATCCACGAAGAGGCGGGGTCCGTCGGCAGCCAGGTGCGTTTCCACCGTCACCTGGGGCGGAATCTCGCGGTGGGCCAGCGTCTCGCGCACCAGTGTGGCGGCCGAGATCGGCACCGGCTGCGGCGGGCGGGCGCGGGAGAAGTCGAGCAGCTCCTCGATGATGCGGGTGGAGCGCCGCACCTCCTGGGCGATCAGCTCCAGGTTGCGGGCGGCGCGCGGGTCGTCGGAAGAGACCTTCCCCCGGAGGAAGTAGGCCGCGTTGCTGATCACCGAGAGCGGGTTGCGCAGCTCGTGGCCGATGGTGGCCGCCAGTGTGCCGATGGCCGAGAGGCGCTGCGCGCTGACCAACTGCTCCTGCTGCTGCCGGACTTCCTCGAACAGCCAGGCGTTCTCGATGGCGACGGCGGCCTGCGCCGCCAGCCCTAGCGCAAGCTGCTCGTCCTCGGCGCTGAAGCAGTCGGCGCCCTCCTTTTCGGTGAAGTAGAGCCGCCCGAAGACACGCCCGCGGGCGACCACCGGCACCCCGAGGAAGGAGCGCATCGGCGGATGGTTGGCCGGGAAGCCAACGGAGCGTGGATCGGCCGCGAGGTTGGCGAGCCGCAGGGGCTTCGCCTCGTGCAGCAGGGCGCCCAGGATCCCATGTCCACGGGGCAGGGTGCCGATCGCGGCGGCGGTGGCGGGATCGAGACCGGAGTAGAGGAAGCGGTTGAGGTGACACGTGTCGGGGTCGATCTCCCCGATCGCGGCGTAGCGGGCGCCGAGCACGCCGCGCCCAACGTCAACGAGACGCTGCAGGGCGACATCCAGCGAGAGCGTCGCGCTGATCTGAATGCCGGCCTCCACCAGCGCGCGCAGCGCGGCGATGCGTCGCGCGCACTCCTGCGCGTCGTTGGGCGCCGGCGGAGGATCCTGGCCGGGCGCGTCCGCTGCCGGCGGCGAGGCGCGGGAAGCAGCAGGCGCCGTGGCGTATGGGGCCGGATGCTCTGGTGTGCTCATGTGGGCATCCCATCGGGGTTGCCACCCTGGGCGAAGCCGCTGCGGGGCGCTGGCTTCGCGCGAGAGCCACTAACCTTACTACCCAGTATACCCGCTCCGGCTGGCCGGCAAACATCATGTTGCCCGGGGTGGGGCCGGGTCGCCGAATCGCCGGCCAGCGATTCGGCGCAGGAGTTCACGGCGGCGGTGGCGAACTCGTCAGGAGTACCACCGAGGTCGTTATTCGCATTGTCAACGAACAAACAGAGCGCTTTGTGGATCGTTCCTGGGCGCCTTTGTTCATTGAGCGCTGACTAGAGGGAGACGCAGAGGAGAGATGGCAGAGGAAGGTGCCGGCCGGGAAGCCCTGCTGGAGAGCCTGCACAACCTGGAGGAGCGCGCGCTGCCAGTGCTGGCGGAGCGCGGCTCGGCCGACGAAGAGGCGCTGGCTGCCGCCGCCGGGATGCAGGAAGCGCAGGCGCGCACCGCGCTGGGCTGGCTGCAGAGCAAGGGGCTGGCTGCCCTCGTTGCGGAGGAGGAGCACCGCGAGGTCCGGCTGACGGAAACGGGGGCCGCCTACGCTGAGAACGGCACGCCGGAGGAGCGGATCTGGCGGCACCTGCGCTCGGCGGGGGCGACGGCGATGCCGGTGCTGATGGAGGCCGCCGGGGTCGAGAAAGAGGAGCAGAGCGGTGCCATCGGCGCGCTGCGGGCCGCGGGGGCGATCACCATCGGGCCGGGCGGCAAGGTAGAGGCGACCGACGCGCCGGAGCCGGCCACGATCACCCGCGATCGCGACCTGCTGCGCGCGGTGCGGGAGCGACAGCCGGCCCCGCTGGAGAGCTTCACCCCGGCCGAGCAGCAGCGCCTGCAGGAGATGGCCGGCGGCAAGCGCAAGGGAAAGGGCCTGGTCGCCATCGACCTGCGCCGCCGCCGCACCTACGCCCTCACCGAGGAGGGGAAAGCAGTCGCCCGGCTGCTGGCGGAGCGCGGCGTGCGCGAGGAGATCGGGCAGCTCACCCCGGCGATGTTGCAGGAGGGATCGTGGCGTGGCGCCCGCTTCCGGCCCTACTACATCGGTCTGAACCCGCCGCGGGTGCTGGCCGGCAAGCTCAACTCCTACGCCGAGTTCCTCGATTTCATTCGCCAGAAGCTGCTGGCGATGGGCTTCACCGAGATGCGCGGCTCGCTGGTGGAGAACGAGTTCTGGGACATGGATGCGCTCTACATGCCCCAGTTCCACCCGGCGCGCAACATTCATGACAGCTACTACGTGCAGGAGCCGGAGTACTCCGATCCGGTGGCGGAGCCGTTCGCCACCCGCGTGGCCCAAACCCACGAGAACGGCGGTGACACCGGCTCGCGCGGTTGGGAATACCGCTTTGATGCCCAGCGCAGCCGCCGCCTGCTCCTGCGCACTCAGGGAACGGCCCTCTCGGCGCGCACCCTGGCCGCCGGCCCGAAGATCCCCGGCAAGTACTTCGCCACGGCGCGCTGCTTCCGCTACGACCAGGTGGATGCCACCCACGCCAGTGATTTCTACCAGGTGGAAGGGATCGTCCTGGGTGAAGGTGTCAACTTCCGCACCCTGCTGGGCCTGCTGAAGCTGTTCGCCGCCGAGATCGCTCGGGCCACCGAGGTGGCGTTCGCCCCGGCCTACTTCCCTTACACCGAGCCGTCGGTGGAGATGCACGCCCGTCACCCCAGCCTGGGCTGGATGGAACTGGGCGGCGCCGGCCTCTTCCGGCCCGAGGTGACCCAGCCGCTCGGGGTCAGCGTGCCGGTGATCGCCTGGGGCCTGGGGATCGACCGGATGGCGATGCTGGCGCTCGGCCTGCAGGACATCCGCGATCTTTTCTCCGCCGACCTGGATCTGGTGCGCACGCGCAAGGTCACGGAAACCTGGAAGTAGCGCGGCAGCATCGGGGTACGGAGAGGCGCAGACCGCCGTCCGCCGATGGTAAGGCCCGTAGGCCTTTGAACTTGACCGTGGCTTGAGGGGTATCGATGCCGACGATTACTGCACGCTTGGAGGATTTGCAGAGCCTGATCGGGAGGGAACTCTCCCTCGCCGAACTCGAGGCGCGCCTGCCGCTGGCCAAAGCGGAGCTGAAGCGGGAGGAAGCGGGCGAGCTGACCATTGAGCTGAATGATACCAACCGGCCCGACCTGTGGTGTGCCGAGGGGGTGGCGCGGCAGATCCGCGCCCACGCCGAAGGTGGCCTGGCGCCCTACACCTGCTACGTGGTGCCCGGGGATGAGGTGGCCTCCCCCACGGAGGCGGTGATCCGGGTGAGCCCGGCGCTGCAGGGGGTGCGCCCCTACATTGCCGGCTTCCTCATCCAGGGGATCACCATCACCGACGACGGTCTGAAGCAGTTCATCCAGACCCAGGAGAAGCTCTCGGAGAACTTTGGCAACCGCCGCGCCGCCGTCTCCGTCGGCCTCTACAACGCCGCCAAGATCACCTGGCCGGTGCGCTATATCGATGTCGACCCGCAGAGCGCCACGTTTGTGCCGCTTGGCTTCGACGAGCCGCTGACGCTGCGCGAGATCCTCGAGCGCCATCCCAAGGGGATCGACTACCGCTACGTCCTGGAGGGGCAGCCACGCTACCCGCTGCTCGTCGATGCGAACGACCAGGTACTCTCCTTCCCGCCGATCATCAACAGCCGCGCCCTAGGCGAAGTGAAGGTGGGTGACGACTACCTGCTGGTGGAGGTCACCGGCACGGAGATGCACCAGGTGCTGCTGGCGGCCAACATCCTGGCGGCCAACGCGGTAGACCGAGGCGGCACGGTGCTTCCGGTGCGCTGCGAATACCCCTACGACACGCCATTCGGCCGCGCGGTGGTCACCCCCTACGACTTCCGCGACTCGGTGCGGGTGGCGATCACCGACGTGGCCCGGGTGCTGGGCCAGGACGTCGAGATGCCCGAGTTGGGCCGCTGCCTGGCCGCCTACGGGCTGGGCGTGATGGTGCAAGACGGCGCCATCGAGGTGATGCTGCCCCCCTTCCGCCGCGACTACATGCACCCGGTCGACGCCATCGAGGACTACCTGATCAGCGCCGGCTACAACTCCTTCGCGCCGGTGATGCCCTCGGACTACACCGTGGGCGAGCTGAGCGCCATCGAGCAGCTTGCCGGACAGGTGCGCAAGCTGGTTGTCGGCCTCGGCTTCGTGGAGATCATGACGAACATCCTCACCGCCCGTGAGGATTGCACCACGCGCGTCGGCCTCCCTGATGCCCCCCTGGTGGCAATCAGCAACGTGATGTCGGAGCTGTACTCGGTGCTGCGCAACTCGCTGGTGCCCTCGCTGCTGCGGATGGAGGGGATCAGCTCGCGCGCGACCTACCCCCACCGCGTCTTCGAGCTGGGCGAGGTGCAGGTCTACGACGAGACGGCCGACCTGAAGAGCCGCACCGAGGTGCGCCTGGGGGCGATCATCGCCCATGCCAGCGCCAGCTTCTCCGAGGCGCACTCTTACCTGGACGCCCTCTTCTACTACCTCGACCGCGAATACGAGCTGGCGCCGGTGGCGCATGGCACGTTCATCCCTGGGCGTGCCGGCGAGATCCGGGTGGGTGGCCGGCCGGCCGGGTTCATCGGCGAGGTGCATCCGGCGGTGCTGGAGCAATGGGGCATTCAGGTGCCGTGCGCCCTCTTCGAGCTAACGCTCGACACGCTGCTGTAGGAACCCCACTCGCGAAGGGGCGCGCGGCTATCAGCCATGCGCCCTTTCGTCTTTTCCTGGCCGACCAGCGTCGGCCTACAGCCCCAGCTTCCGGCGCAGAACGGTGCGGATGCGGCGAAGGGCCACCACCGCGTTGTTGGCATCGGCAGGGGTAGCGGTCAGGCTGGGATAACGGATCGCCACCGCGTAACGGTTCAGCAAGCCGGCAAGTGGGTCTAGAACCATGAGTGAGGCATCGTGGGCGGATGCGAGGTTCAGTAGCGCCTGCAGGTCGTGGATCAGCGGGGGCGCTGTTCCATGCACCACCAGGTAGGCTTTCAGGTACTTCTCCGCGCACTGCTGGCAGTGGAAGCAGACGATGTCCGGCAACGGATCACGGCGGCGACGGTTCAAGGTAATGGCGGCCTTGTAGTCAGCCTCTGCCTTCTCGACCCACTCGTCCATCGCGCTCATACAACACCTTACCCCTGCTCAGGATCTCGGCGACGAAGAAGTCCCCCATCTCCAACCGCTGCCGCACCTCCTCGGGGGTGCGGACGATCACGTCCATGGGCAGGAACGGGACGCGTGCCACCTCATCCACCTGGCGGATACGCTCGAAGATTCTCTCGTCCGACTCCATGATGACGAAGAGGTCGACATCGCTGTAGAGGTGCGGCTTGCCGTAGGCGTACGAGCCGAACAGGATCACCTTCTCGGGGTGGAAGCGCTCGACGATGCGCCGGGTGATGTCGGCCAGCAGTTCGTCCGTCACCTCGGGGCGCACGGATGCCCAGTCGATCGGCGGCGTTGTCGGCGCGGCCGCCGGCGCGCGCTTTGTCCGTGTCTTGCGCTTCGTCCGTTCGTCGGTCAGCATCTCGGCGCTCCTTCCCGCCTACGGGGGTAGTGGGCCGAGTCCATTATAGCACCGCCAGGGGGCTGCGGCAATGCCGGCCAAAGGCATGGTGCGGGCAGCGCCATCGGAGGGTCGTGCCACGGAGGATCCTGCGGCGCGACCCTCCGGTTGTTTGGGCCTCGCGTTCGAGCCGAGAGCGGGTGGGGATCAGCCGGCGGTGGCCGCCTGGATCTTGGCGACGGCGTCGACGATGTCTTGCATATCCTCCCGGCTGCCGAGGAGCATGCTCTGGAAAAGCCAGATTGCCTCGTCGGCGCAGGCGCGCTCGGCCACAGGGCAGTAGACCTTCGTGTAATCCACCTTCGCGCCGGCGACGGTGCCCTGGGTGCGGAACAGGTCGGTGCGGTAGAGCGGCACGTAGCCGACGCTGCAAGGGATCCCCTCGGCGTTGAGGGCGGCGGTGAACTGCTCGCGGCTCATGCCGCCGAACGCCGCCGAGTCGTAGCGGAAGATGTAGAGGTGGTAGGCGTGCATCGTCACGCGGTCGTCCACCTGCAGCGGACGGATGCCGGGGATCTTCGCCAGTTCCTCATTGAGGAATTTCGCGTTCTCCCAGCGCCGGGCCGCCTGTTCCTCCAGACGGGTGAGCTGCACCCGCAGCAGGGCGCCCTGGAACTCGGTGAGACGGTAGTTGGAGCCCAGCACGTGGTGCTCGTACCAGGCGCCGTCCGGGATGCGCCCGACGTTGATGATCGACCAGCAGCGTTCGTGGTACTCCTTGCTGTTAGTGAGGATGATCCCGCCCTCGCCGGCGTTGATGTTCTTGCTGGACTGGAACGAGAAGCAGCCCATGTCGCCGATGGCGCCTACCTTGCGCCCGCGCCAGGCGGCGGCGTGCGCCTGCGCGCAGTCCTCAATCAGAACCAGGTTGTGCTTGCGCGCCAGCTCCGGGAAGGCGTCCATGTCGGCCGGGCAGCCGCCGATGTGCACGGCGATGATCGCTTTGGTGCGCGGGGTGATCGCCGCCTCGGCGGCTTTCGGGTCGAGGTTGTAGGTGTCCGGGTCGATGTCCGCGAAGATCGGCACGCCGTTGGTCATCAGCACGGCGCTGGCCGTGGCGATGAAGGTGTAGGGGGGCACGATCACCTCGTCGCCGCTGCTGATGCCGGCGGCGCGCAGGGCAACCTCCAGGGAGGCGGTGCCGTTGCAGTTGCAGACGCCGTACTCTGCGTCCTGGAAGCGGGCGAACTCCGCCTCAAAGGCCCGCACCTGCCCGCCGGCGTGGCTGCCCCACACCCCGGAGTGAAGCACCTCCAACAATGCAGCCGCTTCTCGTTCATCCCATTGCGGCCACGCGGGCCATGGTCGTGCCGTAGTGTCGCGGACGGGCGTGCCGCCATTCACCGCCAGTTGTGCCATTGCTGGTCCTTGCCCTTTCCTGCCATCCTGGCCCCTGGGGCCTGCCGCCGGTAGGCATCCCCCGGGCGTTTTGCCCCTCTTCGCCCCTGACCAGCACAACTCCTTGTCCGCCTAAGAGGCACCCCGGGCGCCGATTGGGCGTGGGTATCGGGGTCGGAGACGCCTACCCTGAAAATGGCCTGTTTGCGGTCAGCCTCACTTCCGGATCGGCGGTGCCTCCTCACCCCGAAGGGGTGGAACAACCTAGCCCAGGGTTCCGAACCCTGGGGAAACCCGCCCGTGCCCAACCCCGTAACCCTGAAAGGGTTTCACAACGGGGGTTCCCCGGTCCAACCCTTTCAGGGTTAGGCGAAATGCGCTTGTGGGGTGTCCCAGGGTGCGGCACCCTGGGCTGGGTGATGGCACCCCTTCGGGGTGCGGAACGGCTGCCTGCCTCCCGGATTGGCGAGGGAGCCCCTTTTTCATCCTCTTGGGTGCCTGCCGGGCTATGGGGGACTCCTACGGGGGCCGGCGGGACGCCGGCGATCCGACCGCACACCCGCCGTAGGATGCGTTTCCTACGCCGATGGGGTGTGGGTATCGGGGCCGGAGATCCTGCCGGCACGGGCGATCAAACGCTTGACAGGCAAGCGCATGTGTGCTATTATGCAAATACAAACGCTGTTTGTTGCCCGGGAGAACGACGATGAGAGCAAACCGTCGGAAGCGCAGAGCGTGGCAGCGGTATCTCGACACGGCGTGCGTGTTGCTGTGGGCTGGCGCGGCGCTGGCCGTGGTGGCCGTGGCGGGGCTGGGCCTGCTGCGGCTGCGCGCGAAGCCGCCGGTGCCCACCGTGCGCGAGGTGGCGCTGCCCGCCGGCGGGACCATCTGGAGCCTCGCCGTGCGCTATCGGGCGTCTGGGCAAGACCCGCGGGCGGTTGCCGCCGAGATCCGCACCTTGAACCGCCTGCGCCCCGGCCAAATCCTCCTCCCCGGCACCCGCCTCCTGGTGCCCGACTACCAGTCGGGTGCAACCCGCTTGGCACAGAACCTGCACTCACCCGGATAGCCGTTCGCCGAGTGACCCCAGTCGAGCCGGCGCCGGCCCCACCGGGGGAGGCAGCCTTGCCGACTAGGGAGGCCGCCTGGCGCTCTGCCGCTGGGAGGGTCTGGCGGCAAGCCCGGTGGCAACCGCGACGGGGCGTTCGGAGGGTGCAGCTTGTCAAGAAGCATCTCGCCTGCAACGGTTCGTGCTACCGAGGAAACGGCGCCTGGCCGGTGGTGCCGGCGCCCGGGCGGTCAGTTTGGCGCCAGGGTGTTGTGGGTATAACAGGGGCGTATTCGCGAAGCACGGCTGGTCGTGAAAATGGCTGAACCTTTTGGTGTGGGGCACCGCTTGCAGGTGGGAGGGGCGTGGAGAGCCGAAGGGCGCGTCCGGGGCAACCTGAGGAAGGGACGGGCACCTTGAGCGATCGGTAGCCCGAGTTGCTGCGGGGCTGCATACCCGTCATCGATGCAATAGCAAGGGCAGGGGAAACCCTTCGACTCTATCTCCAGTAGAATCGGGGTCTACCCCTGCCCTTTGTTGTCCCAGGTGGCGGCCGGTGCCGAGCCGCGCGGGCCGGGCCTGGGCTGCGGGCGCTAACGCGCGTTGCCCCGTCACGCCGGCTCGAGGAGATGGACTAGTGGGTCGTTTGGAGACACCTTGGCCGTGGTCCCGGGACGCTCGGGGCCGTGGGGGCGAACCGGCGGTTCGCCTGGCTCCAGCACCCGGTGCCGAGGCACCTGGAAGCGCCCCACTAGCGAAAGGGGGAGGGAGGACGATGGATTTACTCGCTCGGCTTGAGGAGTACCGTGCCCAGGAGCAGGAGCTTCAGTGGGAGGGGACCTTCGCCGATTACTTCGGGATGGTCAAAGCCAACCCACGCATCGCGCGGCTGTCGCATGGCCGCGTGTTCGACATGATCATGGCCGCCGGGGTGGAGCAAGGCCCCGATGGTGAGCCGCGCTACCACTTTTTCAACCAGGAGTTGTTCGGCCTGGACCGTTCGCTGCGCCAGATTGTGGAGTACTTCAGCTCCGCCGCCCAGCGGCTGGAGGTGCGCAAGCGTATTCTGCTGCTGATGGGCCCGGTCGGCGGCGGCAAGTCGACCATCGTCAGCTTGCTCAAGCACGGGCTGGAGCAGTATTCGCGCACCGACGAGGGTGCCGTCTACGCCATCAAGGGGTGCCCGATGCATGAGGAGCCCCTGCACCTGGTTCCGGAAACCCTCCGCCCGGAGCTGGAGCGGGAGCACGGGATCTACGTCGAGGGCGATCTCTGCCCGCATTGCCGGCTGATGGTCCGCACCCAGCACGACGGCCGCATCGAGACGGTGCCCGTCCACCGGATCGCCTTCAGCGAGAAGAACCGGATCGGCATCGGTACCTTCACCCCATCCGATCCCAAGTCGCAAGACATCTCGGAGCTGGTCGGCGGGATCGACCTGTCCACCATCGGCGAGGTGGGGGTGGAGTCGGACCCGCGCGCCTACCGGTTCGATGGCGAGCTCAACATCGCCAACCGCGGCTTGATGGAGTTCATCGAGATGCTGAAGTGCGATGAGAAGTTCCTCTACGTGCTTCTCACGCTCTCGCAAGAACAGAACATCAAGACCGGCCGCTTCTCGATGATCTACGCTGACGAGGTAGTCGTCTCGCACACCAACGAGAACGAGTACAACGCCTTCGTGGGCAACAAGAAGTCGGAGGCGCTTCAAGACCGCATCATCCTGGTGCGGGTGCCGTACAACCTGCGGGTCTCGGAGGAGGTGCGCATCTACGAGAAGCTGCTGCGCCAAAGCGCCCTCCGCGACGTGCATATCGCGCCGCACACCCTGCGCGTGGCGAGCATCTTCGCCGTCCTCTCGCGCCTCGAGCCGTCGCAGAAAGCCGGCATGAGCGCGATGAAGAAGCTGAAGATCTACGACGGTGAGGATGTGGACGGCTTCAAGGCCAAGGATGCCAAGGAACTGCAGGAGGAGACCGAGCGCGAGGGGATGGACGGGATCAGCCCGCGCTACGTCATCAACCGGCTCTCCAACGCCCTGATCCGCGAGGGGATCACCTGCCTGACCCCGATCACCGCTCTGCGGGCGCTGAAGGATGGCCTGGACCAGCACACCAGCATCAGCCGCGGCGAACACGAGCGCCTGCTCAACTTCATCGACGAAGCGCGCCGCGAGTACGATGAGTTGGCCAAAACGGAGGTGCAGCGTGCCTTCGTCTACTCCTTTGAGGAGTCGGCGCGCACCCTCCTCAACAACTACCTGGACAACGTGGAGGCGTTCTGCAACCACACCAAGGTGCGCGACCCGATCACCGAGGAGGAGATGGAGCCGGACGAGAAGCTGATGCGCTCCATCGAAGAGCAGATCGGGGTGACTGAGAACGCGAAGAAGGCGTTCCGCGAAGAGATCCTGATCCGAATCTCGGCGCTGGCACGCAAGGGCGTGCCGTTTGACTATCGCTCGCACGAGCGCCTCAAGGAGGCGATCGAGCGCAAGCTCTTCGCGGACCTGAAGGATATCGTCAAGATCACCACCAGCACCAAGACGCCGGATGCCGAGCAGCTCAAGCGGATCAACGACGTGGTGGATCGCCTGGTGGCCGAGCACGGCTACTGCCACGTGTGTGCTAACGACTTGCTGCGCTACGTGGGCACGCTGCTGAACCGGTAGCTCGCCCGGCGTGGCGGCGGGGGGTGTGGCGTGACGGTCTGTCGGAACGTGCGATGTGCGATGTGGGTGATGCCCGGCGGAACGGCCCAGTGCCGGAGCCCGCGGGGCTCGCTCCGGATCGCGCATCGCCAGGCGGGGTGAAACCAATGCCGGAAGCGATATCAAGGAATGATTGGTCGCTGCATCGCAAGGGACCCGCCGACCAGCAGCGGCACAAAGAGAAGATACGCGACGCCATCAAGAAGAATCTTCAGCACATCGTTAGCGAGGAAAGTATTATCCTCAGCGATGGCAAGAAGATTCTGAAGGTGCCGATCCGGTCGCTGGAGGAGTACAAGTTCCGCTTCGACCCGCGCAAGCACAAGAACGTCGGCCAGGGTCAGGGCGGGTCGAAAGTGGGCGACGTCATCGGCCAGCAAGCCTCCGGCGACGCCGGCCAGGGCCAGGGCGAGGCGGGCACCGCCCCGGGCATGGACTACTACGAGGCGGATGTCACTCTGGAGGAGCTGGCGGCACTCATCTTCGAGGACCTGACGCTGCCGAACCTGCAGGAGAAGAAGCAGCAGCGTCTGGAGGCGGAGGGGATCCGCTTCAAGGATATCCGCCGCAACGGCATTCTCACTAATCTGGATAAGAAGCGCACGATCCGCGAGAACATCAAGCGCAACGCCGCCCGTGGCGATGCTCGCTTCAAAGACCTGCGCCAGGACGACCTGCGCTTCAAGACGTGGGAGCCGGACGTGCGCCAGGAGTCGAACGCCGTCGTCATCGCCATGATGGACGTCAGCGGCAGCATGGGCGACTTCGAGAAGTACATCGCCCGCTCGTTCTACTTCTGGATGGTGCGTTTCCTGAGGACCAAGTACAACAACGTCGACATCGTTTTCATCTCGCACCATACCGAGGCGAAGCTGGTGAGCGAGGAGGAGTTCTTCACTAAGGGCGAGAGCGGTGGCACCAAGGCGTCTTCCGCCTACCGCCTGGCGCTGGATCTGATCCGCGAGAAGTACAGCCCCAACGAGTGGAACATCTACCCGTTCCACTTCTCCGATGGCGACAACCAGCTCACCGACAACGAGCTGTGCGTGGAGCTGGTGAACCAACTGATGGCCCAGTCCAACCTCTTTGGTTACGGCGAGATCAAGGAGTACCGCTGTGCGCACTCCAGCACGCTGATGTCCGCCTTCTCCAAGATCCAGGACCCAAAGTTCGTGGGGGTGACGATCGAGGACAAGAAGGACGTCTACTCTGCCCTGCGCAAGTTCTTCTCGCCGAGGGAGGTACCCGCCAGTGCTGAGTGACCACGAGACCCAGGAGCTTGGCCGCGCCATCGAGGAGATCTGGGAGATTGGGCGCCGCCTCGGGCTCGACCCGTTCCCGACGCACTTCGAGGTGGTCCCCGCCGCGATCATGTACGAGTTCGGCGCCTACGGTCTGCCCGGCCGCTTCTCCCACTGGACCCATGGCAAAGCGTACCATCAGATGAAGATGATGTACGACTATGGGCTCAGCAAGATCTACGAGCTGGTGATCAACACCAACCCCTGTTACGGGTTCTTGATGGAGACCAACTCCATGGTGCAGAACAAGCTCGTGATCGCCCACGTCATGGGGCACTGCGACTTCTTCAAGAACAACGTTTACTTCGGGCACACCTCGCGGCAGATGATCGAGACGGCCAGCGTCAACGCCGACCGCATTCGCAGCTACGAGTTTGATCACGGCGAGCGCGAGGTGGAGGAGTTCCTCGACGCCGTATTGGCCATCCAGGAGCATATTGACCCCCACGTCCACCTGCGGCAGCCGCCCACGGACAATGGCGACGAGCGCGGCCGGCGCCGGCGGCAGCCGGAGGGGCCCTACGACGACCTGTGGAAGCTGGAGGAGCGCGGTAAGCCGGCGCCCTCCGAGGAGGAGCGCGGCCGGCGCCGGCTGCCTGAGCAGTCGGAAAAGGATATCCTGGGCTTCCTGATGGCCCATGCCCCGGAACTGGAGGAGTGGCAGCGCGACGTGATCGGCATCGTGCGCGAGGAGATGCTCTACTTCCTCCCCCAGATGCAGACCAAGATCATGAACGAGGGCTGGGCCTCCTTCTGGCACGCGCGCATCCTGCGGGAACTGGAGCTGACCGACGACGAATACGTGGAGTTCTCCCAGCTCAACGCCGGGGTGCTGTCGCCGTCGCCCTCGAAACGCTCGATCAACCCCTACTACGTCGGAATCAAGGTGTGGGAAGATATCCTGCGCCGCTGGGATAACCCCACCGAGGAGGAGCGTCGCCTCCTCGGCCGCGAGCCGAACCAGGGCCTCGCCAAGATCTTCGAGGTGCGCGAGCTGGAGAACGACGTCTCCTTCCTGCGCAACTACCTCACTGCCGATCTGGTGGAGGAGCTGGACCTCTACGTCTACGAGTTGCAGGACGACGAGTGGGTGATCGTGGAGAAAGACTGGGAGAAGACGCGCGATATGCTCGTCCAGAGCATGACCAACATGGGCTATCCGGTGCTGCACGTGGAGGATGGCGACTACCGTGGCAACCGCGAGCTGTACCTGCGGCATGCCTTCGAGGGCCGCGAGTTGGACATTGCCTACGCCGAAAAGGCGATGCAGCACGTCTACAAGCTCTGGGGCCGCGCCGTCCACCTGGAGACGGTGGTCGACAACGAGCCGGTGCTGATGACCTACGACGGCCACGAGAACAGCGCCCGCACGCTCACCTGAGAAAGCCAACGGATCAACGCGCCAGCGGGGCCATGGGGCAGCGAGGCCAGGGCAAGGGCCAACGGCCAGGTAAGAGCTCAGGAACGGGAGTGTGACCCCCAGAACGCGGGCCGGGAGGCGCCCCTCCATCCGCGCCCGCTGGTGGCCCGTCCTACTCCCATTCCTGAGCTCTTATAGCTCTGACTGGAACACGAACCCTGCCCGAAACAGCGGACACCTGGCCCATAGGGCCAATCGGGTCGTGAGCGGTGTCCAGTGACGCAGAAGCTGTAGCAACCTACCCACGAGATCGCGGCAAGATCCCACTCCCTTCACCGGCACTCCCTATAGAATGCCGCCTTCCCTTCCGATAATGGGGTAAAGAGGCACGGGTGTTCCTCACCCGGTTGCTGTTCGTCTTTGCCCACCAGCGCCTGGCCTGATGCCAGCGCCTTTGGGGAAGCGGGCCCTCGGGCACGCGGCGACTGTTGCCCCGCCCGGCGGCCTTGCTCCTCGAGACCAGGGACTGCCGCATGCACGCACGCAGGCTTCGGCACGCGGGGGTCACGCTGCTGATCACCGTGATGGTGGCGACGCTCATCGGTGCTGCCCAATTCGTGCCGCAAACCGGGCTATTTCTCCGCAAGGCGGAGTACACGGCGCACGATGCCCTCCTCCGGCTGCGTGGGCCGATGCCTCGTCCCTCGCAGGTGACGATCGTCGAGATCGACTCGGCCTCGGTGGGCGAGTTGGGGGGATGGCCCTTCCCGCGCTCGCTGCACGCCCGCCTGATCGAGCGGCTGTCGGCGTGGGGAGCGAAGGTGATCGCCTTCGACGTGGTGTTCGATGCTCCCCGCGGCGACGCGGCCGACCGGGCGCTGGTGCGTGCCTGCCGCCGGGCCGGGAACGTGCTGGTGGCCGCCAACCTGGAGACGCTGGCCAGCGAGGCGAGCACCACCACGGCGCTCGCGGGCGCGCGGTGGCAATACCCGTTCCCGGAGCTAGCCGATGTTTGCGGCGTTGGCTATATCGGGATGGATCACGAGGAGGACACCGTCGTCCGCCGCGCCTCGCTTTTCTCGCCCACGGTGGCTTCGATCCGCGCCCCGGCCCTCTCGGTGTTGGCGGCGGCGCGCTTCCTGGGTCACGACCCGGACGCGGCCGTGACGCCGGGCGCCCTCCGGCTGGGCGAGACGGTGGTGCCGCTGGACGCCGAGGGCAAGTTCTGGATCAACTACACCGGCGCCGAGCGGGCGGTCCTCCGGGTTCCTTACTACCAGGTGGTGCAGGAGGGCCTGCTCTCCGCCGCGGCGGCGGAGCGGGCCTTCCGCGACCGCGTCGTTTTCGTCGGCGCTACCGACCCGATGCTTCATGACGCGGTTTCCGTGCCCAACGATGCCAGCTTTCCGGGCGTGGAGGTGCACGCCAACATCACCCACATGCTGCTGGGGAACCGGCCGCTGCGGCGCTTGCCAGAGGGATGGGCGCTGGCGCTGGCAACGCTAGGGGCGCTGGCGGTGGGCGCTGGCAGCGTCGTCGGCCGCCCCGACAAGGCGCTGCTGGGCTTGATTGGCGTGGCGGTGGTCTACGCCGGGGTGGCGCTGGCCCTCTTCCGCCAGGGGGTCTGGATCCCGGTGGTGGTGCCCCTCGCCGGCGCGGGTGCCTCCTTCGTGATCGGTGTGCTCTATAAGTGGGCGGTTGAGGATCGCGAGCGCCGGCGGATCAGCGCCCTCTTCAGCAAGTACGTTTCTAAGGACGTGGCCCGCGAGTTGATGGAGAACGAGCAGGCGAGCCAGCTTGGGCGCAGCCGCAAGCAGCGGCTCACCTGCCTTTTCTCCGACATCCGCGGCTTCACCACGATGAGCGAGCGCCTTGAACCGGAGCAGGTGGTGACGATGCTCAATGAGTACTTCGACCGCATGGTCGATGTGGTCTTCGCGCACCGGGGCACGCTCGACAAGTACGTCGGCGACGCGATCATGGCGACGTTCGGGGTGCCGAAGAGCTACGGCAACGATGCCGAGCGCGCCTGCCGCACGGCGGTGCGGATGCGTGAGGAACTGGAGGCGCTGCAGCGCCAGTGGGCCGCCGAGGGCAAGGCCGGCATCGACATCGGCATCGGCGTGAACACCGGCGACGCGGTGGTGGGCAATATCGGCCACCGTGACCGGCTGGAGTTCGCCTGCATCGGCGACACGATCAACACCGCCTCGCGTCTTGAGAGCCTGAACAAGGAGCTGGGCACCAAGATCCTGATCAGCGAGAGCACCTACAACGAAGTGAAGGATCTGGGCCTCTTCGCGGTGCGTCGGCTGCCTGCCGCCACCGTGAAAGGGAAGGCGGAGGCCGTTCAGGTCTACGAGCTGCTGGGGTGGGCCGAGGAAGCGCCGGAGACGGCCGCGCCGGAGACGGCCACCGTCGGGCAAGCCGCGGAGTGAGCGGCCTTCGGCCGCCACTTCCGCGACGGAGGGGCAGTAACATGGCAACCGCTCGGTATTGCGTGCTGGCCTGCCTGGCGCTGGGGCTGCTGTTGCCGGAACGGGCGAGTGGCGCCCCGGCGGTGGCGGCCGCGGCGGTGGTCGGCAACGTCACCGGCACCGGCCTGATCAACCCGGGGCAGCGGCGGCTGGCCAACGGCGCGCGCCTGCAGGAGAACGATCAGATCCTCCTGCGCACCGGGAAGCTCTCCCTGAAGATGGCGGATGGCACCGTGGTAAAGCTGGCCGCGCCAGCTCAGTTCCAGATCGAGACGGTGCGCGACCCGGCTGGCCGCGCCCGCCTGCGCGTCGATTCCGGCCGCGCCCACGGGAGTACCCGTCAGCGCAAGGGGAGTGAGGTGCAGGTGATCACGCCCAGCGCGACGCTGGCCGTGCGTGGCTCCAGCGGTGGGGTGGACGTGACTCCCCAGGGCACGCTCTGCTGGTGCGACGAGGGCCTGGTCTACGTGGATGCGGCCGGCGAGCGAGTGGTTCTCCGGCCTGGCTATCAGTCGTGGGTGGCGCCGGGCGGCGCGCCGGGCGAGCCCGAGCCGATGAGCGACGACACCCACGCCCTCAGCGAGGGCCTGAGCCTGGGGGCTTCCCTGCGCGCGACCCCCGACGGCCTGCCCGAGGGCGGCGAGGACGACAGCGACGACGTGGCGGCCGCGCACATCGCCGCCGCCGAGGCCCTCCTGCGTCAGGCCTACGACGCCTACGAGCGGGAGGACCTCCCCGGGCTGTCCGATTGCCTTTCCTCCGACTTCAGCGCGCAAGACAGGGCCGGTGTGGGCCGCGACCTCACCCTCCTGCAGGAGTCGCTGCGACAAGACTTCCTCAACCTGGACAACGCGCGCTTCTTCCGGCAGCCCGGCAGCTCAAGCCGCTTCTACCCCGAGGGCGACCTCGTCTCTCTCCACGAGC
>JAAZEB010000245.1 GCA_012512505.1 Armatimonadota bacterium | reverse complement strand
GGTCGGTATATCTCCACACGGCAGTTCTTCCTCGACCTAATCCGCGACTATGAGCCGGAGCTGACCTTCCGGGGCAGCACGCGCGACGACTTTGAGACGTGGCAGGCGGCGTTTCGCCAGCGCTTCCTCGAGTGCCTGGGGCCGCTGCCATCGCCGGTGCCTGCCGCCACGGAGGTGCTGTGGCGGGTGGAAGAGGACGGCTTAATCAAGGAAAAGATTCTCTTCGATACCGCCCCCTACACCACTGTGCCGGCGATCCTGCTGCGCCCGGCGGATACCGAGCGCGGGCGGAAACGCGCCGCCATCGTCTGCATCCACGGGCACGGCGCTCATGGCAAAGACCCGGTTGCCGGCGCCCGCTACCCTGAAGCGCAGCACGACGCGGCCGGCTTCAACTACAACTACGGCGAGCAGATGGCAAAGCAGGGCTACGTCACCATCTGCCCGGACATGCGCCCCTTCGGCGAGCGGTCCGATCACTTCCCGGGCGAGCTCCCGATCCCTGGGCGCGACCCGTGTAACGTCCACTTCATCAAAGGCGCGCTGCTCGGCTTCAGCCTGCTGGCCTACAACCTGTGGGATCTGATGAAGTGCGTGGACCTGCTGCAGGAACTGCCCTACGTTGATCCGGAGCGCATCGGGGCGATGGGCCTGAGCGGCGGCGGAGCCCACGTGATGCACTTTGCCGCCCTCGATACCCGCATCCGGGCAACAGACATCATCTGCGCCCTCAACTCTTATCGGGCGTGGGGCATCGGCATCGACAACTTCTGCGGCACGCAGTTCCTGCCGGGCCTCTTCAAGTACGGAGACCACGCCGAGATCTGCGGCCTGATCTGCCCCCGGCCGCTGCTGGTGGAAAACGGCGGGTTCGACTACGGCTTCCCGCCCGAGGCCACCGTGCGCGCCCACGCGCAGGTCCGCCGCATCTATGAGGCCGCCGGCGTGCCGGATCGCTTTGAGATCGACCTGGCCTACGGCGGCCACCAGTTCTACGGCAACAAGGTCGTCGCGTTCTTCGCGAAGCACCTGGGGGCGGAGCAAGAATGAGGCCGCGCGGGAGGGGCGCGCCGCTGGCGCCCTCACGCCCGCGCTCACCCGCCTCGACATAGAGAGCAGGCATAAGGATGAGATTTGGAGTCATCGGCCACGGCGGGCGCATCAGCCACGTGATCAAGTACGAGCTGCGCCGGCTGGAGCCCGCGGTTCGGGTGGTCGGCATTGTCGATCCGGATGAGGCCGGCGCCCGTGCCCGCCTCGATGAGTGCGACCGGCAGGATGTCGTCTTCTACGGCTCGGTCGACGAGATGATGCGCCAGGCCAACCTGGACGCCGTCCTGATCGGCACGCGCTGCAATCTGCACACTCCCTTCGCCATCGAGGTGGCGAAGTACGACGTGCCCCTCTTCCTGGAGAAACCGGTCTCCACCTCGATGGAGCAGGCGGTGGCGCTGGAGCGCGCCTTCGAACAGTCGCGCTGCCAGGTGGTCGTCAGCTTCCCGCTGCGGGTCTCGCCACTGTGCGGCCTTTGCCGCCAGTACATTGAGGAAGGCGCCGTTGGCAGCCCGGAACACATCCTCGCCGTCAACTACGTGCCCTACGGCACCTGCTACTTCGACGGCCACTACCGCGACTACGCGGTCACCCAGGGGCTGTTCCTGCAGAAAGCGACCCACGACTTCGACTACATGATGTACCTGATGGGCGCCCCCATCGTCAAAGTGGCGGCGATGGCCTCTTGGGGGCGCGTCTTCGGCGGCAAGCGCCCCGCCGGCCTCACCTGCGACCGCTGCGAGGAGACCGCCACCTGTCTGGAGAGCCCGGAGAACCGCCGGCGCAACCTCTCCGGTGGCGGCGACCAGAGCCACCCCTGCCTCTTCTCCGAGGAGATCGGCACCCCCGAGAGCGGGATGAACGAGGACTCCTCCAGCGCCCTGGTGGAGTTCGCCAACGGCGCCCGGGGCGTCTACACCCAGGTGTTCTATAGCCGGCGCGACTCCGGCACCCGCGGCGCCACGGTGAGCGGCTACCTGGGCACCCTCAGCTTCGACTGGTACACCAACGCCCTGAAGCGGGTGCGTCACCATGCCCCCTTCACCGACCGCGTGGCCGGCGGCGAGGGCCTGGGCCACTTCGGCGGCGACACCGCGCTGGCCGAGAACTTCCTGCAGGTGATCCGCGGGCACGCCCCGTCGCGCACCCCCATCCAGACGGGCGTTCAGAGCGTCTACACCTGCCTGGCAGCCAGGGAGTCAGCCCACGAAGGGCGCTTCGTGGCGGTGCGCCAGGTAGGCGCGTGATGGCCGGCTCCCGCCGTGTCCCAGCACCGGGGCGCGGCGGGAGCCATACCGAGAGGGACGCCGTGAGCAGCATCACTCCCCAGGAACTGTACGCCTGGTGCCGTATCCCGTGTGACGAACTGGAGCAGCACCCGCAGCGAAAGGTGCCGTTCCGTCTCTGCCCCGATTCGGCCGCCATGGGCGAGATCATGGCCCGCGAGCTGGTGGCCGAGATCCAGGCGCACAACGCCCGCAACGAGCCAACGCGCGCCATCATCCCCTGCGGACCCTCCTGCTGGTATCGTCCTTTCACCGAACTGGTGAACCGCGAGCGTGTGAGCCTGCGCCGGCTGGTAGTCTTCCACATGGACGAGTGCCTCGACTGGCAGGGCCGCGAGCTACCCCGGCGGCACCCCTACTCCTTCCGGGGCTTCATGGAGGAGCAGTTCTATGGCCCGGTAGACCCGGCGCTGGCCGTGCCCGAGGAGAACCGCCACTGGTTGACGGCCAGCAACGTGGAGGCGATCCGTGCGGCGATTGCCGAGGCGCCGATTGACCTCACCTACGGCGGCTGGGGCCAGGACGGCCACGTCGCCTACAACCAGGCCCGCCGTCATCCCTACAGCCAGGTCACCCTCGATGACGTGCGGAACTCCACCATCCGCGTGCAAGAGAACAACTGGGATACGATCCTGGCGCTGGCACAGCGCACTTTCGGCGCGGCCTACCAGTTCGTGCCGCCGATGTCGGTGACCCTGGGGATGAAGGAGTGCCTCTCGGCAAAGAAAGTGCGCCTCTTCAGCGATACCGGCGCCTGGAAGGCAACCGCCCTGCGCGTGGCGCTCTTCGGGCCGCTCACCCCGGAGTACCCGATCACCCTGCTGCAAGAACACCCGGACGCGCTGATCACCGCCACCCGCGCCACCGCCACCCACCCGATCAGCGAGCATCCCGAGTGGGACCTGGGGCTCTGAGCATGAACCCGCTGCGGATTGAGCCACACCAGCGGCGCTTCGCGGCCCTGGTTGGCGTGGGAGGGATCGGCTCCGGCTCGTTCTTCGCGCTGAGCGGCAACCACACCCTCGGGCGCGAGGAAAGCCGTGGCGGCCGCTTCCTCGACCGCCGCGACTACTGCAAGCTCCACATCATCGCCCACTACACCAAGGCGCTGCTCGGCCCGGAGTTCGCGGTGTTTCCCATCGGCCGCGTCGGCGATGACGCGCCCGGCCGGGCGCTGCGGGCGGAGATGGAGCAGGCGGGTTTAGATCTAAGGTACGTACAAACAGCTCCTGGTGAGCAGACGCTGTTCTCCTTCTGCTTCGTGTACCCCGATGGCAGCGGCGGCAACCTCACCACCGACGACTCCGCTTGCGGTCGGGTGACGGCGGCCACCGTCGCCGCGGCCGAGCCAGAGTTCGCCCGCTATGCCGGGCAGGGGATCGCGCTGGCGGTTCCCGAAGTGCCGCTGGCGGCGCGGGCGGCACTCCTCGACTACGGCACCCGCTACCGCTTCCTCCGCGTTGCCTCCTTCACGGTGGAGGAGATGCCGGCCGTGCTCGCCAGCGGTCTGCTCGCCCAGGTCGATCTGCTTGCCATCAACCGCGATGAAGCCGCGGCGCTGGCCGGCACGTCCGCAAGCGAGGAGCCTCTTCAGGCAACCATCACCGCGGCGGTAACCCGGGCGACGGGCGGGCAGCCCGGGCTGCGCCTCTCGAGCACCGCCGGCGCCTCCGGGAGCTGGGGGTGGGACGGACAGTCGCTGACGCACGTGCCGGCGTTCCCCGCCGCGGTGCAGAGCACGGCGGGCGCCGGTGATGCCCACCTCTCCGGCATCCTGGCCGGGCTGACGGCGGGGCTCCCCGCGGCCGAGTGCCAGCAGCTCGGCGCCCTGGTAGCCGCCCTCGCCGTCACCTCCCCCCACACCATCCACCCCGGCATCGACCGGTCAGCGCTGGCTGCCTTCGCCGCGGCCAGCAGCGTGCGCCTGTCGGAAGCAGTCCGCCACCTCCTCGCCCAATAGCCCCATCGGCCCCTCATCCCGGCACCGCAGTCACCCGGCGGCGCCATGACCGGTTTGCCGCCCCCATCCCAGCCTCCTTGCCCAGCGCCAAAGGAGCTGCCCCCGCGGTGGCAGAGGCGTGCTCGACCACCCCTCGCAAAATGCCACGCCGGCCGTGGGAATTTGGTTGACAAGCAGCCGGGCCGGTGGTATACTCAGGGAGACAGAGGGTAGCCCCAGGGTAGCGTCGTGGAATTTCAGGGTGCTCCCGTGGAAGCTCGCCATGTTCAACGGACAATCGGTCTATAATATTGATGATAAGGGCCGGCTGATCTTCCCTCCTGCATATCGGGCTTCCATGGGGCTGCGCTTCCACATCACCAAGGGGCTGGGGAAGTGCCTCTTTGTCTTCCGCAAGGAGGAGTGGGACGCCTTTAACCAGACGCTGGTGGGCCAGTCTTTCCTGGACCCCCACGCCCGCCGCCTGCAGCTTCACTTCTGTGGCAGCGCGACGGAAACGCACGCGGATGGCCAGAACCGCGTCCCCATCCCTCAGGCTTTGCGCGAGTACGCGGGCATCGAGAATGAAGTGGTGATCGTTGGCGCCGCCAACCACATCGAACTCTGGAGCCCGTCGGAGTGGCAGCGGTTCAACGAAAGCATCTCTGAGGAGGCGCTGCTCGAATCGGCACAGGCCCTCGGGATGGTGAAGACGAACAATGCGCTCGCCGAAGCGTGAGCTGCCGCAAGACCCGGGTGCTATCCTCCACATCCCGGTTCTGCTCCCTGAGGTCGTGTCCTTTCTTCAGCCTCGTTGCGGCGGCGTCTATGTTGATTGCACCCTGGGCGATGGCGGGCACGCCGAGGCGCTTCTGCGCCACAGTGCTCCGGACGGCATGGTGATTGGCATCGACCGGGACCCGGCCGCGCTGGCGGTCGCCAGTGCGCGCCTGGCCGAGTTTGGCAGCCGCCTGCGCCCCGTTCACGCCACGTTCGACCGCGTGGCGGAGGTGGTGCGCGGCGAAGGCTTTGCCGCCGCCGATGGCGTGTTGTTTGACCTGGGCGTCTCATCCCGCCACCTGGAGGAGGCGGGGCGTGGTTTCTCGTTCCTGCAAGACGCGCCGCTGGACATGCGGATGGACCCGACCGGCGGCGTCACCGCGGCGGCGTTGGTGGCCACCCTCACGCAGGAGGAGTTGGAGCGCCTCCTGCGCGACTACGGCGAGGAACGCTTCGCCGGACGCATCGCCCGCGCCATCGTGCGCGAGCGCGCGCAGGCGCCGATTGAGCGCACCGGCCAGTTGGCCAGCATCGTGGCCGGCGCCGTGCCCCCGGCCTACCGGCATGGGCGGATCCACCCGGCAACCCGGACGTTCCAGGCCCTGCGCATCGCCGTCAACGGGGAGCTAGACCTGCTGGCGGCCGCCCTCCGCAACGGGGTGGCCATTCTGCACCCCGGTGGGCGCATCGTGGTGATCTCCTACCACTCGCTGGAGGACCGCATCACCAAGACACTGTTTCGCGAGCTGGCCGGTATCGGATTCCCGGCCGGCGAAGCCCCGGAGCCGCTGCTCACGCTCCTGACGCGCAAGCCGGTGGTGCCCGGGGAAGAAGAAGTAGCCGCTAACCCGCGCGCACGCAGCGCCAAGCTGCGCGCCGCGGAGCGCAAATAGAACCGAGAGCCGATCCGAAAAGCACGGATACAGGCCGGAGTGCCCGAGCAATCGGGCTTCAGCAGTTGGGATGCCGCATTGCTGCGGCACTCCGCTACTTTCCCGGCAGTTGCCGGAGTGCCCGAGCAATCGGGCTTCGTACTGTGAGATGCCGCATTGCTGCGGCACTCCGTTGCTCTCCCGGGGGATTGCCGGAGTGCCCGAGCAATCGGGCTTCAGCGGTTAGGAAGCCGCATTGCTGCGGCACTCCGCTACTTTCCGGATAGGCTCTAAAATCGCGGAGTTTCGAGAGCCGGCGCGGCGACCGCCAGGTCGCGCGTTGAGGCCTGGGCTCTGACCTTGTCCAATCCAGAGGAGGCGCACATGAGTACGTTTCGAGCGACCGCGGAGGCCACCGTGACCTCCGCCACCCAGCGCGCCGCGCGCCGGCGCCGCCGGCGTGCCCCCGACTCACGGCGCTTGCTGGGATCGCTGGCCGCGGTGGCCGTGGGCGTCAGCCTCCTCGTCGGCTACGTGTTCGCCTGTGCCAGCGCCACCCGCCACAGCTACGAGCAAGGCCGCCTGCGGGCCCGCCTCCACCAGCTTCAGGCCGAGCGCAAGCACCTCGAAGCGCAGGTGGCCGAGCTGAAGCGGATTGACCGCATCCTGTATGAAGCCAAGCGACAGGGCATGCAGCCGCGCCAGGAGCTGCAGTACGTGGCACTCGTGCCGGAGCCGGCCAAGACGCGCTCGTTCCAGCACGCCTCCGCCCGGCCATAGTTGCGGGCGATGCACTCCTGCTTTCGGGATCCCTTGTGGATCACGCACCCGGGGAGGCTATCGGCATGAGAGCGTCCCGCAGCACGACCCTGGCCGGCGCACGCCCCTCCGCGGCCGCCCCACGCGTGCCGCCCTTCCCGGTGCTGCTGAAGAAGCGCACCGAGTGGGGCTTCGCCTTGATCGCGCTTGCCTTCGTGGGCCTGGCCGGCCAACTGGTCAACATCCAGGTGCGCCACCACGCCCACTACAAGCAGCAGGCCGACAAATACCACAACCGGCGAATCCCGCTGCCGGCGGCGCGCGGCATCCTGCGCGACCGGAACGGCAACAGCTTCACCCAGAACCTGCCGCTGAAGGCGGTCGTCGCCAACCCCCGTCGGGTGAAGGACCCGGTGGAGACCGCGCGCCAACTCGCGCCTCTGTTGGACCTGTCGGCGGAGACGCTGGAACAGCGTCTCCGCCGCGAAGGCTCCTTCGTCTACCTGCGCCGCAAGGTGGACCGCAAAACCGAGCAGGCGGTGCAAGCGCTGAACCTGGAAGGGATCCATCTCGAGCCCGTGATCTGCCGGGCCTACCCGCACAAGAGCCTGGCCGCCAACGTGATCGGCTTCACCGACATTGATGGCCAGGGGATCGAGGGCCTGGAACGCCAGCTTCAGCGCACGGTGGCCGGCACCGATGGCTGGGTGTGGGCCGAGGTGGATGCCCTCCAGCGCACCATTCCCGGCACCGTGAAACAGCGCGTGGAGGCCGTGGACGGCTACAACGTCGTCCTCACCCTGGATACCCGCATCCAGCACCTGGCCGAGACGGCAATTGAGAAGGTTTACACGGCCTACCAGGCCGCCGGCGTGTGTGCCGTCGTGCTCGACCCGCGCACCGGCGAGATCCTGGCGATGGCGAACCGGCCCACTTACGACCCGAACCGGGTAGCAGACAGCACCGCCGCCGACCGCCGGAACCGCTGCGTGACTGACCTCTACGAGCCCGGCTCCACGCTGAAGGCGATCACCGTGGCGGCCGCCCTGCAGGAGAAGCAGATCACCGCCAGCACCACCTTCGGCTGCTCCGGCATCTACCCGGTGGGGCGCCGGCGGATCCGCTGCGTGCTGCACGCGCCCTACTACCACGGGCACGGGGCGCAGACGATCCGCGGCATCCTCCGGGAGTCGTGCAACATCGGCACTGCCCAGATTGCCGCGCGGCTGGGCGCCCGCCGCCTCTATCGCTACATCGCCGATTTCGGCTTCATCGGCGATACGCGCGCGGGCATCATCGGCGAGCAGCGCGGCTCGCTCGACCCACCCAGCAGTTGGTCGGCGATCCGGCTGGCAAACGTCGGCTTTGGGCAAGGGGTGAGCGTGACGCCGCTGCAGGTGGCAACGGCCTATGCCGCGATCGCCAACGGCGGCAAGCTGATGCAGCCCTATCTGATCAGCCGTGTGGAGGACAGCAGCGGCAAGGTGATCCAGGAGTACCGCCCGCGCGTCGTGCGCCAGGTGATCTCGCCCGAGGTGGCCCGCACCGTCACCGAGTGCCTGAAGGCGGTGGTGGAGGATGGCACCGGGAAGACCGCCCAACTGGAGGGCTACACGCTGGCGGGGAAGACGGGAAGCGCCCAGAAGGTGAAGGCCGGCCGCGGTTACACCCCCGGCTGCTTCGTGGCCTCCTTCATCGGCTACGCGCCGGCAGATAACCCCCGGGTGGTCGCCATCGTCACCGTGGACGAGCCGAAAGGGAGCCACTGGGGCGCCACCACCGCGGCCCCCGCCTTCCGGGAGATCCTGCAGGGCGCGCTTTGGTGCTTGAAGGTGCCGCCGGATCGCCCCGTCGACTTGAAGCGCACGGTGTTGGGCCGGCGCCCCGTGGCGGGGCAGTGATCGGCTGCCGGTCACGGCGGCGGCGTTTTCGCCAGGGATTGGGTATGGTAAAATGAGGGCACTCACTGGTGCCTCCGGCAAGGCCGCGCCGCAAACAGGAGCGGGCACGCCAGCGGCACCCAATACTACGGAGAGATACGGCGTTGAACCTTAGATCGATACTTGAAGGTCTCTCAGTGCAGCAGCAGGTGGGCCCCGCCGACGCCACGATTACCGGCGTGGCCTACGACTCGCGCAAGGTAGAGCCCGGCTTCCTCTTCGTCTGCGTGCGCGGCTTCCAGCAGGATGCCCACCAGTTCATCCCGGACGCGCTGCAGCGCGGGGCAGCAGCCATCATCGCCGAGGAGGCCGCGGCCGTTCCGGCGCAACCCCCGGTGCCGTTCCTCGTCGTGCCCAACGGCCGCCGCGCCCTGGCCACCGTCAGCCGCAACTTCCACCAGGCGCCCAGCCGCAAGCTGCGCCTGGTGGGCATCACCGGCACCAACGGCAAGACCACCACCACCTACATGATCCGCCACATCCTCCATCAGGCGGGGCAACCCACCGGCGTCATCGGCACCCTCGGCGCCCTGATCGGCGACCGCCCGGTGCCGCTCGATCGCACCACCCCGGAAGCCCCCGACCTGGACCGCCTCCTCACCGCGATGGTCCAGGAGGGCATTCGGGACTGCGCCATGGAAGTCTCTTCGCACGCCATTGCCCTGCACCGCGTGCGCGAGCTGGAGTTCGATGTCGGCGTCTTCACCAACCTGACGCAGGACCACCTCGACTTCCACCACGATCTGGAGGACTACCGCGCGGCGAAGATGGAGCTGTTCTGCGAGCTGCCGATCCGCTCCACCAAGGCGTTCACCGGCATCATCAACGCCGACGACCCCAGCGCGCCCTGGTTCCTCCAAGCGGCGCACGGGCGCACCCTCACCTATGGCCTGAGCGCCGACGCTCAGGTGCGCGGTGCCGACGCCAAGGCATCGCCCGGCGGAATCGTCTACCGCTGCCTGACCGACGCCGGCGAGCGCGAGATTCGCCTGGCGGTGGGCGGCTTCTTCAACGTTTACAACAGCCTCGGCGCCATCGCCGCCTGCCTGGCCCTGGGCCTCTCCCTTGATGCCATCGCCGATGCCCTGAACGGCTTCACCGGCGTGCCCGGCCGCTTCGAGGCGGTGCCCTCCGCCCAGGAGTTCACCGTCATCGTCGACTACGCGCACACGCCCGACGGCATCGCCAACGTCCTCCAGTCCGCCCGCGCCCTGCAGCCGCGCCGGCTGGTGGTCGTCTTCGGCTGTGGCGGCGACCGCGACAAGGGCAAGCGCCCGAAGATGGGCGCGCTCGCCGCTGAACTGGCCGACCGGGTCTTCGTGACCTCGGACAACCCCCGCTCAGAGGACCCCGGCGCGATCATCGCCGACATCCTGGCCGGCATCCCGGCGGAGGCACGCGCCAAGGTCTCCACCGAGCCGGATCGACGGGCCGCCATCGAGGCCGCCATCCGCGATGCCGCCAAGGACGACCTGATCGTCATCGCCGGCAAAGGGCACGAAGACTACCAGATCTTCGCCGACCGCACGATCCACTTCAGCGACCGCGAAGTCGCCGCAGAGATCCTGAGGAGCCGCTGATGGAGGCGATTACTCTGCAGGAGATCGCCCGGGCGGTTCAAGCCAGCGCGCCAGCCAGCCTCCCCGCGGCGCCGGTCTCCGTCGTCTGTACCGACACGCGCCAACTGGTGCCGGGGTGCCTCTTCGTGGCCCTGAAGGGCGAGCGTTTCGATGGGCACCGTTTCGTGGCCCGGGCGCTGGCGGAGGGCGCCGCAGCGGCGATCATCGCGCAGGCCCAGGCGGAGGCCGTGCGCGCCGAGGTAGCGGGCGCCGGCACGCTGCTGGTGGTCGACGACACCCTCCGGGCGCTGGGAGACCTGGCCGGCTGGTACCGCTCGCGATTCGCGATCCCGGTGGTGGGCGTCACCGGCAGCGTGGGGAAGACCAGCACCAAGGAGATGCTGGCGGCGATTCTGGGGCGCCGCGCGCCGGTGGTCTGCACCCAAGCCAACCACAACAACGAGATCGGCCTGCCGCTAACGCTGTTCGCGCTGGAGAGCCAGCATACGGCGGCGGTGGTCGAGCTGGCGATGCGCGGTCGCGGTCAGATCGCCTACCTGGCCAACATCGCCCGGCCGCGGGTGGGAGTGATCACCAACATCGGCACCTCACACCTGGAGCTGCTCGGCTCCCAGGAGGCGATCGCCCGCGCCAAGGGAGAGCTGCTGGAGGCGCTGCCGCCAGACGGGGCGGCCGTGCTCCCTGCCGCCGATCCCTTCCTGCCGCTGCTGCGCTCGCTGTCGTCCGCGCCGGTCACCACCTTCGGGTTCGCTGGCGAGGGCAGCCCGGACGTGGCCGTGGCCGACCTGATGGTTGAGCCAACCGAGAGCCGGTTCACCCTCCAGGCGCTCGGGGTGAGCGTCTCCGTGCGCCTGCCGCTGCCGGGGCGGCACAACGCGCTGAACGCCGCCGCCGCCGCTGCCGGCGCCCTTCGCGCGGGCGCCACCCTGGCCGATGTCGCGGCCGGCCTGGAGGCGGCCCGGCTTCCTGAAATGCGTATGCAGGTAACCCGCACGGCGTCCGGCATCACCGTGCTGAACGATGCCTACAACGCCAGCCCGGCCTCGATGGCGGCGGCGCTGGAGCACCTGGCCCACCTCCCGGGAGCGCGGCGCCTCGCCGTACTGGGCGACATGCTGGAGCTGGGCGACGGCAGCCGCGCCGGGCACCGGGAGGTGGGCCGGCACGCCGCGGGCCTGGATCTGCTGATCGCCGTTGGCGAACGCGCCCGCGACCTCGCCGACGGGGCGCGGGAAGCGGGAATGGCGGCAGAGCGCGTGCTCACCTGCGACGATGCCGCGGCGGCGCTGGCGCTGCTGCGGCAGGTGGTGCAGCCGGGCGACGCGGTGCTGGTGAAAGCCTCGCGGGGAATGCGCCTGGAGATCGTGAGCGAGGGGCTGGAGAGTGCTGATGGCTAGTGGCATGGCAAGCGGAGCGCTCGCGCTGCTCCTGGCGCTGGGGCTGGTGCTGGTGGCGATGCCCCGCGCCATCACCCTCCTGCGCCGGCTCAAGGCCGAGCAGAGTATTCACGAGGACCTGCCGGAGACGCACCAGGCCAAAGCCGGCACGCCCACCATGGGCGGCCTCGTCTTTATTCTGGCCGCCGTCACGGTGACCGTGTGGTTGGCCGGCATTGACGTGCTGACCGGGCCGGCGCTGGCGCTCACCCTCGCCTTCGGCGGCATCGGCTTCCTGGATGACCTGCTGATTGCCCGGCGCGGCAAGAACCTGGGGCTGCGCGCCCGCGAGAAACTGGCCCTGCAGGTGCTGGCCGCGGCGCTGGTGGTCCTCTTCCTGGCCAGGCCGATGGGAGGCGCCCTTGGCGCGGTGCAGGCTCCCTTCAGCCTCTTCCGACTGGTGGAGCCGCTGGCCGGCGCCCTGGGGGTCACCGGAGCGCTGGTGGTCTACGCGGTGTTGGAGGTGTTGTTCCTGGTTGGCCTGGCCAACGCGGTGAACTTCTCGGACGGCCTCGATGGGCTGGCGAGCGGGCTGACGGCGATCGCCGCCGGCGCCGCCGTCCTGCTGATTCCGGCCGGGATGCAGGGGTCGCTGGGGGTCTTCCTGCTGGCGATTGCCGGCGCCTGCCTCGGCTTCTTGTGGTACAACTGCAACCCCTCGCGGGTGATCATGGGCGATACCGGCTCGCTGGCGCTGGGAGGAGCGCTGGGCGCGGTGGCCCTCCTCACGCGCACGGAGTTGCTGTTCTTCATTATCGGCGCCGTCTACTGGGCGGAGCTGTTCTCGGTGATGATCCAGGTGGCTTACTTCAAGCGCACCCGCCGCCGTGTCTTCCGCATGGCGCCGATCCATCACCACTTCGAGTTGGTTGGCTGGAAGGAGCCGCAGATCGTTATTCGGTTCTGGCTGGTGGCCATTGTGGCGGCCGCGGCGGCAGTCGCGCTCGCTCACCTGTAAATGGCAGGGGCGTTCATGAGGGCTATCGGCGGGGCCTGCCGGCCCCCAGGGGCGCTGGGTCAGTGGCATGGGCATGGCCCACTGGGCATCATTCAGGGAGCAACAGAATGGTCCGCGAGAGACACCCGGTTGATGTGCATCTGCTGATTGCGGTGGCCCTCTTGGTCGCCTGCGGCATCCTGTTCATCTACGATGCCAGCTTCGTGCGCGCCAGCCAAACGCACTACACGCACTTCGACCCGGAGTACTTCCTGAAGCGCCAGGCGATGTGGGCCTGCATTGGGGCCGTCGCCCTGCTGCTCGCGGCGATTTTCCCCTACTGGAAGCTGGACCGCCTGGCAGTGGTGGGGATCGCTGTCGCCGTGCTGATGCTGGTGGTGGTGCTGGTGGCCGGGCACACCTCGCACGGGGCGAAGCGCTGGTTCGCCCTGGGGCCGGTTCGGTTGCAGCCCTCGGAGTTCGCCAAGCTGGCGATGGTGCTCTTCCTGGCCCGCTGGATCGCCGTTCACCAGAAGCGCCTGCGCCGGCTGAAAGAGGGCTTCATCCCCCTGGCCACGCTGCCGGTGCTGCTGGCGGCCCTGATCGCCGTCGAGCCGGACCTGGGCACGGCACTGGTGGTTATGGGCACCGGGGCGATGATGCTCTACCTGGGCGGCGCGCGCAAGCGCCACCTGGCGCTGCTGGCGGCTAGCGGCGTGGTGGCGGTGGTCGGCCTGATCCTGGCGGAGCCGTTCCGGCTGGAGCGCATCCGCGCCTGGAGTGACCCCAGCCACGACGCGCAAGGCTCCGGCTACCAGGTGCTGCACTCGCTAATCGCCCTTGGATCGGGCGGCCCCTTTGGGGTGGGCCTGGGGCAGGGCCGCCAGAAATACTTCTACCTCCCCGCCGAGCACACCGACTACATCCTCGGCACCATCGGCGAGGAGCTTGGCCTGCTCGGAACCATGGGGGTGCTGTTCCTTTTCCTCTATCTGGTGGTGCGCGGCTTCACTATCGCCCACCGCACCAAGGATCCCTTTGGCAGTCTCCTGGCAAGCGGCCTTTCGAGCCTGATCGCCGTACAGGCGCTGTTGAACATCGCGGTGGTAACCAAGACGGTCCCCCCCACCGGGGTGCCGCTGCCGTTTATCTCTTACGGGGGATCGTCGCTGGTGTTCACGATGATTGCCATTGGCTTGTTGGTGAACATCTCCCAGTACCCGGTGCCCCCACGGGCAACCAAGCAGACCGGCAAGGACGGGAATGAGGATCTTACTGACCGGCGGCGGGACGGGCGGGCATATCTGTCCGGCGCTCGCGGCCGCTGAGGCGTTGGCACAGGCAGGACATCACTTTACCTACGTGGGCACGCGCAGCGGGCTGGAGGCCCGGGCGGTGCCCGCGGCCGGCTACCCGATCGTCTACCTGCCGAGCCGCCCGGTGAGCCGCAAGCTCTCTCCCGACGCGCTCCTGGCCCTGGCCGTTACCGGGGCGGGAGTGGTCGCGGCCTACCGGCTGCTGGCGCGCGAGCGCCCTGATGCCGTGCTGACCACCGGCGGTTACGCGGGGGTGGCGCTGGGGATCGCGGCGGCGGCCCGGCGCGTGCCGCTGCTGCTGTTCGAGCCGAACGCCGTGCCCGGGCGCGCCAACCTGCTGATGTCGCGCTGGGCGCGCCGGATCGCCATCGCCTATGCCGAGTGCGCCCCACACTTCGGGCCGGCCGCGCAGGGGCGCATCACCGTCACCGGCACCCCCGTGCGCCGCGACATCGGCCAGGGAGATCGCGCGGCGGCCCGCGCGGCTTTCGGGTTGGCGCCCGAGCGGTTTACGCTGCTGGTGGTCGGGGGCAGCGCCGGGGCACGCTCGCTCAACCAGGCGGTAGTCGCGGCGGCACCCGTTCTGCTGGCGGAGGGAGTTCAGATTCTGCACCAGACAGGGCGGGCACACCTTGCGACGGTGCGCGCCGCCACGAGTGCTTTGGAGGGACGCGGCTACCTGCCGGTGGCCTACCTGGAGAAGATGGGCGAGGCCTACGCGGCGGCCGATCTGATCCTCTGCCGCGCGGGGGCTTCCACCCTGGCCGAGGTGACGGCGTGCGGCCTGCCGGCGATCCTGGTGCCCTACCCCTACGCGGTGGCGGATCACCAAACGTTCAACGCGCGGGCGCTGGCAAACGCCGGCGCCGGCTGTCTGATTCCCGACCGTGACCTGACCCCGGCGAGGTTGATCGAGGCGGTGCGGGCCTTCGCCCAGGACCCACAGGAGCGGCACCGCGCCGCGGTGGCCAGCCGCTCTCTGGCCCGGCCAGACGCGGCGAAACAGATCGTGCAGTTGCTGGAACAACTATGAAACGGGTGCATATCGTATCGATTTGCGGGGTGGCCATGAGCGCCCTGGCAAAGATTCTTAAAGACCGGGGTTATCAGGTGACCGGCTCGGATGAAGACGTTCACCCGCCGGTGACCGACCTGCTGGCGGAGTACGGCGTGCCCTACGTGGTGGGGCACCGCGCCGAGAACCTGGGCGACCCCCTGCCCGACCTGGTCGTGGTGGGCAACCACGCCGCGGCCGACAACCCCGAGGTGCTGGCTGCCCGCCAGCAGGGGCTGCCGATCCTCTCGCTGCCGCAGATGCTGCACGAACTGCTGGCCGACTACGACCCGGTGGTGGTGACCGGCACCCACGGCAAGACCTCGACCTGCTCGCTGCTCGCCTGGATGCTCACCCAGGCCGGGCAAGACCCGAGCTTCATGGTGGGCGGCATCCCCCGCAACCTGGGGGTGAACACTCGCCTTGGCTCCGGCCGTCTCTTTCTCCTGGAAGGCGATGAGTACCTCAGCGCCAAGTTCGACCCCACGCCGAAGTTCCTCTACTACCGCCCTCGCATCGGCGTGGTGCTGAACGTGGCGCTGGACCACATCAACTTCTTCCGCGACCAGGAGGAGTACATCCGCGCCTTCGAGCGCTTCGCGGCGATCGTGCCCACCGATGGCCTGCTGCTGGCCGGCATCGACTCGCCCAACGTCGCCCGCGTCGCCGCCGCCGCCCAGAGCCCGGTGGAAACGTTCGGGTTCGCTGCGGGCGCCGACTGGCAGGCGGTGAATCTGCGCCTGGAACCGGAGCGAGCCGTCTTCGACGTTTGGCGCAGCGGCCGGCCCCACCGGTCGGACGTGGTGATCGGCCAGCCGGGACGCTACGTGGTCCTCAGCGCCCTGGTGGCGCTGGCGCTGGCGGAGCGGCTTGGGCTGGATCCGGCGGTGGTGGAAGACTCCCTGGCACACTTCCAGGGCGCCCGCCGCCGCCTGGAGCTGCGCGGCGAGGTCGCCGGGGTGACGGTGGTGGAAGACTTCGCCCACCACCCAACGCAGGCGCGCACCTCGCTGGAGACCGCCGCCGTCCGCTTCCCCGGGCGCCGCCTCTGGTGTGTGTACGACCTGCACACCTTCAGCAGCCGCAACCGCCGCTACCTGCCGGAGTACGCGCAGGCGTTCGGGCAGGCGTACGGCGTGGTGCTGCCGGCGATGCACCACCCGGAGCAGATCCCGGCAGAGCAGCGCCTGTCACTCCCGGAGCTGACGGAGGCGATCCGCGCGACGCAGCCCAACGTGGCCTACATTCCCGACCGCCCGCAGATCGTGCCCTACCTGGCCGAGCGCGTGCAGCCGGGCGATGTCGTTCTCTTTATGTCCTCCGGCGGGCTGGAGGACCTGATCGAAGGGCTGCTGCAGGCGCTGTAGTGCCGCGGGTGAGGTACCTGGCGCGCTCCCGGTAGCGGCGGCGGGGTCGGGAGGCCCGCGCCAAATGGGGGCGCAGCCGTTGGTGCGTTCGAGTAGTTCACAATCTGAAATCGAGAGATATGTTTCAAGACAAACGACTGTTGATCTACGCGCCCGGCGAGTTTGGCCGGGGCCATTCTAAGACGGCGGAGGGGGTCCTCCGTTACGGGCGCAACCCGGTAGTAGGCATTGTCGATGCCAGCCGCAGCGGCACCTGCGCCGACGTGATTGGCATTCGCCCCGACGTTCCGTTCTACCCGGACGTGGCGTCGGCGCTGTCGGCCGGCCCGCAGGCGCTGCTCCTCGGCACGGCGCCGCGCGGCGGCCGTTTGCCCGCCGAATGGCGCGCCGATATCCGGCTGGCCCTGGAGCACGGCCTCGACATCATCAGCGGCCTGCATCATGTGTTGGCCGACGACCCGGAGTTCCGCGCCCTGTCCGCGCGGCACGGCGGTACCATCTTCGACGTGCGCGAGCCACCGTCGGACCTGCCGGTGGGGAACGCGCAGGTCCTTTCGGTGCCGGCGCAGGTGGTCCTCACCGTCGGCAGCGATTGCGCTATCGGCAAAATGACCGCCTCCCTGGAGATCGAGAAGAGCCTCGTCCGGCGCGGCCGCAAGCCGCTTTTTGTGCCCACCGGCCAAACGGGCATCATGATCGCCGGCTTCGGCATCTCCATCGACCGGGTGATCGGCGACTTCATGGCCGGCGCCACCGAGAAGCTGATCTTGGAGCACGCGCCCGGCCACGACATCGTGCTGGTGGAAGGCCAGGGCTCGCTGCTGCACCCTGGCTATTCCGGGGTGACGCTTGGCCTGCTGCATGGCGCGATGCCCACCGAGATGATCCTCTGCCACCAGCCGTCGCGGCAGTTCATTCGCGACACGACGATGCCGATCCCACCGCTGCCGGAGGTAATCGCCCTTTACGAGGCGATGACGCTGCCGCTGCGCAAAGCGAAAGTGATCGGGATCGCGCTCAACTGCTTCGACCTGGACGAGGAACACACGCGCCGGGAGATCGCGCGGGTGCAAGAACTGACCGGCCTACCCACCACCGACGTGGTGAAGTTCGGTGCCGACTGCCTGGCGGAGGCGATCGACAAGGCACGGGCGTGAGTAGCGACCTGAGGGAGCAGTGGCGTGTTGGAGCGGGTGGGCGTCTACCTGCCCTGGCTCCAGCACGCCTTACTAAGGATAGATGGAGGAGCATGGTGCAGGGGGATGGGGAGCGCCGGTTGAGAGTTGCCGTGATCATGGGGGGGCTGTCTGCCGAGCGGGAGGTCTCGCTCAAGACGGGGGCGAAGGTGATGGAGGCGCTGGACCCAGCGCGCTTCGAGGCGTTCGCCGTGGATCCGCGCCCGCGCGGCGAGAGCACCGCTTGGCTGGAGACGCTGCTGCGCGAGCGGGTGGATGTGGCGTTCCTCGCCCTGCACGGTCGCTACGGTGAAGATGGCACCATTCAGGGCCTTCTGGAGCTCCTGGGCATCCGCTACACCGGCTCGGGCATCCTCAGCAGCGCCCTGGCGATCAACAAGATCAAGGCCAAGCAGATCTACCGGCAGGCGGGGATCCCCCCCCCGGAGTTCGTAGCGCTGGGTGGGTGCACCGGCGACGCGGCGCTGGCCACATGCGTGGAGGGCTTTCCCCTGCCGGCCGTGGTGAAGCCGAACCGGGAGGGTTCCACCATCGGCGTCAGCATCGTGCGCGAGCGCGAGGAACTGGAACCCGCCATCGCCCTGGCTTTCGGCCACGATAGCGAGGTGCTCGTCGAGCGCTTCGTGGCCGGGGTGGAGATCACCGCCGCCGTGATCGGCAACAGCGAGCCGCAGGTGCTGCCGCTGATCGAGATTGTGCCCCGCAGCGGCTTCTACGACTACGAGATGAAGTACACCCCGGGCGCCACCGAGGAGATCGTGCCGGCGCGCCTCTCGCCGGAGACCACCGCCCGGGCCCAGGAGTTGGCGCGCCAGGCCCACCTCGCCCTCGGCTGCCGGGGGATGTCGCGCACCGATATGATCGTCGCCGAGGATGGGATCTGGGCCCTGGAGACGAACACGATCCCGGGGATGACGGAGACCAGCCTGCTGCCGCGCGCGGCGCAGGGGGCCGGCATCGCCTTCCCCCGCCTGGTAGAGATGCTGATCGAGTTCGCCTTGGAGTAGGGGTGCTGCCGTGGATCAGAATCGCCGCCCACGCCACCGCCGCGGTCGAGTACGGCCCAAGCGCCCCCTGGAGGCGGCGGGCGCGCTCCGGTTGCCCCCGCGGGGGGAACGCTCCCCGCGGCCGACCGTGTCGCGGCGCTCCTCCCGGCGCAGCCGGCCGCGCTGGCCGCGGAAGAACACCCGGCAGCGGCGAGCCCGCTACCTGCCGTGGCTGCTGCTAGTGCTCGGCGCCGAGCTCCTTTACGTGGGCCTGCACGATCCACGCTTCAACCTGGCGCGCATTGAGGTTCAGGGCAACCAGATCCTCACCGCGGAACAGGTGGTGCGCCGCTCGGGGCTGAAGGAGGGCATCAACCTCTTCCGCACCCCCGTGCGCGCGGCGCAGGCCCGCCTCCTGAAGGTGCCCGCGGTGGCCGCCGTCACCCTCCACCGCCGGCCGCCCGACCGGATCCTCATCCGCGTCCACGAGCGCGAGCCAATGGCCTGCGTTGCGACCGGCGGCGGCTTCCTCACCATCGACGCCGCGGGAGTGGCGTTCCGTGGCGACCCGAAGCCGCCGCGCGGCCTGCCCCTGGTGACCGGACTGCAGCAGCAGGGCCTGCGCTTCGGCAAGGTGCTCGACCGCAAGCTGGCCACCGCGCTGCGCGACTGTCTGGCGGCGGCCAAGGAGGCGGCACCCCAACACCAGATCGCCCGCATCTCTATTGACCAAAACGGCAATCTGTGTTTTAATAGTGACGACGTCGGCTATGAGGTCCGGCTTGGCCCGCCTGAACAATTGAGTGAGAAACTCACACTCCTCACCGCGCTCGAACGCAGCCTGCCGGACATCGGCCGCGATTGCGAGTACATTGACCTTAGTTGCCCCGAAGCACCCGCCTGGAAGCCCAAACAGGTCAACCTTGCGGCTGGTGCCGCGAGCGCGGGTGCCTTCGGCCCTACCGGTGTTGCGGAGGGGACTCCCCATGGCCGTGGGAGGTTTACACAAGATTGAGGTGCGGCACAAACACACCCGTCGTTGGGTCTGGTATATTACTGCCATCTCCTTTGTGACCGGCGCGTTGTTTGCCGCCTCGCTGCGCACTCAAGGAAAGCTGCGCGAGGGCTTCGGCGATACTACCGTAGTCTGGCGTGTTGACTGGCTGGCGGAACGCTGGCGTGCTGCCCGGGACGAGAACAAGGAGCTTCGCGAGACGATCCAATCCCTATACGCCACCCTCGCCGAGTACGACAAAACGATGGCCGAGGGGGGCCAGGTGCAGAAGCTGCTCAGCAAGGAGCTGCAGAAGTACAAGGTGCTGATGGGCCTCACCGAGCTGAAGGGCCCCGGCGTGGTGCTGACGCTGAAAGACAGCACCCTGCGCGCCCCGGCCAACGACCCGGAGATGGCCGAGGGCCTGATCATCCATGACCGCGATCTGCAGCAGATCGTCAACGAGCTGCGCGCCGCTGGCGCCGAGGCGATCGCCATCAACGAGCAGCGCCTGGTGGAACGCTCCGCCATTCGCTGCGTCGGCCCGGTGACGCACATCAACAACGTGCCCACCGGCCCGCCGTATGTCATTACCGCGATCGGGGATCCCCAGGTGCTGCGCAGCGGCCTCACCATCAAAGGCGGCGTCATTGATGGGCTCAAGCTGCTCCAGTTCCCAGTGGAACTCAAGACGATGACAGAGGTGCGCGTGCCAGCTTTCGGCGGCTCCTCCGAGCTGAAGTACGCCCAGCCGGTGGAGCCGGCGGAGGCGACCCCCGCCCCGGAGGAGGCGAAGCAATGATCTGGTTGGCACCCGCTTGTGCCTTGCTGTGTGGCTTCGCCGTGGTCTTCGCGCTGCCTCCGTACGTCTCGGCGCAGTACGCCAACTACCTCTCGGTAGCGCTGCTGGCGGGGCTCGATACGATCCTGGGCGGGCTGCGCGCCGGACTGGAGGAGCGGTTCGACGATCATGTCTTCATCACCGGCTTCTTCATCAACATGCTGGCGGCCACCGCCATCGTCTGGCTAGGAGACCTGATCGGCCTGCGCGAACTCTACCTGGCAGCCGTAGTGGCGCTGGGGATCCGGATGTTCACCAACGTGGGGATCGTGCGCCGCTTGCTGGTCGGCCGGACGCGCGCCTTCCGTGAGACACCATAGCCGCGGCGTCGGGGCAATGGAGTCGTGGCATGATCGGGGTGGGGGCGGCACTCACCCCCGGGCACCCCACGGTTCCATTGCCTCTGCGTTTTAAGTTTCGGGAGCAATCTTGGCCAAGTCAGAGATCATCGTCGGCCTGGACGTGGGCACCACCAAGATCTGTGCCGTGGTGGGCGAACTCACCAAGAACGGCGTCAGCCTGTTGGGCCATGGCGTGGCGCCCTGCGATGGCTTGCATAAGGGCGTGGTGGTCAATATCGAGGCCACCGTCCCCGCCATCGAAAAGGCAGTAGAGGCCGCCGAGCGCTCCAGCGGCTACGAGATCCGCTCGGTGGTGGTCGGGATCACCGGCGAGCACATCCGGTCGCTGACGGGCAAGGGCACGGTGCGAATCCGGCGCGACCAGGAGATCACCCGCGCCGACGTGGCGCAAGCCCAGGAGGCCGCCCAGCAGATCGATCTGCCCCCCGGGCGGGAGATTATCCACAACATTCCTCGCGCCTCCAGCGTGGACGGCCACCACGGCATCAAGAACCCGGTCGGCATGTTCGGCAGCACCCTGGAGGTGGAGACGCACCTCGTCACCGCCGAAAGCAACCCGGTTCAAAACATCTACAAGTGCGTGGAGCAGGCCGGGCTGACGATCACCCAGGTGGTCTTGGAACCGCTAGCGACGGCGGAGGCGGAACTGCACACGGCCGAGAAGGAGATGGGCGTCGCGCTGATCGACATCGGGGGCGGCACCAGCGACCTGGCGCTGTTTGGCGGGGGCAGCGCCTTCTACTCGGCGGTGATCCCGGTGGGCGGCAAGCACGTCACCAACGACCTCTCCGTCGGGCTGCGCGTTGCTTTCACAGAGGCGGAGCGGATCAAGCTGGAGCATGGGATCGCTACCGAGGACGGGCTCGATGACCTGGAAGCGGTGGCGATCACCCCGGTAGGCCAGCCGGCCGGCGAAGAGATGCGCGTGCCCCGGCGCATCATCGCCGAGATCATCCAGCCGCGCATGGAGGAGCTGTTTGAACTGGTGGAGGAGGAGATCCGCCGCGCCGGCGGTCTGGAACTGATCCCGGCCGGAGTGGTGATCAGCGGCGGCGGCAGTCGGCTTCCCGGCACCCTCGACGTGGCCTCCCAGGTGCTGGGCGTGCCGGTGCGGCTGGGCGCGCCGCTGGAGCCGGCGGCGGCCACGGGAGCCCTGCGCACCCCCGAATACTCCACCGGGGTGGGCCTGGTGCTCTACGCGGCGCGCAACCCGCGCGGCACCCACCACGCCGATGGACTGCTCGACGGCCTCTTCGGGCCGATCAGCCGCTGGTTCCGGCGCCTCTTCTCGCGGTAGGGCCGCCGCGCAGAAGGAGGAGAGTCCCCCCGCCTGCAGGAATCCCAGGAGGGTGCCGGGGCTTCGGCCCAAGAAGCAGGGATGAGATACATGGCGACTTCCACGGACGAGCTAGAGCGTGCCAGCATCAGGGTAGTCGGCGTGGGCGGCGGCGGCTGCAACGCGGTGAACCGCATGATCGAAGCGGGCGTGCAAGGGGTGGACTTCATCGCGATGAACACCGATGCCGTGGCGCTGCAGCTATCGCGCGCGCCTTGCCGGGTGCAGCTCGGCGGCCACCTCACCCGCGGCCTGGGCACCGGGGGCGACCCGGAGCGGGGCCGGCGCGCCGCGGAGGAGAGCAAGCAGGAGATCGCTCGCCTGCTGGATGGCGCCGATATGATCTTTATCACCGCCGGCATGGGGGGCGGTACCGGCACGGGGGGCGCCGCGGTGATCGCCGGCATCGCCCAGGAGCTGGACGCCCTCACCGTCGGCGTCGTCACCCGCCCCTTCCGCGCAGAAGGTCCCCGGCGCGCCCGGGCGGCCGAGGAGGGCCTCGCCCGCTTGCGGGAGAGGGTGGACGCCCTGATCACCATCCCGAACGACCGCCTGTGCGAGATCGCCGAGCGCCGGCTGCCGCTGCGGGAGGCCTTCCGGATGGCCGACGACATCCTCCGCCAGGGCGTGCAGGGCATCTCTGACATTATCCACGTTCCCGGGGAGTGGAACGTGGACTTTGCCGACGTACGGTCGATCATGCAGCAGGCCGGCACCGCCCTGATGGGCATCGGCCAGGCATCGGGCGACAAGCGGGCGCTCGCCGCCGCCCAGGCGGCCATCTCCAGCCCGCTGCTGGAGACCTCCATCGAGGGCGCCAAGGGCGTGTTGGTGAACATCACCGCCCCGGGCAACTTCCTGATGGAAGAGTTCGACGAGATCACCCGCCTGATTCGAGACACGACCGACCCGAACGAGGCGAATATCATCACCGGCCTGGTGGTTGACGAAACGTTAGGCGACGAGGTGAAGGTGACGGTGGTAGCCACCGGCTTCGGGGGAGCGCCCCCCAAACCAACCGCCACCACCCAGACCGCGGCTCCCGCGCCAGAGCGCCCGGCGGCAGCCGCCGCGCCGCCGCTGGAGCCACCGGCGGTCTCGCAGTCGCCACGCCTGTCCGGCTGGCCGCCACAGCCATCCAACGAGGCGCGGCCGCCCGAAGCGCCGCCGCCCGCGGCCGCGGAGCCGCCAAAGCCGGCGTCGAGCACGGTGGACGTGCTGCGGGAGGCACTGGAGGCCACCAAGGCGATGGGGGAGGGCCGTTACGACGAACCGGCGTTCCTGCGCCGCGACCGGTCGAAGCGGCGGCGCCCACCAGAGGATAGGGAAGACCAATAGGCCCGATACGGGGGGAGAATAATACGTGGTGAGCTACCGGGATGTTGAGCCGTATGCCCACATCAAGGTGATCGGCGTGGGAGGCGGCGGCACGAACGCCGTGAACCGCATGATCGAGATGGATGTGCAGGGCGTTGATTTTGTGGTCCTGAACACCGATGCGCAGGCCCTGGCGATCTCGAAGGCCGAGCACCGCCTGCAGATCGGCACCAGCCTGACGCGCGGGTTGGGCACCGGCGGCAACCCCGAGAAGGGGCAGCACGCGGCCGAAGAGAGCAAACAGGACATCATGAAGGTCCTGGACCGGGCCGACATGGTCTTCATCACCGCCGGCATGGGCGGGGGCACCGGCACCGGCGCCGCCCCGGTGGTGGCGGAGCTGTGCAAGGAGATGGGTGCCCTCACCGTCGGCGTCGTCACCCGCCCCTTCGAGAACGAGGGCCCCCGGCGTGCCCGCATTGCCGATGCCGGCCTCGCCCGCCTGCGCGAGAAGGTGGACACCCTGATCACCATCCCGAACGACCGCCTGCGCGCGGTTGCCGACCGGCGGCTGCCACTGCGCGACGCCTTCCGGATGGCCGATGATGTCCTCCGCCAGGGCGTGCAGGGCATCTCCGACATCATCCAGGTTCCCGGGATGATCAACGTCGACTTTGCCGACGTGCAGACGGTGATGAGCAATGCCGGCACCGCCCTGATGGGCATCGGCATCTCCTCCGGCGATGCCCGCGCCACCGAGGCCGCGCAAGGCGCCATTGCCAGCCCGCTGCTGGAGACCTCCATCCAGGGCGCCCGGGGCGTGCTGATCAACATCACCGCCTCCCCCGACTTCTCCATGGAGGAGTACGACGAGATCACCAGCCTCATCCGCAGCGTCACCGATCCGGACGAGGCCAACATCATCACCGGCGTCGTCTTCGACGACAAGCTGAAGGATGAGGTGCGCGTCACCGTGGTGGCGACCGGCTTCGGGCCCACGTACCGCCCGGCGGCCAGCGAGCAGCGGTCCACCACGGCGGCCCCATCCACGGGCCCGGCCCCCTCGGCAGCAACGGCCCTCGACGCTGGCGCCAAGGTGCTCCGCAGCCTCGGCGAGAGCGACATCGACATCCCGACGTTCCTGCGCCCGCGGAAGTGAGTTCCTGGTCGCTGCAACGGAAGGCAAGAGAACGGCTGGCCCGGGAGGTGGTCCTCCCGGGCGCCGGCTACCAGGCCCCGGGAAGCATCCGCGCCTGCCTGCTCTATCCCAACACCTATTTCGTCGGGATGTCGAACCTCGGCTTCCAGACGATGCATCGGGTGCTCAACGCGCTGCCCGGCCTTTCCTGCGAGCGTGCCTTCCTCCCCGACCCGGCCGACTTGCCGGAGCTGACCCGCACGCAGACCCCCCTCTTCTCGCTGGAGACCCAGTCGCCCCTGGCAGAGTTCGACCTGATCGGCGTTTCCGTCAGCTACGAGATGGACTACGCCAACGTGTTGCGGGCGCTGCTTTGGGCCGGCCTTCCCCCACTGACCCGTGACCGCGATGAAACGCACCCGCTGGTCATCGCCGGTGGCCCCTGCCTCACCTACAACCCGGAGCCGCTGGCCGACTTCCTGGATGCCTGCGTGATCGGCGAGGGCGAAGAGACGATGGCCGCGGTGGCCGAAGTGCTGCGCACGGTGAGCATGGCCCGTGGCGCCACGCGCGCCGAGCTGCTGACCGCGCTCGCGACGGTTCCCGGCGTCTACGTGCCCTCGCAACACGAGGGCGGCCTGCCCCCCGATCCGGGCCGCTGCCCCGCCGGGCGCACGGGGGGTGAGGGGGCTAACCAGGCCCCTTCTGTTTCGCGGCGCTGGGTGCGCGATCTAGACGCCTATCCCGCCGCCACCTTCATCCTCACCCCGGAGACCCAGTTCGGCGACATGGTGTGCGTGGAGATCAGCCGCGGCTGTGGGCGTGGCTGCCGGTTTTGCATCGCCGGCTACGTCACCCGCCCGCCGCGACACCGCGCGCGCGCCGCCATCCGCGAGATCGTGGCGGCGGCCCTGCCCCACCGGCGCAAGGTCGGCCTCGTCGGGCCGTCGATCTCCGACTATCCCGATCTGCCCGCGCTCCTCGATGACCTCGCCGGCCTGGGAGCGGCCGTTTCGGCCTCCTCCCTGCGCGCCGATGTGCTCCTCGCCTCGCCCACCCTCGCCCTGGCCGGCTCCGGGGAGACCGCGATCACCATCGCCCCCGAGGCCGGGTCGCAGCGCCTGCGGCACGCGGTGAACAAGTCGCTCACCGACGAGGCGATCCTGGCCGCCGCCGAGAACGCCGTGGCCGCCGGCATCCGCCGCGTGAAGCTCTACTTGATGCTGGGGCTGCCCACCGAAACGGATGCCGACGTGGAGGCCGCGGCGGCGCTGTGCCGCCGCATCGCTGATCTGCCCGGCATGCGGCAGGTGCAGGTCTCGATCAACCCGTTTGTGCCCAAACCGGGCACGCCGTTTCAGTGGTGCGCCATGGAGCGAGAGAACGTGCTCGCCGCGCGCTTGAAGCGGTTTCGCTCCCTGCTGAAAGACCACAAGCGGCTGCAGATCAGCGGCGAAAGCCCGCGGGAGGCCGTCATCCAGGCGGCCCTTTCCCGGGGCGACCGGCGTCTGGCGCCAGTCATCCTGGCGGTGGCACACGGCGCCAACTGGAACGCCGCCTTCCGTGAGTGCGGCATTGCCCCCGCCGATTACGCCCACCAGGAACTGCCCACCGACGCCCCCCTCCCCTGGAGCACCATTGACCTCGGCTTCGAGCCCGGCTTCCTGGCCAGCGAATTGGCGGCCACCCGCGCCGCCGCCGAGCACTCTCGTGGCGGCCTCACCGCGCCCTGCCGCGTGGGCCCCTGCCACCGCTGCGGCGTCTGCCCTCCCCTCCCCCGGTAAGGCACGCCCCCCATCCGCTGCCCTGGCCGGCGGCAGGCGATTTGTTCCAGGCGAGAGGATTCCCACCGGGCGCGGCCAACTCTGCCTACGGGAGGGCAGTCAGATGACGACAGTCGCGATGTTTGGAGCCGGCGGGAAGATCGGGCGGCATGCGCTGCGGGTGCTGGCAGAGCGCGGCATGGCGGTGCGCGCGCTCTCGCACCGCACGCCCGTGCGCGGCGACCACGTCCTCTCCATCGCCGGGAGCATCACCAACCTCGAGATCGTCAAGGAAGTGGTGCGCGGCGCCGACATCGTGGTGCAGATGGCGACCACCAAGGAGGACCCAGACACCTACTTCGACGTGAGCGTGCGCGGCACGTTCAACGTGCTGGAGGCCTGCCGGGAGGCGGGCATCCGCCAGCTCATCCTGCTGGGGGGCGACGCGGCGTTCGGCATCTGGTTCTATCCGCAGCCGATCCCGATTGACGAGAACCACCCGCTGGCCGCCTACCCGGGCTATTACGCCTTCTCAAAAGTGATGGAGGAGGTAATGGCCCAGCAGTACGCCATCCAGTACGGGCTGCCGGTCACCATCCTGCGCTCTTCCTGGGTCTTCGAGGGGACCGACCTGCTCCACCACTTCTCGCTGCTGCGCAACGTCGACCCCGCCGAGAAAGGCCACGGCTTCGGCGACGTGAGCGAAGAGATCCTCAACCTGGTCCGCGCCGGTCAGGAGCGGATCCCGATCCTGGTGGACGGCAACGGGGTGCCCCTCCACCGGCACATCGTCCATGTCGATGATGTGATGCAGGCGTTCGGCTTGATGCTGGACAACCCGGCCGCCGTCGGGCAGTCGTTCAACATCGCGGCGCCAGCGCCATTCAACTACCGGGTGGCCGCGGAGTACCTCTCGGGCAAGATGGGGATCCCCACGGTGGAGATCCCCTGCCCCGGCTACCACTCGTTCGAGATCAACATCACCCGCGCCCGGACCATGCTGGGCTATGCCCCAGAGAACGACTTCTTCCGCATGGCCGACCGGGCGCTGGCCGCCGCGGCGGAGGGAAGGGAGTAACACAGATGCGCCAGTTTCAGCACGTGGGTCTCACCACCGATGAGAAGCAGCCGGGGGAAGTGTACGTGCCCGATACCAAGGTATGGGTCACCAACCCGGACGACCACCCCTACCACGTCGAGTACCTGCGCTACGAGCCGGACAGCCCGGTGAGCGGTCCGCTGCGCGACCTGCCGCACATGGCGTTCCGCGTCGACAACCTGGCGGAGACGATCCAGGGCAAGAAGCTCCTCCTCGAGCCGTTCCACCCCTCGCCCGGGCTGACGGTCGCCTTCACCTTCGAGGACGGCGCGGTCTTCGAGTACATGGAGTACGCCGACGACGGCGCGCTTCCCTGGAACAAGTGAACGGGAGGCCAGGCCAATGTCTCTCCAAGGGAAGGTGATCCTGGTGACCGGCGGCACCTCCGGGATCGGTGAGGGCTGCACGCGGCACTACGCCAGCCTCGGCGCCAAGGTCGTTTTCGCCTCCATCCAGACGGAGCGCGGCCAGGCGCTCGAGCAGGAGCTGCGCGCCGAGGGCTACGAGGCCGACTTCGTCTACACCGACGTCACCCAGGAGCAAAGCGTGCAGGCGCTGGTGGCCCGCGCGCTGGAGCGGCACGGCCGCGTGGACGGCGTTCACTGCAACGCCGGCGCCTGGGCCCAGGGCAAAGCGACCGACTTCGATGACGCCGCCTGGGATCTGATCATGGGCGTCAACGTCAAGGGCGCCCTCTGGGTGGCAAAGCACGTGATTCCGGTGATGGAGCGGCAGGGCAAGGGGGTGATCGTGCTCACCACCTCCGTAGCCGCCCACATCGGCTTCCCGCAGCACGTGGTCTACTGCGCCTCGAAGGCCGCCCTGGAGGCAATCATCCGCTGCCTCACCACCGACCACGCCGGCGTGGTACGCGTCGTCGGCATCTCCCCCGGCACGATTGATACGCCGATGCTCGCTGCCACCTGTGCCGGCTGGGACAAGCCGAAGGAGGAGGTGTACGCCGACGTTGCCCAGCGCATCCCGGTGCGCCGCCTGGGGCAGCCGATTGACATCGCCCGCGCCGCCGCCTTCCTCCTCAGCGACGACGCGAGCTACATCAGCGGCACTACGCTGGTGATGGACGGCGGCACCATGGTCCTACCGCCCTGGTAGGCACCACCACCCGTTGAGGGAATGGCCCCCCCGGCCCCCCAAGGTTGGGAGAGCTATCTGGGTGGCCCCCCCAGCCCCCCGATCTCGGGGGGAGTGGGGGCGGAAGGCCCCCCCAGCCCCCCAAGGTTGGGGGGAGTGAGGGCGGAAGGCCCCCCCAGCCCCCCGAATTCGGGGGGAGTGAGCTCCGAAAGCCCCCCGGTTTCGGGGGGGTTGGGGGGGCCTTCCCCTTTCGCAAAGCCCCCCCGAGATCGGGGGGGTTGGGGGGCCTATTCC
>JAAZEB010000244.1 GCA_012512505.1 Armatimonadota bacterium | reverse complement strand
TCAGTAGGCAATGGGTTCCCCCCGGTCTCGGGGGGGCCAGGGGGCTATCATCTCCCCTTCCCCCCAATGCTAGGGGGAACCGTCTCTGTAGGCAATGGGTTCCCCCCGGTCTCGGGGGGTCAGGGGGGCTACCGGCCGCTATTCCCCCCGGTCTCAGGGAACCAGGGGGGCCAACCGCCGCTTCCCCCCGAGATCGGGGGGCCAGGGGGGCCACTCCGCCAGGTTACCGCTTTGCGCGGCGCTGACTGGCCTGCAGCAGCGCTTCGATGTTGCGCGCTTCCTGGGCCTCCCAGCGGCGGCGCTTCTCCAGGAAGTGCTGGTAGCGCCGCAGTGGCTCGCCTTCCAGGCCCTCCGTGTAGTCGCCGCAGTAGGGCACCAGGAGGTCGATCCAGCAGGCAATGCGCTCCAGCTCTGCCGGCGAGAGGCGCACCCCATAGTGCCCCTCCTCCAGCAGCGTGATCAGGCGGCTGCGCGCGGCGCCCGCGTGGTAGGGCGGCAGCAGGCTCGGCTCCGACTGGACGTTGATCCAGTTGGTGATCGCCCGGTTGGCCAGCGCCTTATACGAGTCGCTCCACCGGCGCAGGCTTTCAGGGTCCAGCGTCTGCGTGCCCTTCAGGCTGAAGGCGGCCGTAGACCCGGCGGCCTCGGGCGCCAGCTCACCCAGGTCGACCAGGCCCACGTCGATGAACTGCCCGCCCACCGTCTGCCGGCAGTGAACCGCCAAGGTGCTGCTGCCCTTCCGGAGCGCCGCGGCACCCTTCGGGTCCAGGCGCAGCACGCCGTAATCCACCCGGTAGCCGGCCGCCCGCGCCGCAAGCATCCCGTTCACGTAGATTTCCACGTCCTCATCGTGGTGGACCAGGAAGCCGAGCGACGCCGGGCGGACATCCGACGGCAGGGTGAAGGTGCGGCGCAACCAGATCTCCGGCGTCTGCCACGGCGTCTTGACCACCGCGCCAGGCGTGCCCGCCACGCCGAAGCCGCCCGGACCCATCTGCCAGCCTGCGTCGTCAAAGTCGGGCTGCATCCAGTCGGATGCCGGCGGCTCGGTGGTGTAGCGCCACACTGCCCCCTCACACGGCACCACCACCCGCATCCGCTCGGGCTCGAACGCCAGCGCCTCGCCGTACGGCTGGTAGGGCACGTCGCGGTGGTGGCAGCTAATGCAGTGCCGGTCGAGGATCGGCTGAATCTCGCGCACGAAGCTGAACCCGCCTGCCTCGCCCTGCCAGGGAGTGAGCGGCTGCGGGCCGGCGCGCATCGCCTGGGACGCAGCGCCCGCGGGCGGAGCGGTGTTCTTGCTCTCGTGGCAGCCCACGCAGGAGACCCGCTCGCCCGGCTGCAGCGTCGTCCAGCTCCGCATCGTCTGCACGGCGTGCCCCTTGCGGTCCAGCGCCTGGAAGTAGATCGGCGTGCGCGCCGGCACCACGAAGCAGGCGGAACCGTCCGCGTACACCGGCGTGGTGCCCAGCACCCGCTTCACGTCCCAGGTGCCTTGAATGGAAACTGGCGTGCTGACCAACGCCGAGCCGGCCGGGCCACTGTTGTTGTTGCTGCCCACGCCGGCGGCGCGATACTCCAACGCCACGACGCGCAGACGGCGGATCGTGCCCCGGGCGATCCCCTGCAGCCCCGGGCCGTGGTAGATGTCCTGAAGATAGACGATGCCGGTGTCCTGGCGGTAATCCACGGCGCTCGGGCGCACGTGTGGCCGCGGGCGCGGCGTCAGCGGGATCGGCTGGTTGCAGGAGATGTTCGGGTCGGATGCCAGCAGCTCGCGGCGGCCGTCCGCGGCCACCCAGTAGATGGCAAAGCGCGGCGCTCCCGCCGGCCGGAGGGTCACCAGGAACTCGCGCTCGCTGAGCGGATACGGGTACTGGAACTGGTCACCCGTTTGGCCGTAGACATCAATGCGCACAGCCTCGGTCGGGCGCACCGGGGCGATGAGCTGGGCGCCGCTGTTCTCCTGCCGGCCGCGCGCCGGATCCAGCAGGCCAAGCCACCCCTGCTGCTTGGTGTGGTGGCCGGTGAAGATGGCGACGATCCGGCCGTTGCCCGGGATCGCCCGCGCGTGCAGGATCGTGGTGGGGAACCACGAGTTGTTGCCGTACACTTCCGTCTGGCCGGTGCCGTCCGGGTTCATCGAGAAGAGGCCCTGGGGGAAGATCTGCCCGCGGTCGTTGTAATCCCACCGCGTGTAGATCACCCGGCCGTCCGGCGTCACCGTCGGGTAGTTGGTGTGCACCTGATCATAGCTCAGGCGGCGCAGGAAGCGTCCGTCGCCATCGCAGGTGTAGAGGTTGCTTACCTCGGTCCACCAGCAGTCCACCGTCTGCACGCAGCGCGTGGAGTTGAAGATAATGTCGCCATTCGGCAGGTAGGCGCCCTCATAGTCGGCGAAGCCGAGCCCCTCGGTGAGCTGCCGGATCCGCCCGTCGCCCACGCTCAGCTCGTAGAGGTGGTAGTCATCCTCGTTCAGCGACTTTTTCCAGGCGAAGAGGATGCGCCGGCCATCGTAGGAAACATCCGGGTCGCGGATCACGCCCCCGGGATCGTTCAGCAACTCGCGCACCGTGCCGTAGATGCCCTGCATCTCCAGCAGGCAGAGACTGGAGCCAGGCACGAAGTGGCGCTCGTTCTGCGCGTCGGACTGCCCCTCCGTGTAGGCGTAGTGCGAGCCACCCAGGTCGTAGTGGCGGGTGAAGACCACGCGCCGCAGCTTCGCGGCGTGGGGCGCCAGCCGTGCCTGGCGCCGGCGCTCGCACCCCTCCAGGTAGAGCGCGGCCCAACGCCGGTCGGTGGTGGGCACGCCCGCCTGCTGCAGCGCCTCCGCCCGGGCACGCAGTGCCGCGCCAGCCGGGCCGAGCTCGCTCAGCACCCGCAGCACCGCGTCACGGCGCAGGCCCTGCGGGCCCTCCGCCCCGTCTTGCGCCACCCAGTCGGCCACCACCTCCAGGCGGGGACGCTCGCTGGGGAAGTCGCGCAGGGCGTCGGCAACCGCCTGGCCCGGGGCTTCCCCGAGCTGGTCCACCAGCGGCGCAGGCCACAACCGGTTGGCTGGCTCCGACGGCTGCGTCGCCGGGGCAGCCGCCACCGCGGCGCCCGGCACGCGCAGGGCAACCATCAGCAGGATCAGCAGCAACAAGTGTAGGCTTCGCATGGTTGGTGGCTGGTTCGCCAAACTTTCGCGCCACTCCTGCGCCAGCGCGCGGGCTGCAGCCGATGCCGGGAAGGAGAGGCACTGCCGAACGTCGCACTTGTTAGTGGGTGGGAGTGAGCGCTCTACGATCCTCTCCCGGCGAGGGGAGAAGGGGCCTTCACGCGTCGGACCACCCGAAGTGGCAACGGGAGGCGGTGCAGGCACCGTGGTCATTCCCCTCATTGCAGGCTTGCTGGCAGCGACGGCGGCGCCGGGCGCGGGTGATAGCCACGCGTCGGTGCGCGAGTTCATCGCGCTCATGCCGTGGGACACGCTGCGCGAGTGCCCCGGGGTTCTGACCATCGACGAGGCCGCACGCGGCATGAAGGAGTGCGGGCTCAACCTGGCCGGCATGGTGCGCGGGCAGCACCTCGACGTATGCCACCGGCACGGCCTGCGGGCCCTCGTCAAGGACCCGCGTGTCTCCGGCTACGATTGGCGCAACGTGGATCCGGAGCAGGTGGACCGCAACATCCGGGAACTGGTAGCAGAGGTCGGCTCACACCCGGCCGTTTTCGGCTACTATGTGAAGGACGAGCCGAGCGCGCAGGAGTTTCCGGGCCTGGCCGTCGTAGTGAAGGCGCTGGCGAAGTACGCCCCCGGCAAGCTTGCCTACATCAACCTCTTCCCGGATTACGCCACCATCAACAACGCGGACCGCGTGGGGCAGCTCGGCACGGAGAGCTACGAGGAGTACCTCGACCGCTTCATTGAGAGCGTGCCCACGCCGGTCGTAAGCTACGACAACTACTCCATCGAGAAGGACTACACCGTCCGGCCCAGCTACTACCGAAACCTCCTCAGCGTGCGCCGGGCCGCCCTGGAGGGCGGACGTATCTTCTGGAACGTGGTTACCTCTAACCAGGTGCGTCCTTTCCGGGCGTCGCCGACGCGTGCCAGCCTCGCCTTCCAGGCGCACACGACGCTGGCTGCCGGCGGCCGGGGCGTTGCTTACTACACCTACTACACGGGGGATGATACGCTGCCGGGGGCGGGCGGCTACGCGCACGGGCCGCTGTGGAACTTCCGTCCGACGCCGACGTGGGAGTACCTGCGCGACGTGAACCACGGCGTCCAGGCCTGGCTTCCCGTGCTGGCACGGCTGGAGTCGACGGGTGTCTACTTCGGCCCGAACCCGCCGGTGGATGGCCTGCCTGCCCTTCCCGGCCGGATCGTCGCCGGCGTGGAGAGTGATCGCCCAACGATGGTGGGCGAGTTCGCGGATCCGAAGGGCGCTGCCTACACCATGGTCGTGAACCTCGACCTGACGCAGGAGGCCAGAGCCCTTCTGACGCTGCGGGAGGGCTTCCAGCGCCCGCAGCAGATCCTACCGGTGCGTGGACGCGCCATTCCCTTGCCGTCCGAAGGCCTCCGTCTGGAGCCGGGCGGCGCCGCACTCATCCAGACGTTCAGGAAGAGATAAGCATGGAGAATCGCTCTTCGGATGTCGCGCTCTGCCGCGAAATGCTGCCGGGCCTCGACCTCGTTACCCTCTCGCGGCAGGGGCTCTCCGAGTTGTTCATCACCTGCCGGCCCCACCCCGGCGAGACGGTCGCCGCGCTCTTCCAGCGCTTCGCACACCTGCTGAAAGAGCGGGAGGCGCGCGTGCTGAAGCAGACCGTTTTTGGTGCCCGCGCCGCGCATCCAGCCGCGCTGGCGGCGCTCACCGATGCCTGCGGAGCGATCGAGTGGCCGCTCACCTGGATCGAGGGGCTGCCCTGCGCCGGCGGGGAGATTGCCGGCATCCAGGCGCACGCGCTGGTCGGCGCCCCCATCGAGACGCTTCACCTGGGAGAGCACGTGGTGGGCCGCCTCTTCGATGATGGCCTGGCGCGCTACTGTATCCTGGGCAACCTCCTGCCGCTCGATGCGCGCGCCAGTGAGCCCGACCAGGCCCGGCAACTGTTCGAGAGCCTGGAAGCCGCCCTGGGCGGCGCCGGCATGCAGTGCAGCGACCTGGCCCGCACCTGGCTCTTTCTGGACCGCATCCTCGACTGGTACGGCGAGTTCAACCCGGTGCGCACCCAGTTCTTTGCCGAGCGGCGTCTCTTCGACGGCCTGGTGCCGGCCAGCACCGGCATCGGCGGCGCCAACACCGCGGGCGCGGCCATCACGGCGGAGGCGATTGCCCTGCAGCCCAGCAACGGCCAGGTGAGCGTGCTGGAAGTCCCCTCGCCACTGCAGTGCCCGGCGCGCGCCTACGGCAGCGCCTTTAGCCGTGCCGTCGTGATCAGCAGCCCGGGCGTCCGCCGCCTCCTCATCTCCGGCACTGCCAGCATCGAGCCAGGCGGCAAGAGCGCCCACGACGGTGACGTGGCGGCGCAAGTGGACCTGACGATGCGCGTCGTGGCGGGGATCCTCGCCTCCTGCGACATGGGCTTCGCCGACATCACCCGGGCAGTGGCCTACTTCAAGCGGGCCGAGGACGCGCCCGCCCTGGCCCGCTATTGCACCGCCCACGGCATCGCCGGTTTCCCGGTGATCCTCGCCCAGGATGATATCTGCCGCGACGAGCTCCTCTTCGAGATCGAGGTGGACGCGATCACCGCCCGGCCACCCGCCTGACCCCGCCTAGCGGCGGGGTTTGGCGGTGAGCTGCCGGGCGATGGCCTCACGCTGGACGCGGAGGACCTCCGGGTCGCGCGTGAACTCCTTCAAGCCAGAGGCCACCGGCAGGCAGGCCTGGCGCCCTGCCTCCACGTCGCCCATCTTGTGGCTCAGCAGCCAGAGGTACTCGTAATCCTCCAGGCCGTCGCGGATGTTGGCCAGGCGGATGCTGCCGATCGGGCCGTTCTTGCCCGGGTAGAGGAGGCGCCCGTCGCCGTGCAGCCAGCCGAGCGCCGTGCCCCCGCGCTCGGTGGTGATGTTCCACTTTAGGAATGGGCCCGCCGCCGGGTCAATAAGCTGGTCGTTGTCCGGGCGATCCCAGATGTTCAACCCCCAGTAGAGGAAGGCATCGAACTTCTGGTGGTAGATCTGCCAGAAGATAGTTCGCGCCTCCAGCAGCGGGTTGTCCAGCCGCCAGTTGGGGTAAGGCGGATACGGCTGCAGCGAGATGTAGGTCCAGATCCGGATGCCTGCCTTGCGCAGCCCCTCCGCGCGCTCGAAGTCAGTCCAGTCCCACATCGGGCACAGCGCGTCCAGGTGGTAAGCACGCAGCGTTTCCACCTCCTGCGGAATGTGCGCCGTGGTCATCAGCGGGATGTTGGGATAGCGCCGCTTCACCAGGGCGAACGCCTCTTTCACCTGGGCGATGCGCTCCGGCGGCTCCCGGGGCACCTCATCACCACCGAAGATGTAGCCCAGCGGGAGCAGCCCCCGCCGCTCGATCTCCTGAATGGCGGGCGCCAGGGTGTCGAGCTGCTCGGCCACCGCCTTGGGGCTAGGCGCGAATGGCCACTCGGAGGAGACCGTGTCATCCTTCAGGTAGCACACCGGGAAAGCGTTCATCCCCCGGGCGCGCAGGCGCTCCAGCTCCTCCACCGGCGGCGGCGCGTCGTGCCAGATGTCCCAGGGGTTCAGGCGCAGTCGGTCGAGCACGTAGTCGCGGTAGGCCCGCACCATCGCCTCGTCGCCCTTGTAGAGGTGGCGGATGAAGTTATCCCTCAAGGCGAAAGCGGTGCGCAGGTGTCCGGCCCCCGGGGCGATCACGAAGTCGTGGACCGTTGCCCGCAGCAGGATGCGCAGGCTCTTCATCCCGTCGGCGTGGAGGGTGATCGCCCCGGTGTAGGTGCCGGCCGGCAGGCCGCGCGGCGCGTGAACCGTCACCCACACCGACTGGGTAAACTCCGGCTCCACCCGGAACTGCTCCACCGGCAGCAGCGGGTCGGGATACCAGCCCGGCTCCAGCCAGGGGATCGGCGCCGGCCCCTTCTGCTCCGTCTCGTGGACACGCACGAAGCCGACCTGGTGCCACTCGATCTGCTCCCGCCGCAGGCGCGAGCCTTTGGTGTGGCAGATCAGGTCGTTCACCTCCAGGCGCACGTTCTCCAGCGGCCGGCCGGCACCGGGGCGCAGCAGCACCTGGAAGCTCTCGTACTCCCCCTTCGCCAGCGTCAGTCGAGCCGTTGGCCGCACCCGCTCCGGCGGTGCCGGGTCACCGGGCAGCACCCGAACCATACTGCTCTCGACCCACACCCGGAGGGGATCCCCTCCCTTGCCTTCCCCCTGTGCCATGAGAAGCTCCCCTCCCGCCACAGCGCCCACCAACCACCACGCGCTCGCTACTGCCAGCGCCACCACGCCCCGGGCTCTCAGGCGTCCGCCCGTTCTGCCGCCACGCGCGACAGGCGGTGTGTGCCGGCGGTCGGGGATCTCACCGTAGCTCACCGAGTTTACCTTTCGCACTCTGCTGCCACCAATCGCCGATGGTGAACTTGCCGCTCCGGGGGCCCGCGTACAGACACCCTTCCCAGGGCGGCCGCCACCATGGCTGGTTTGTTGCCATCCTTTTCGTGATCGACTCGTTGTTTACCTGGCAGCCGGCCGGCCCCCCCTTCCCCCCCAATCCTGGGGGGGCACTCCCTCGCCGCTGAGACAGTTCCCCCCGATCTCGGGGGGCCAGGGGGGCCAACCACCGCTTCCCCACGGCTATGGCAGCCGGAACGCCTTCACTTCGCCCCGCTCCGTCGCCAGGACTACCAGGCTCCCCTCGAGGGCAGTGATGCGCGTCGGCGCCCCGGAAACGGCGTCGCGCTGAATCGGCAGCCCCTGCCCGTCCAGCACCACCACGCTCCCATCCTGGCAGCCGGCCACCACCCGGGCGCCGGCCGGCGTCGCCACCGCCTGCAGCACCGTTGGCGGGCTGGGCAGGCGCCGCGCCCACACCTTGCGGCACTGGTGGTCCAGCGCCACCACCAATCCGCCGGCGGTGGCAGTGAGGATCTCCTTCTTGCCGTCGCCGTCCAGGTCGGCAATATCCACGTCGCGCAGGTTCTTCGCCGGGATCGAGTCGCCCGGACCAAAGCTGGCGTTGTAGAGCGGCGTGCCATCCGCCCGCCACACGCTGATCCGGTTCCAGGTGCCGTTGATCTCGCTAGCCACCTCCCGCACGCCATCGCCGTCCAGGTCCTCGTAGAAGAGGTGGTCGCGGCTCATGCTCGCCCAGCCGCCGACGTAGGTGGCGCCGGTTGGCACCCCGTGATAGCCGCTGCCCACGACCGTCAGCGTCTTGCTGTTGACGATTGCCAGGTGCGCGCCGTCGGTGATGCTGCGCCCGATCAGCAGGTTGCGGGTGTTGTCTGGCCCCGGCACAATGGCGAAGACGGCGCCGGTGCCCCAGAAGACCGGCAGCCGCTTCACCAGCCGGCCGTCGCCATCCAGGATCTCCAGCGTGCAGGCGCTGCCGACGAAAAGCTGCGTGCCGCCCTCGATCAGGGTGCCGGTGTACAGCCCGTGGATCCCCTCGTGGCCGGGGGCCGACTTGAACCAGTACTGCTTGGCGGCGCGGAACACCTCCGGGTCCATCTCGGAGACGAAGGTCCACCGCCGCTGCCCCGCCTCGTCGAAGGCGATCACCTTCTCATCCACGC
>JAAZEB010000243.1 GCA_012512505.1 Armatimonadota bacterium | reverse complement strand
CCGGTGGAGTTCGCGCCCCCGCCCCCGCCCGAGCCGCCGCTGACCCTCCGCGATGGCTTTGAGACCACCCCCGTCGGCGGGGCACCCGCCGACGCCCGGGTTCACACCGAGAACAAGGGCGACCGGATCGCGGTGACGGACGAGGTCGCCGCCGAGGGGCAGCGCTGCCTGAAGGTGGAAGACGCGCCCGGCCTGCAGTTCGAGTACAACCCGCACCTCTACTGGACGCCCAACCACCAGGAGGGAGTGTCGCGCTGTGCCTTCGACCTGCGCGTGGAAGCAGGCGTGGTGATGTACCACGAGTGGCGCGACAGCAGCGACCCTTACCGGGTCGGCCCGAGCTTCTGGGTGCGGGACGGCAAGCTGCAGGTGGGCGGCCAAGACCTGATCGATCTGCCCGCCGACCAGTGGGTCCACGTCGAGGTCTCCGCCGGCCTGGGCGCGCAGTCGGCCGGCACCTGGGAGCTGGTGGTCACCCTCCCAGGCCAGCCGCCGCAACGCTTCCCCAACCTGCCGAACGTAAGCCCAGACTGGAAGACGCTGACCTGGCTCGGCTTCAGCAGCAGCGCCAACGAGAAGACCGCCTTCTACCTCGACAACCTGGAGCTGGCCACCGGCAATCCGTAAGCCTGCCTGCCCCGGCAGGTGAGGCCCGGGCCGCTCCCGAACTCAGTGACGGCGAAGGCCCATTTCCGCGCCGTGGCGCTGGTTTGGCTGGCGCCACGGCGCCCGCGAATCGCCGTTCCCCAGGAGGCGAAAGGACCTGCACGCGATGCCCAAGGTGACGACGCGCTACGTTGGTGATCTGCTGTGTGAGACCGAGCTTGGAAGTGGCCGGCTGGTGGCAGACGTGCCGGCAGCAGTAGGAGGCAAAGGGCGTGGCCCCACCGGTCTGGAGCTGCTGCTGGCGGCGTTGGGGTCGTGCGTCACCGCGTCGGCGGCGTTCTACTGTGCCCGGGCGGGCCTCGACGCCGAGGGGCTAGCGGTAGAAGTCCAGTTCGAGCGCGCCGACAATCCGATCCGGCTGACGAACCTGCGGGTGCGGGTGCATGCGCCGAACGTGGCGGCCGGGCCACAGGCGGAGGCGTTGCAGCGCGCCGTGGCGAACTGCCCGGTCCACGCGACGCTCACTTCGCTGGGCGAGGTGCCGGTTGAAGTGGTGGCTGGGGCGGCGGGATAGGCGATGGTCAAGGACGGCACCGGCCGCGTTTCCCTCCTGGCGATCTTTCTGCCCTTCGTGCGCCTGGGTTTCACCGGGTTCGGCGGACCGGCGATGGTCCCCTACATCAAGGAACTGGCGGTCGGGCGCAAGGCGTGGCTGGACGAGCAGAGCTTCCGCGCCGGCGTCGTCTTATGCCAGACGATCCCGGGAGCCACCGCGATGCAGGCGGCGGCCTACGTAGGCCTGCGCGTGCGCGGCATCCTCGGCGGCCTGGCGGCCTACATCGGCTTCGGGCTGCCCGCTTTCCTCCTGATGCTTGTCCTCACCGCGATCTACCTGCACACCCGCGAGCTACCAGTAACGACCTCCCTCTTCGCGGGGCTGCGCGTGGTGGTGGTCGCCATCGTGGCAAACGCCACGGTGGACTTCGGGCGCTCCTCAATCAAGCGCGTGCCAGACGGGGTGATCGCCGCGCTGGCGGCGGTCGCTCTCGCCCCGCCGCTGAAAATGAACCCGATCGCGGTGATCGTGATCTGCGGCGTCCTGGGCTGCCTGCTCCTCAAAGAGGAGGGCAGCGGCGCGGGGCCGGGCGCCGCCGACCCCTGGCGGGCTATCCGTCCCGCGCTGCTGCTGGTGGCGCTCGGCGCCGTAGCCATCGCCGCGCTCTACGGGCTCGACTCCGACCTCTTCGCGTTGACCACCGCCATGCTGCGAGTGGATCTGTTTGCCTTCGGCGGCGGGTTCGCCTCGGCGCCACTGATGCACCATGAGGTGGTAAATGTCCACGGCTGGATGGACGCCCGCACCTTCCTCGATGGAATGGCGCTCGGCCAGGTGACGCCCGGCCCGCTCGCCATCACCGCCACGTTCGTGGGCTATCTGGTGAAGGGTTTCCTGGGGGCAACGGTCGCGACGATTGGCGTTTTCGCGCCCTCCTTCGGGATCTTGGCGCTGGTGCTGCCGGTGTTCGACCGACTGCAGACCTGGGCTCTCTTCCGCCGCGCGATGCGGGGCGCGCTCCTCGCGTTCGTCGGCCTGCTGGCGGCCACCACCGTGCGCTTCAGTTTCGATGTCTCCTGGAGCCTCGCCGCCGCCCTCATCGGGATCGCCGCCTTCACCGCGCTGCGCCGAAAGGTGGACATCATCTGGGTGGTGCTCGCCGCCGGCCTGCTCTCGGCGCTCTTCCTGTAGAGCAGCATGCAACGCATGCACTGTGGCCATGCACCAGTGATCGCGTTACGGGTTGCGTCGGACGTGTACAGGGAATGAACCTTGCTGCGCCAACGGTTCCTAGGCAGGCGCCAGAATCTGTCATCCTGAGCGAAGCGAAGGATCTCTTCCCAGGGGTAGCACAGTCACTGCTGGAGGCATCTGCGTTGCCGGGGAGACGGGCCCCTGGCTTCGCTCCCAAGGGCACGGGCCGGTGCGCCCT
>JAAZEB010000242.1 GCA_012512505.1 Armatimonadota bacterium | reverse complement strand
GCCCTGTCGCACGTGGAGAAGCAGCCGGACTCGGTGCGCGCGCGCCTGCAGCGCACCCTCAACGACCTGGGGGCGTCGCCCTCCCCGCGCGTGCGTGCTAGCCTGGAGAAGCTCGTCGCCATCCGCTTCGCGGAGTGGAACCCCGACTGGACGGTGAAGTTCCTGGGCCCCGACATGAGCCCCGGCCTGCGCGCCGAGTACCTCGGCCGCGCCAACGTCCTCTGCACCCATCCGCTCGACCAGAACACCGCCGCCGTCCTGGAGCGCGAGGTGACGCTGCCTGCTGGCCAGAAGCACCGGCTGGAGGTCACCGTGGCCGCGCACGACTACCGCGATGCCGACTGGGAGCTGCGCGTCTTCGTGGATCAAGAGCGGATTGGCACGCGGACGATTGGGCCGGTGGAGGGGAAGGCGCAGTGGCAGACGCTCACCTTCGACCTGAGCGCCTACGCCGGCAAGACGGTGCGCCTGCGCCTGGAGAACGCGCCGAACGGCTGGGCGTGGGAAGCAGGCTACTGGAGCACCCTGCGGCTGATCTCCGAGTAGCCGGGGAGGGCGGCCGCGAGGGTGAGCGCGCGCCGGGCTGCTCCTGCCGGCTCGTTCACGTCCGTTGGTGAGAGGGCGTGGCTACCGCATGAAGGCCAGCGCGAAGAAGTAGGCCACCGGCATGTTCACCAGCAGGCTGTCGAAGCGGTCCAGCACGCCGCCGTGCCCGGGGATCAGGGTACCGAAGTCCTTGACCCCGATGTCCCGCTTGATGACGGACTTGCTCAGGTCGCCAATCAGGCCCACGAGGGCCACCAGCGCCCCGAGCGTCACCGCGTGCCAGAGGACGAAGTTGAACCAGGTGCCGAGCAGCGCCGCCACCGACAGAGCTCCCAGCAGCCCCCCGACAGCTCCTTCCACCGTCTTGCCGGGGCTGATCGCCGGGCAGAGCGGGTGGTGCCCCAACGTCTTGCCGACCACGTAGGCGAACGTGTCCGCGGCGATGGTGGTCAGCCAGGACAGCAGAAAGAGGCGCAGGCCAAAGGGGAGGGCCCCCTCGGGCGTGGGGCCTTGCAGTTGGCGCACCAGGACGCTGAAGCTGAAGAGGAAGCCGATGTAGACCACTCCCAGCGTGGTGGCGGCGGCGCTGGCCACCCGGGAGCCTTCAACGGTGGCGAAGATGTGGAATGTCAGGCTTGCCACGACCACGATGAAGAGGACCGCCTGCAGGTAGAAGAGCAGGTCGCTGCCTTCGAGGAGGGCGGCGCCGAGGATGAGCGCGACGATGGCCGGGAAGCCCACCTCGCGCAGGGCTTCCACCTGCCGCCGCCGCAGTGTGGCGTGGTACTCCTGGAACCCCAGTACCGCCAGCAGCGTTACCAAGGCGACCAGCGGCAGCCCCCCTCGCCAAACGATGAGGAGTCCGAGCGGGATGCCGATGGCTGCGCTGAGTAGCCGATGCAGGAGCATGGTTTCCCTTCCTGGGCGGCCGTGCCACTCTCCTGATTCGGCGGCGCGCGCCGCGTTCCTGCGAGATCCAGGCGAGGGCGGCGGCTGGGGCGGCGCCGCGCCCGCGCGGGCCGGCGCCTGGGGGAACAGCGATGCGTGCGGCGGCCGGGCAGCAGGTTGGGGCGCTGTGGCAGCGTGGGCAGCCATGGGTGGTGCTGGCTGCTGGCCTGCTGCTGGCCACGGTCGGCCTGCTCCTCTTTGCCGTGATCGCCACCCAACTCCCCGAGCCCTCGACGCGCGTGGCGGAGCAGGTGGTGCTGGGTGCCGTGCGCCCGCTGCGCCAGCCAGCGCTGACCCGCGTGATGGTGGGCCTCTCGGCGCTGGGCAGCCCTTGGGTGCTGCTCATTCTGGCGGGGTTGGCCGCGGTGCCGCGGCTGGTGCGGGGCGACCGGCTAGCGGCGCTCCTGCTGCTGGTGGTGCTCGCCGGAGGGGGCCTGCTGAACCTGCTGCTGAAGGTGCTTTTCCAACGCCCGCGCCCGGTTGCCCCGGAGGTGACCGCCGCAGGGTATGCCTTCCCCAGCGGGCACGCCATGCTCGCGCTTTGCTTCTATGGGTTTCTGGCCTACCTGGCGGCGCGTTCTCCCTGGCCGGCGTGGCTGCGCGCCGTCGCGGCGGCCGCCTGCGTCCTCCTCGCCCTGGCCGTCGGCTTCAGCCGCGTCTACCTGGGTGTCCACTGGCCCTCCGACGTGGCGGCGGGCTTCGTCGCCGGGGCGGCCTGGCTGGGAGCCTGTATCGCCGCGGACGAGTGGGCACGCCACCACGCCGGCCGCCGCCGGTGAGGCGCTCCCGCCATGGGCAGGCGCCCTCGCTGCCGGCCGCACCGGTTGAGCGGGTAGGCACCTCCCCTGGATGGCGCTGCTCCACGCGGGCTGGAGTGCCCGAAGCGCGGCCGGAGCACTCGCGGTGCGACGGTGGACGCGTCTTGTGCGCGGCGCTATAATGCCGCCGGTTGTTTGTTCAGGGTAGTGGCCATCCCGCGAGAGGCATGCGCGGGATGGGCCGCCCGCCGCCCTGACCATCCTGCCACTCGCCGTGATGAGAGCGTCGCCGGGAATCCGCGAGGGTGGCCTGCCCCAACCAACGCAGACGGCGTACTGCTTCGCCCCGAGAGAGGCAAGCCGGATTGCTGGTTTCCTACCTTCACTGTGATCGATCGGGATTCTCCGGCCCCTCCATGGAGGTCGTGGTGCTTGCAGGAAGGGCCAGTGGATCCCGCGGCTGATGAAGGGGCGAGGATGCGGCATGACATGCGGGCTAATTTCCGCGATGTCGAGACGCTGGAGCTCCAGAAAGCGCGCGGCTATTTCGCCGATCAGTGGGATCCCCAACCCGGGAATCAAACGCCCTCTGGTCCAGAGGCCAAGAGCTACTACCTCAGGCGCTTTGTACTCCGGTGGGTGGCGGAGCACACGGAGATCAGCTTGTTCTACGGCGACGAGGAAACGACGCGCGATGAGGCCCGGCTTGCACTGCTGAAGCTTGCCACCAGCCTGCGCCCGGTGAACCCCAGCGAAGAGCTTGCCGGGCAGTGGCGCACGTTGATCGACCGAATCCACCGGTAGAAGCCATCGCGTGTCGAGGGCCAACGGTGGATGGCTGCGGCATCGCCTTGGCGCGCACAGTGGCGAGCGGCTACCTCGCCAGCTTCGACGACGCCAGGCGGGCGCGGTGAGGCCGGCGAGCCACCACGGCGCGGTGGTGGCCGCTTAGGAGCGGGGCGCCTCCTGCCCGGCGGTGGACTGCCGGCCCGGCTGCACGCCGCTGCGGGTGAAGAACTCGAGGAGCCAGCCGCGCCAGCCGGCGGGGGCCTGTTGGGCTTCCTCGGCCTGGAGGCGCTTCATCTCTTGCTCCCAGACGCGCAGGGCCCGGGCGCGCAGCTCCGCCTCCGCCACCGCGTGGCGCTGGGCTTTCTGCGCCAAATGGCGCCGTGCCGCCTCCTGCTGCAGGAGGATCTCCTCCGCCTCGGCCCGGGGCAGCAGCCCGCTGCCGGCACAGGTGCGGCACGGTTCCCACCGGTAGCCGCGGCCGGCGCAGACCTGGCAGCGCTCCGGGGCCGCTGGCCGCCGCGGCGACGGCGAGCACCAGCTTCCTTCCCACAGGGCGTAGCAGGCGTCATCCACCTCGTGGGCATCGCGGCGCACCTCGCCGCTGCCGCCGCAGGCCACGCACTGGAAGGCGCGCTCTCCCTTCCCCTCGCAGCAGGGGCACTCCAGCTTCTGATCCAGATCGCACATGCTCTTCTCTCCATTGAGGGAGCCGGGCCGGCTTGCCGACGCCAGCCCCCTCGTTCGCGAAAGCGATCAGGCAGGCGCCGGGGTTCCGGCGCCGGGGCAGCTTGGCCGGCCCAACCCGGCGATCTCGAGCAGCGTTCGGGTGCGGGTATCGTGCGTCCGCAGCAGCATCTGCACTCCGCGCTGCAGGCGGTCGCGAATGCCGACGATCACCCCGACGCCGGCGCTATCCATGAAGGTGACGCCGCGCAGGTCGAGGATCAGGCGGCGCTTGTCGGGCTGCAGCGCCCGGTCCAGCGTTTCCCGGAACTGGGGGGCGTTCTCAATATCAATGGCGCCCGCGCAGCGCACCAGGCAGGTTCCTCCCTCAGGTTCGGAAACCTCGATGTTCAACGCGTGGCGATCGGTTTGCACCGTTACGTCCTTTCTGACATGGGGAGCGGCCGCGGTCGGCCCTCCCGTTTGGCTCATGGCCAGGTTCCCTCCGGCGGCAGGTCTCGGGCGGCGTGGGCGGCTGCTGGCAGCAGGCGCCGGATGCGCTCGGCCTCGGGCAGGATCTGCCGCGTCTCCGGGTCGATGGCATAAACAGCGCCCTCGATGGTGCGCGTGCAGGTGAGGCCGGCGGCTGCCGGGTTGCCGCGAAGCTGCGGCGCGTCCACCAGCCCGGTGCGCACCGCCAGCGAAAGCGTTTCCGGATCGGCCAGGGGATCGGCCCGCCCGTCTCCCAGGGTGCCGATGCCGGCGATGATCCGGCGGGCGTCGGCGACCAACTGCTCCTTGCGTTGCTGCACCCGGGGGTCTGCCGCCATATCGGGCAACCCGAAGAGGCAGTTCTTCAGCACGCCGCGCACGATCTTGCAGCTCTCGATCACCTCCGCCGGCCGGGCAGCGTGGTCTCCCTCGGTGAAGCCGACCACGTGAATGATGTGGGGCTTTAGCGCCAGCGCCAGCATCGTGGAGGCGGCAAGCTGCCCCTTGGCCAGCTCCAGGTCCGGAGCGAAGTGCAGCAGCCCGGCACGCACCTGCCGGAAGGTGGTGAACTGCTCGTTGTGCAGGCTCTCGATTAGCTCTGCCTTGGCCAGCATCTTTGCCAGGTCCATGGTGGCGTAGGTACCGGCCGGGGTGTTGAACATGTACTGCGCGATGTAGTGGCGCACCCCCATCTGGCGCGCGTTGTAGGCGGCCAGGTAGGCCATGGCAACCGCCACGGCGTCGTGCGCCTCGCGCAGGCTCCAGTGGTGCGACTCGTTCACCTCCACCGGCACGCCGTGCTCGGCGTGCCAGCGCATAGCGGCCTGGTTCTCGGCGATCGCCTCGGCGACGCCGCGGCGCGAGCGTCCGTCTAGCTCGCTGTACCAGCAGAGGGGGATTGCTCCCCAGGCGTTGTGGATGGTCTCGTGCGCCAGCTCGGCCCACCGCACCAGGTCGCGCGTGCCGCTGTAGATCCGCAGCAGCGGGTGGTTGCCGCAGCGGCTCGCCTGGTAGAGGCGCCGCAGGTCATCCGCGGTGCGGATCGGCACCCCCCCGGCCCCATCCAGCGCCGGGTCCATCTCTTCCGGGCGGAAGAAGCACTCCTGGGCGTTCTGGTCCGGCGCCAGCGAGATCACGTCTACCAGCTTCGAGAGGGCGATCTGGCGCACGCCGGCCAGCGTCTCCTCCAGGGTGGGCAGGCCGAAGTGGTGGCGCAGGAGGGGGTAGGGCGCCTTGGCGCGGAGGCGCTCGAGCTGCGTGGCGCCGTAGTGTTCGTCGCTATCGGCCAGCTCCTCGCCGCGCAGGAAGGCGATCACTTCCTCGGTGGTCTCGAACCCAGTGAAGGCACGCTCGAACCAGCCGGCGGCGGTGGCTGCCGCCGCGGTGGGCGGGGTGCCGCCGAAGACGTAGCGCCGGCCCCGCAGCAGATCCCGCTCCGCCAGGGCGGCGCGCAGCTCCGCCAGCAGGCCAGGGAGCACCTCCGGGGTGAGGCGGTAGCCGATGCCGACGATCTCCGGGTCGTGCTCCGCCACCGCGGCCACGAAGCGGTCGACCGCGACGGCCGGGCCGAGGAAGACCGGCTCGTAGCCCACCTGCTCGGCCAGGGCGAGGAAGTTGGCGGCTCCGGCAACGTGAACGCAGTTGCCGCGGGCGCCCGCCACCACCTTGCCGCGCGTCGCCACCTCACCGCCTCCCTTCCAGGGCGACCTCCAGCGCGGCGCCTTCGCCTTCGAGGACGAAGCGCCGGATCTCCTTGACACTCATCCCGGCCAGGCCCAGTCGCTCGACGGTGCGGCCCTCGGCCCAGTAGTCGCGCTGGTGCAGCAACGACGCCAGTCCGATGATGTGCCGGATCGCCTCCGTCGGCACGCCGAGCAGCTCACCCAGGGAGGCGATGGGCACCAGGCTCATCGGCACATCCTCGGAGAGGTAGCGCGTGTCGAGGGTGCGTGGCGCCTTGATCCCGGCATAGCCCGGGTTGGCGTTGATTGCGTCGTAAAGCGTGCTGCCGGCGGCGTCGTAGGCCATGTAGAGCCACTGCCGCGCCGTCAGGCACTGGAACCCCATCGCCTCCCCGACGGCGACCCGCTCGGCATCCACCCGTTCCAGCACGCGCGCCACCGAGGGGGTGATCCCCTCCAGGTAGTACTCAAAGTCGCCCCGGGTCGACTCGATGCGCGCCGAGTTGAGCACGGTGACGGCGGGGTGGAAGATCGCCCCGATGTTGTCCATGCTCGTCTTCATCACGTTGTCGCCGGGCACGAACTGGGGGAAGGCCACGCGCAGGCGTCGCACCACCTCCGGCGTGCGGTAGGCGGGCAGGGCGGCCACCGGGATGCTGTTTTTCACCCGGAAGATGCGCACCTGAGCCGGGTTCATCATCCGCGCCGCGTAGATGAACGTTTGCGCCTCGGCGACGACCACGTCCGCCTTCAAGCCGGACTGGCGCAGCACGTGCGCGAACTCCAGCGCGCCGCCGGTGCGCCCGGGGTTCAGCACCACCACCTGCCCGTCGGTCAGGTGGCGCGCGCACCGCTCGGCCAGGAAGCGATGGGCGTTGGCGGGGGTGCAGACCATCAGGATGTCGGCGCCGGTGACTGCTTCCTCGGCGTCGGTGGTGGCCAACTGCACCGCGGCGAAGCCTTCTGGCACGTCGCCCAGGTCGGGGGCTATCAGCTCGATGGAGCCCTGAAGCTGGATCGGCATGATCCGCTCCGGGCTACGGTTGTAGAGGCGGACGGGGAAGCCCATCAGCGAGAGGTGGGCGGCCATGGCCGTACCCCCATGACCGGCGCCCAGGATGCAAAAGACGGGCCGGTCCCGCCCCGCGCGCTCCGGCTGCGACTCGTCGTGGCCTGGCAGCACGCGCAGGCTGCCGCGGTCGAAGATTTCGGCCGGCAGGCTTGCCGGGGAGGCAGTGTTATTCCACTCGCGCCGTGGGGAGGTCACAGGCTATGGCTCCGTTCCGTCAGCGGCACCATCGGCGAATCGCCGGGGACAATGAGGCAGCGCCCGCTGCCGGGCCGGCAGGGCTGGTTCCAGGCAAGCCCTCCCTGCCGCGGCATGACGCCTTGAGGTGGGTGCAACACGGTAATCGTCTGCATCTCCGGTACCTCCTCTACCACAGTGTCGCTGGGCGCGTGGTGGCTAACCAACAACAACGGCCCGACAATAGCCGGGCCGGGCATCGGAGGTACCGGACGTTCTGGTGAATGGCGAACCGAGGTCCAGAACGCAAAAAGCCACGGCAAACCGCTACCGTGGCCGAACGCAGCACGTGGCGAGCTACTGCACGCCGGTCTCTCCGTGATGCCTACGAGGTTAGCTGTCGGGCTCGGGCGAAGAGTACCCGCCCTGCAACCGCAGGGTGCGCCCCAGTAAAACGGGTCCCCCGTTCCCCCTTTCGGGGATTCGGCCGGCTGGAACACTATTCAGTTGTAAGCCGGTTGGGCTTGGTCCAACAGGCTTTCGCTTTCATTATAGCATGATCCCCGCCACGTGTAAAGCACGACTCAAGCGCCGCGCGCCGGGTGACCCCGCCCCCCGCTGCCCAGGCGGCAGACTGGCAGACACAGACACCAAGCAAACAGGCGCATTCCAAACAGCGGTTTGCCTTCTGGCGCCAGATGTGGTAGAATAACGCGAGAGAGGGAGGGCTGTCTCCCCGAGCAGCCGCCCCCCGAGGAGGTACCGCTGTATGAAAGAGCTCACCGAGCGCCAACGCCAGATCCTGCAGGCTATCTATGACCGGCAGCGCGCCCGGGGCTACCCGCCCACTGTGCGCGAGATCGGCCAGGCGGTGGGCCTTAGCTCGAGCTGCACCGTCCAGAAGCACCTCAACGCCCTCGAACGCAAGGGCTTTATCCGCCGCGATCCCACCCGCTCCCGCACCATCGAGATCCTCGACTTCCCCGATCCGACGATCCCGATTGGCCGCACCGTGGACGTGCCGCTGGTCGGGGCGATCACCGCCGGCCAGCCGATCCTCGCCCACGAGAACATCGAGGCCAACGTGCCGCTGCCCCAGGAGTTCGTCGGTGATGGCCAACTGTTCATGCTCCGCGTCCGCGGCGAGAGCATGATCGGGCGCGGCATCCACGACGGCGACTATGTCGTCGTCCGCCAGCAGCAGACGGTGGACAACGGCGAGATCGTGGTCGCGCTCCTCGGTGAGGAAGCCACCGTGAAGACGTTTTACCGCGAGCGGGACCGGGTGCGCCTCCAGCCCGAGAACCCCACCATGGAGCCGATCCTCTGCACCGACGTGACAATCTTGGGCAAAGTGGTGATGGCGATCCGCACCTTCCAGTGAGCGCGGGGAGGCGCAGCGCCGTGGGTGGTTGGCCGCGCCGCTCTAGTCCGGGGGCGAGACGAGGCCAGCGCGCGCCATCGCCAGGTAAGACAGCAGGTAGGCCGCCTGCGACTCGGCGCCCTGGTTGCCGTTGACGCCGTCGGGCGTCAGGCCGTCGTAGCAGGCGCCAGAGTCTTCGTTCACCATCATCAGGCCCAGGGCGTTGCGCCCGTAGAACCAATCGAAGGCGAGGACGGCCAGGTCGCGGTAGCGGTCGTCGTTGAGCACTCGCCAGGCGCTGAGGTAGGCCAGCAGGATGCCCATCACGTCCACCGGCTGCTGGTCGAACCATGCGCGCACCCCGCCGCGGGGGTACCAGCCGTGGCAGCCGACCGGATGGAGCACCTCGTCAACCACCATTACCTCGGTGAGGAACTGCAGGGTGGTGGTCGCCACGGCACGGCAGTGGCTGTCGCCGGTGAGTTCGTGCGCCAGCAGCAGCGCGTGGGGAAGCATCGCGTTCGAGTAGGTCAGCGAGTTCTCGAACCACTCCCACTCCTCGCCCCGGTGCCGCTGGAAGGCGGAGGTGAGCTGCGCCGCCAGGCGCTCCGGCAGGCCGGCGATCAGCTCCCGGTTGGGGTTGCCTTTGCTGTAGTAGTAGACCCCCAGCAAGCTGAAGGCGATGGCGCGCAGGCTGCGCAGCCGGCGTGCCCACGGCAGGGCATCCTCGAACACCTGGCGGGAGGCGCGGCGCAGCCCCTCTGGCACGTCGGCGCTGGTCACATACCCCGTCGCCCACAGCGCCCGCCCGTGGGAATCCTCCGACCCCCGGGCGTCGATCCAGCGCCGGTCGTACGACATCAGGTTGTGGAAGAAGTTGTCCGGGGTCAGCGCGTGGTAGAGGAACGCCAGGTACTGCGCCGCCAGGTGCAGCGCCTGACGCGAGCGCGAGCGTTCGTACTCCTGCACGGCCACCAGCAGCGCCCGCGCGTTGTCGTCGGTGGTGTAGCCGGTCGGGAGGTTCGGCACCCCGTAGAGGGCGTGCTGGATGACCCCGGTATCATCCGTCAGGAGCCGAAGGTAGCCCAGATCGAGCGGGGGATGGCGGCGGCCCTGGGTCACCCAGCGCTCCTCCGGCCGCTCATCACTCCGTGGAAAGCATCGAGGTACTCGATGGCGACGTTGTGCCACGTCGTCCGGCGGCCCCACTGGTAGCAGTTGTCCTCGAGGCAGCCGCGGTACTTGTCGTCACCGAGGATGCGCAGGATCCCCTGGGCGATGCTCGCCGGATCGCCGAACTGGGCCAGCACGCCCCGGTTCTCGGAAAGCACCGACTGCGCGTAGAGGTAGGGGGTGGAGACGATGGCGCGCCCGCAGCCGATGGCGTAGGCTAGGGTGCCACTGACGATCTGGTCCGGGTTGACGTAGGGCGTCACGTAGACATCGGTGGCACTCAGGTAGTTCACCAGCTCCTCGAGGGTGAGGTAGCGGTTGTCGAAGCGCACGTGGCGGCGCAGGCCCAGCGTGCGTACCCACTCGTCCAGCTCGTTGCGGTACACCTCGCCCTCGCTCCGGCGCACGGAGGGGTGCGTCTCTCCCAGGATGAGGTAGAGGGCATCCGGGAAGCGTTCCACGACGGCAGGCATCGCCTGGATCGCGTACTCCAGGCCCTTGCCGCGGCTCACCAGGCCGAAGGTGGAGATCACCCGTCGGCCCTGCAGGCCCAGCCCCTTCTTCGCCGTCTCGATCGGCAGGCGCGGCACGTTGGGCACCCCGTGCGGGATGATCCGCAGCTTCGAGGTGTCCACTTGGTACACCTCCGCCAGGATGTCGCGGGCGCTGTCGAGCATCGCCACCACGGTGTCTGAGTACTTGAAGATTGCTTCCACCCCCGCGCGCATCGTGCCCCACGGCTTCAGCACCACCGTGTGCAGCGTGGTGACGATCGGCTTGCGGATCGCCGCCAGGAAGTCGATCAGGTACTCGCCTTCCGGGCCGCCGAAGATCCCGAACTCGTGCTGCACGCTCACCACGTCTACCGGCTGCGCGTTGAGGTAGTCCGCCGCCTCCTGGTAGCTCTCCTTATCCTGCTTGGAGATGGTGTGCCGGACGTAGCGGGTGTCGTAGCGCAGGATGTGCCCTTCCTCGTTGATCGCCACCACCCGCGGCTCCGAGAACGGCGTGAACTTCTGGATGGCCGTCACCAGATCGCGCGTGAAGGTAGCGATCCCACACTCGGCCGGAGGGTAGGTCGCCACATAGGCCACGTTGACCCGGTTCAGCACCTCGTGCAGGAACCGGAACATGCCGAGGTCTTCTACTCTCACTCCGTCTTCTCCAGCCGTTCGAGGTTTTTGCGGGCCGCCGCGTCGTTGGGGAACTTCTCCAGGGCAGTGCGCCAGCTCTGCTTCGCATCCTCCGTGCGACCCAGCTTCTCGTAGGCGTGTGCGAGCATGTGATAGGCGGTCTGGGGTGCTTTGCGCTGGGTAGCCTCGCGGAAGTAGTGCGCGGCGAGGGCGTACTGCTTGCCGTCGAAGTAGAGCATCCCCAGGTCAAAGAAGCTCTCGTAATGGTCGGGGTTGTCGCGCATGCCGCGGTGGTAGAGCGCCACGGCCTCCTTTGGCCGGTCGAGACCCTGGCGCAGCAGCCACGCCAGCGTGTTCAGGCATTCCGTGAACTGCGGGTCCAGCCGCACCACCAGGCGGTTGATGCGCGAGGTCGTCTCGTAATCGCCCCGGTGCCAGAAGTGATCCGAACTCTCCCACAGGTCGTCCACCACCCGGTCCAGGATCGCCGTCGCCGTCGCCTCGGGATCGGCCGCGGGCGCGGCCAGTCCGGCGCGTGCCGAGGCAAGCAACAGCACGGCGAGAACGCCCCACCCGGTCCACCGGCACCTACTGGCGCATGCGAATGGCGATGGTCGCATCGATGCTCTCCTGGAAGCCCGTCATTTCCAATGACAACTCTTGCAGGCTGCGGGTCACCGTATCGGCAACCGGGCCGGGCGGGTGCAGATCGGCCGCTTGCAGCCGCATCACCTTGGCTTCGGCCGCTTCGAGGCTCGACAGCACGTTCGTGATCTGGGCCTCCACCCGTCCGAGGCACAAAGCCAGGTCGTCGAAGCTGCGCAGTTGCTCTTCACGGGCGCGGCGGGCCTGCCGGTACTGCTCGCGGGTGAACTCATCGGTGCAGGCGGCGATCCGCTCGTCCAGCGCGGCCAACTCCTGCACCCAGTGTTCCCGATTCCCCCGGCCCAGAAACACGCGCAACTGCTGCGCCCGCGTCACCAACCCTTCCAGGTGGGCGACGACCTGGTCGGCCTGGGTTGCAATCGGCGTCAGCACCCGGGCCCGCGCCTCGCCGGCGCTCTCCACGGCGGCCCGCAGGCGGCGCCGTGCCGCCTCTGCTACCCTCACCGACTGTTGGTAGCACGGTTCCAGTGGCGCGGCGGCATCCTCTTGCCCGGCACCCTCCGCGGCGGCAGCGCGCTCCTGGCGCGGCGCGCGCGCGGCCTGCCAGGCGGTGGCGTAGACGGCGGCCACGTAGAGGAGCAGGCCCAGCGCCCCATAGGCCCGCGCCCGTGGATCGAGGAGCAGGAACGTGGAAAGAAGCAGCAGCAGGAGGTTCATCGGCCTGACCGCCGCGCGCCAGAGCACCTGAGCGACTCGCCGTTGCTGATTGCTCTCCATTGCAGAGTTCCTGCCGCGCCGCGTCGCCGGCTGATCCAGGCTGCCGACCGGCGCGGCCGCTCCTCGAGCGCCTCCGGGCCGGACCCAAGCGCCCGCAGACTGACGATTCATTATACCATGCCGACCCGCACGCGGCAAGGCGCTGCAGGAGGCGCCTGCCCCGGGCACGAAGCCTCTCCCTGGAGAGTGTGGATGGCTGCAGACTGTTGTTACCACCTGGCCCACGCCGCGTTGTGGCTGGCCTTCCACGGGATTTGGCGCTTGCGGGTGGAAGGCCGGGAGCACGTTCCCCGCCAGGGAGGGGCGATCCTGGCGCCCAACCACATCAGCAACGTCGACCCCCCGGCAGTTGGCGCTGCCGCGCCGCGCCCAGTCTACTTCATGGCGAAAGAAGAGCTTTACCAGATGCCGCTGCTGGGCAGGATCCTGCCGAGGCTGCACGCTTTCCCGGTGCGGCGCGGGACGGTGGACCGGGCCGCCCTGCGGCGGGCGGAGGAGCTGCTGCGTGCCGGGGAGTTGGTGGTGATCTTCCCGGAGGGTCGGGAGAGCGAGACGGGGCAGTTGCAGGCGTTCCAGCCCGGCACGGCGCTGCTGGCGCTGCGTGCCGGGGTTCCGGTGGTGCCGGTGTGGATCGAGGGCACCGATGGCGTGATGCCCTACGGCACGATGCTGCCGCGCTGGTCGCGCCGGCCGGTGCGGGTGCGCTTCGGCCCGCCGCTGCGCCTGGACGACCTGGCCGCGGCCGCGGATCGCCGCCAGGCCCTGGCCGACGGCACCGCGCGCATTCGCGCCGCCGTCGCCGCGCTGGCCGAGGGAGAGTGAGCGGATGGAGATGCAGGAGATGCAGGAGGCGGTGGACCGCTGGGTGAGCCAGTTCGAGGAAGGTTACTGGCACCCGCTCTCGATGCTGGCGCGCCTCACCGAGGAGGTGGGCGAGCTGGCGCGTGAGATCAACCACCGCTGGGGCCAGAAGCCGAAGAAGCCGGAAGAACCGGAGGGCAACCTGGCACTGGAGATCGCCGACATCCTCTTCATCTTGATCTGCCTCGCCAACGCCCAGGGCATCGACTTAAGCCAGGCGTTCCAGCAGATGATGGCCAAATACCGCGAGCGCGACGCCCAGCGCTGGACGCCCAAGGCCACGGCCGAGGCGTGACCGCCCGCCCTACTCCTGGATGATCTCCACGTTGGCGCGGGGCACGACGACGTGCTCGCCGTCGTCCAGCGCCGCATCCAGCACCCGGACGCGGGTGCCGGTGGGGATCGGCTGCGGCTCCGGCGGCAGCGCGGCCACGCGGCCGAGGCGCCCGAAGTATGGCTCGCGGATCACGCGGATACGGGTGCCTACTTCCAGCAGCCCGTCGGCGGGCGCGGCGCTCTCCATGGCGGCGGGGCGGCGCGGCACGATCACCTCTGGCCGGATCACCCCCGCGCGAATCTGGGTGGCCCCGTTGATCGACGCCTGCTGCCCCTCCAGGTCGCGCAGGAGATCGAAGGTGCGCTGTGCCATTCGGATCTCGCCAAACCCCTCGGTGATCACGACCGTCAGCGGCACCTCCTCGTGACCGGTGACCGCCACCCCGATGTCGTGCCCAAGGAACTCCACCAGCTCGCGGTCGATGATCCCGGCGGCGACGACGCCCACCGCGCCCGCTGCCGCCGCCCGCCGCAGCGCCCCGCCAGTGACCAGCGAGCCGCCGACCAGAATCTCGCCCGCACACTCGGCCGGCACGCGCTCCTCGTCGAGCACCTGCTCAGGGCCGGAGACGACCAGGCGCAGCTTCCCCTGACGCTCGCCCCCCACGCCGAAGATCCCCTGGATGAAGGCGCCCCGCGCCTCGACGACCACGCCTTCCTCCGGCAGCACCTCCACCACTTCGCCCTCGACGTAAGCGGGCACCTCCACCGGGATGGGGGCCTCGCGCACGGTGATGTTGCCGGTGGTGTCGGAGATCGCCTCCAACGTGCCGCTGACCGGCGACTGCAGCGTGTTGCGCAGCAGGCCGAAGAAGGAGCGTGCCTCGGCGATCACGTCTCCCTTCTCCACGCGGTCTCCCACCTGCTTGCGCAGGATCGGGCCCAGGTCGCGCGGTTCGACGCCGAGCATTTGCGCCGCCCGCACCACCTGCGCGTTGCCGGGTAGTTCAGTGCGCGCCACCGTGGTCGTCGGCGCCACCCGCTCGCCTAGGCCCACCAGCACCTGCCCCTTCAGCGGCAGGCGCCGCAGCTTGCGGATCGTGATGTCTGGACTGACCTTCAGCCCGGGTGTGTATGCAGTACCCATGGGATCCTCTCTGGCAGGGTCGGCCGGACCGGCCGCGTTCTTGCGCGCATTATAGCACAACGCATTCCCTGCGTCACGCGCGGCAACCGGGTCGTTTTGCCGCTCCCGGCCCCGGGAAGAAACTCCCTGCCGCTGCTAACCCGACCCTGAGATCAGAAAGGACCACCACCGTGAGGAATCGGTTCACCCGGAGGGCTGCGCTGGCGGCGCTGCTGGCGGTGATCGGGGCCGGCTGCTCGCCGGGCGAGCGGCAGGTCGAGCAGACCATCGAGCGGGAGTTGCCCCGGCTGGTGGGTCCGGCGCAAAGCTACGCGGTCGACGTGGAGGGGCTGCAAGGCACCCGCGGCGCCGAGCGCGTTACCGTAACCGGCCGCCGGGTGCAGCCGGAAGGCGCGCCGGTGCTCGACCAGGTGGTGGTCACCCTTCGTGGCGTCCGCTACAACGCCGCCCGCCGCGAGTTGGAAGCGGTGGAGAGCGCCAACCTGTTCGCTCGCCTCCTGGCGACCGACCTCAGCACCTACCTCGATACCCGCCCCGGGCTGAGCGCGGTGGCCGTGCGCCTCGAGCCACCGGACGCGGCCGGGGTGCGGGCGCGCCCCGAGTTGGGGCAGATCGCGGTGCCGGCCGGGGCCACGGTGGAGACCTCTGGGCGCCTGGTGGCGCGCGGCCCGCGGGTGGCCTACGAGGTGGCGGAGGTGCGCGCCGCCGGGGTTCCCCTCCCGGCGGTGGCCGCGCGCCGTCTTTCCGAGGCGATCAACCCGGTGGTCGATCTCTCGGCCTTGCCGCTGGCCCTCCAGGTCACCGAGGTGCGGATGGAGGGCGCCGCGATCCTGCTGCGCGCCGTCGGCCGCTACCAGCGCTGAGCCTGGCCGGCCCGGCTGGCCCCCCCAGCCCCCCGAGAACGGGGGGAGTAGGGCGGTGGTGGCCCCCCCGGCCCCCCGAGATCGGGGGGAGTAGGGTGTTGGCCCCCGGGCCCCCCGAGATCGGGGGGAGTGAGGTCCGAAAGCCCCCCCGGCTTCGGGGGGGTAGGGGGGGCCAAACCTTGTCGCCGTCAAAGCCCCCCCGGCTTCGGGGGGGCCAAACTACGCCACCCCGGGAGGAGTTGCGACCACGGGTGCGAACCACTGTTTCCACTAGCGATTGGGGGACGCAGATCATGGTTGCCATCTACCGAGCGGACAACGACGAGCAGATCGGGACGATCAGCGATCAGGACCTCGACTTTCTGGTCGAGCAACTGGTAGAGGAAGACCTCGAAGACACCGACTACTACGTGGACCGCGAGACGATCGATTTCCTGAAGAGCCGGGGAGCCTCCCCGACGCTGCTGGCACTCCTGCAGCGCGCCCTGGGAGACCGCGAGGGCGTGGAGGTCTACTACTTCTCCGAGGATGAGGCGCCCTCGGCGCCCGGCGTCGATGAGGAAGGCTAAGTGAGCCGGCGGAGAGGCCCCCTTGCCGCCATCAGCCGTGGTGGCCAGTGCTGGGCAGGCAGCCAGGTGGCAGGCTGCCTGCTCGGTGCCGGCGGCACGGAGCGCGATGCCCCCGGGCGGGGGCGCTGGAGAGGAGCTGGCGATGGAGTACACCACGATGTGGGCCTACCTCTGGGATCTGGTGGATGACGGGATCGACCGGGCCCTGGGCCGAATACAGGACGAGGCCGGCGTCGGCGCGGTGAGCATCGCCACGGCCTACCACACGGTGCAGCACCTCCGGCCGCAGGCGCCGGGCAGCAAGTTTTTCTGCGCCCACGAGGCCGCCCTCTACTTCCCGCCCGACCGGCCGCGCTACCGCGAGACGCCGCTGCAGCCGCGCGTCTCGCCCCTCGTCGTCGGCGGCAACCCGCTGCGCCAGGTCTCGGAGCGCTGCGCCGCCCGTGGGTTGGGCCTGATCTCCTGGACGGTCACCCTCCACAACTCGCACCTGGGCGGCCACTACCCGGAGGTCGCGGTCCAGAATGTCTTTGGTGACACGATCCGGGAGGCGCTCTGCCCGGCCCAGGAGCCGGTCCGTGCCTACGTGCGTGCCCTGGTGGACGACCTGACCGCCAACTACCAGCTCCGCGCCGTTGAGCTGGAGTCGCTGTGCTACCCCACGGCGCGGCACTACCACGGCCACGAGAAGCTCGGAATCGTCCTTGGCCCGGTGGAGCAACTTCTGCTCTGCCTTTGCTTCTGCCCCGCCTGCCGCCGCCGCGTGGGCGAGCGCGTCGCCGTGGATGACGCCGCCTATGCCGCCCGCGTTACCCTGGAGGCCACCTTCGCCACCGGGAACCCCTGCCCGCAGACCCTTGCACAGTACCTGGAAGCGCAGCCGGCCCTTGCCGCCTACCTGGAGGCGCGGCAGGAGGTGGTCACCTCCCTCGTCCAGGAGCTGAAGGCGGTCTGCCGGGCGGAGCTGATCTACCTGGGAATGGGCGACTGGCATCTGAGTGGCGCCGATCCCCGGGCGATCGCCGACAGTGTCGAGCGGTTGGAGACCCTCTGCTATCATGCCGATGCCGAGCGCACCGGCGCGGCGGTGGAGGCGTTGGGGCGCGCCGCTGGAGATCCGCGCCGGGTGACGATCGGGCTATGCGCCTACCCGCCGGCCTCTCCCGACGCGGAGACGCTTCAGGCCAACGCTTGCGCGGCAGCCGCCGCGGGCGCCGGCGCGCTCTCCTTCTACCACTACGGCATCATGCCCCGCTCGCATCTGGAGTGGGTGCGGCAGGCGGTGGCGGCAGTCCGGTAGTGGCCCGCCGCCGCTGCAGCACCTCCCGCACCGAGGCCGCCACCCAGTCGAGGTCGAACGGCTTGGTGATGTAGGCATCCGCCCCGGCAGCCAACGCCGCGCGAACGGTGTCGGGGCTGTCGTAGGCGGTCATTACCATCACCGCGGTGGGTGGGTGGCCGCGGCGTAGGGCGCCCAATACCTCCATGCCGCCCCGGCCGGGCATCCGCAGGTCGAGGAGCACCAGGTCATAGGCCCCGGCGTTCAGCCGCTCGAGTGCCTGCACGCCGTCGTGAACGGCCTCCGCCGTGTGACCGTCTCTGCTCAGCCTGGCGACCAGGATACGGCAGAGGTTCTGCTCGTCGTCCGCCACAAGAATGTGCGCCCGGTCACTCACCGGCTGCTGCTCCCCTTCTCCCCCGCGGCCCGTTCGGCGCTCCGTTGGGCGTCTCTGCCCGGCAGCGCCGGCCCCCGCTGCCGCAAAATGCGTGCCACGAACCGCGGTTGACGGTAACTTTGGGCAAAGGTATAATGAGCCCATGAATGCTAAGCCGAACATCGGTGATCGGTGGGGTCACAGCCTGCGACGGGCGGTGTGGGCGGTCTTGCTGGGGCTGGTCGCTTTGGGGCTGCTCTTCGGCTCGGAGCTACTGCGCCTGGTGACCGACTGGTTCTGGTTCCAGGATGTCGGCTACCGGGAGATCTTCGTCCGCACCACCCTGATCAAGGCCGGCCTGATGGTGGGAGCCACCGCGCTCTTCTTCGTGGTGATCTACTCCAACCTGATGGTGGCCCAGCAGTGGAAGCCGCGCCCCCATCTCTACCTGGACGACGAGCACCAGTTGCGCGTCACCCTCTCCCGCATCGGGCGCCGCTGGCTCTCGGTGATCCTGCTCCTCATCACCCTGATGGTGAGCCTCACCGTGGGCATGGGCGCGGCCAACGGCTGGTACGATTACCTCCTCTTCACCAACCCCGTTGCCTTCGGGAAGAGCGACGCGATCTTCGGCCGCGACGTTGGCTTCTATGTCTTCACCTATCCGTTCCTGGCCTTCATCTACCGCTGGTTGATCGTCGCGGTGGGCCTCTCCTTCTTCGGGGCGCTGTCGCTTTACTGGGTGGATAAGGACCTGGATTTCGTTGGCAACCGGGTGCGCCTGGCGCCGCACGCCCGGGTACACCTCTCGGTGCTGCTGGGGGTGGGCCTGCTGATCAAGGCCTGGGGCTATTGGCTCGGCCGCTACGAAATGCTCTTTAGCCAGCACCGCCTCTTCTTCGGCGCTGGCTACACCGATGTTCACGTGCGGCTGGTAGTGCTCAACGTCCTCACCGTGATCGCGGTGGTGGCGGCCCTGGTCCTCTTCGCCAACATCTACTTCCGGGGCGTTCGCCTGCCGCTCACCGTCATCGGCGCGTGGCTGGTGGTCTCCTTCGTGGGCGGCGCGATGCTGCCTGGGATGGTGCAGAAGTTCCGCGTCACCCCCAACGAACTGGAGGCGGAGGAGCCGTTCATCAAGAACAGCATCGAGGCCACGCGCGACGCCTACAACCTCACCAAGATTCACCCCCGCAGCTTCTCGGCCTCCGGCCGGCTTTCAATGGCCGACATCGAGCGCAAGAGTGACATGGTGAGAAGCATCCGGCTGTGGGACTACGGCCCACTGCTGGACGCCTACCGCCAGATCCAGACGATCCGCACCTACTACACCTTCAAAGGCGCCGATGTGGACCGCTACCGCTTCGCGGACGGCGTGCGCCAGGTGGCCGTGTCGGTGCGCGAGTTGGATGTCAACCAGCTCGGCGGCGCCGAAAGCAGTTGGATCAACCGCCACCTGATCTACACCCACGGCTACGGCCTCTGCATGAGCCCGGTCGACCGCGCCGCCGAGGGCGGCCTGCCCGAACTGATCATCAAGGACTTCCCGCCGCAAACGCCCCCGGAGCTTTCGCTCACCCGGCCGCAGATCTACTACGGCGAGCTGACCGACAACTACGTCATCGTCAACAGCACCGAGAAGGAGTTTGACTATCCCGCCGGCGACCAGAACATGACCACCCGCTACGAGGGGGACCGGGGCGTGGCGATCGGTAGCCTGATGCGCCGCGTCCTCTTCGCGCTGCGCTTTGGCGACGTGAACATCCTGCTCAGCCGCCACCTCACCAACGAGAGCCGCATCCTCTACAGCCGCAACATC
>JAAZEB010000241.1 GCA_012512505.1 Armatimonadota bacterium | reverse complement strand
GCTGACCGACGATCCGCGGCCGACCAAAAACAGGGTGGATGCCCAGGGGGTAGCCCTCGCCTATGGCGAGCCGGACTACCCGGCGATTCCCGGCTCGTGCCTGGTGTTTCGCGGCTTCGGCGGCCAGACCCCGGTGACCGCGCCGGCCCCGCTGGCGCTGCCGGATCTGCCCACCGACTTGACGACCCCGGTTGGCACGCACGAGGTCACCCGTGGGTTTGGCGCGCAGCCGTTCGAGGTGGCGGTGAAGGTGCCGCGCTATCAGCCGGACACCTACTACCAGACGGGTGGCTCGTCGAAGGACGAGTTGCCGCCGTCGCAGCCCATCCGGGTGTGGATCGACACCAACGGCGACGGCCTGCTGAACACGCTGACGGAGAACCCGGTGGTGCCGCCGGCCGCGGGGGCAGCGGGCCAGCCGTACGGCTACGAGGAGGCCTACCGCGAGTTCGACGTTTCCGTTTACGTGCCGCCCGACTTCCGCTTCACCGTGGCGGAGACGACGGTGGACCTGGGCAAGCACCCGCACGGCACAGCCAGCCTGGCCGGGGATCCAGAGCCCGCGGCGGTGCGTGCCTTCACCGTGCGCAACGACGGCAACGTGAACCTGGTGGCCCTGCGGGTGGCCCACGACTATCTGGTGGAGGGCAGCCCGACGACCACGCCGGTCAACCTCTACTGCCCGGAGACGGACTACGACCTGGCGGCCGGCAGCAGCCAGGGCCTGGGCCTGCGCATCCCGCCGGTGGAGGGCGGCTTGCCCCACATCTGGTGGTCGTTTGCGCCCCGCTTCACGGGAGACCCGAACGCCTGGACTCTCGGCAGCAGCTTCCGCCATGGCTACCTGGCGAAGGCCCAGGTGGGTGCCGGCGCCCCCACCACCCTGGAGGGGGTGCAGCCGCCGGGCGATGGCAGTTACCTCGGCCCGCGCATCGGGGTGGTGCCGCCGTTCGGCACGCCGGTGGGCACCTACGCCAACCGCTTCCTGGTTTATGAGGATACCAACGGGAACGGCACGCTGGACTACCGGGCGCAGGGCAATGGCGCGTTTCAGGCGCTGGAGCCGATCTCCCAAGACGCCCTCACCCTGAAGATCACCATCACCGACCGGCAGCTCACCGAGGAGGCCAGCCCCTTCGGCATCGACCGGCCGACGATTGGCTTCAACGGCAGCCCGGACAACTTCCCGCGAGCGGGAGACGCGCAGCCGGCGGCACTGCGCTTCTGGCAAAGCGGCAGCCTGAGCCGGCGCCTGGCGTTGTTCTGGACTAGCAACCGCAACGGCTGGCCGGGCAACACGGGCCCCGCGCCCTCGTGGCACCTGTACCACGCGCGCACGCTGGAAGATCCGGCCAGCACCCCCCGGCCCTTCTGGGGGCCGACGAACCCCGGGGCTACCGCTAACCCGCCGGAGGCGGTGCTGAACCAGACGCTCTTCCCCGCGCTGGCGAACCCGAACACCGACCAACTGGAGGAGCGCTACGTCTCGCCGCACATCGCCGTCACGGCGAACGCCAGCGGGAGCGACGCGCCCGCCTACCTCTTCTTCCAGGCGACGGCGCACGCGCGCGAGGCCGGCACGGCCGCCACCCACCGCGCCTATGGCCTCTTCTGCGTGCCGCTGGTCGGCCCCGACATGCGCCCGAGTGGGGCGCCGCTGCCGGTGGGCGGCGAGAACTTCGGCGTGGTGCGCCACAGCCCGCGCGGCCTCAGCTACCGGGCAGCGACCGGCAACACCCACTACCTGTGGGGATTCTGGCACGGCGGCCCGGAGAACGCCTGGCAGGGCTACTACAGCTACAGCACCGATGGTGGGCAGTCGTGGAGCCGGGAGGAGCGCCTACCGATTGATGGCGACTTCACCTGCGTGCAGGACATCACCCCGGTGCACTGGAGCGGCTACCTCACCTACTTCGATGGGCGTGCCTGGCAGAACGGCTTGCGCGACCTGATCGACGTCTACTTCTCTGGCTTCTCCAAGTATCGGCGCAACAGCGACATCTACCTGGCGCGGCTGGATCCTTCAGACCTGCGGCGGGGCGCGCGCCGCGCCTGGCGGGCGAAGCGGCCGTTTGCCCCGGTGCGCGGCGAGGTGATGAGCAACACCAACAACCGCGTCTTCGCCGCCCAGCACCTGGAGTGGCTGACGTCACCTTACGTCTACCCGCAGACCAACGAGCCGGTCTTCCCGCGGGTCTATTGGCGGCTGGGCAACACCATCACTCCCCTGACGCCTGATCCGGCGGACGCCAACGCGATGCGCCAGTGGAGCTACAACGCGGAGGATGGCTCGTACACGGTGAAGCTGACCGGCTACACCTCGGACCAGATGCCCGACCTGAGCGGTCAGAACACGCTGACGATCTACCCGCTGGCGGGGGTGGTGGTCTTCTCCAAGCCGATTGACTCCGGCGAGATCCTGGTGGACTACATCCCGCAGATCCTGCGGGTGGCTGCCTCGCCGCAGTTGGAGGCCTCGCCGTGTGCCTTCATCGACACGCGGGTGGGGCCGGCGCAAAGCCCGATCGTGCGGCGCCGCCCCGACAACAACCAGTACGAGTTCCCCCGCACCTTCACCTTCCCGAACGGGCGCCCGGTGCCGCGCGACCGGATGTGGGCGTTCTGGACGCGGGTGGCGCCACAGGTGGCCAACCCCACCATGTGGGCGAAGACGATGCGCCTGATGATCCAGCTCCCCAGCGCGATAGAGGCCGCGGCGGGAAGCAACGTCACCGTCACGGATGAGTTCGGGCGCAACATCACCCAGTTCACCGTGGACCCGGAGGCCGGGCGGCTCTACTTCCCCACCTACCAGGACAACAACGGCACTGGTTTCAGCCTGGAAGGGCGCAAGGTGACGGTAAACCACCGAGCCGTTGGCGGAGGGACCGGGGGACAGCCGCCGGATCCCTACATCCGCTGGCACGACGAGCAGCCGGAGGCGCCCCTGCCGATTGACGTGATCGCCAACGAGGGCAAGGTGCTGGCCTTCCCCGACCTGGCGCTGGATCCCAACGATGTCGGCCTGGGCAACTACCTGAACGACATGGGCACCTGGCGGGTGTGGGTCTTCTGGACCTCCTCGCGGCCGAAGACCACGATGATCGCCGGCGACCCCAACGACGTGACCACCCACCAGCCGGTGGTGTTCTCGACCGACACCGACCTGCGCTACATGACGCTGGCGCCGCGGCTGGACTTCCGGCCAACCCTGCCACCGC
>JAAZEB010000240.1 GCA_012512505.1 Armatimonadota bacterium | reverse complement strand
TCCTGCATCGGGCAGGCGGTGCCCGGCGGCGCGTCTAGGATGCGGATGCAGTCGGGCGCCAGCACGTCACGCAGCGCCTGCAGCACCGGGGTCACCCGCTGCTCACCCACCGCGACGCGGCCCTGGGCAAACTCCAGACGATCCGCGACGGTGCCGAGGGCGATGGTGCCCGCCGTGCGCTCCTCCTCCAGGATCGCCTGCTCTGGACACACAAAGGCGCAGGCGCCGCAGCCGATGCACAGCGTCTGGAAGACGGCCACCCGACGGCGCATCAGCGCTAGGGCGCCAAACTGACACGCCGCGGTGCAGCGGCCGCAGGCGGTGCACCGCTGTTCCACGATGCGCGGTACCCGTACCTGCACTGGATGCTGGTGCTGCACCCGTGGGCCCAGCAGCAGGTGGGCATTTGGCTCCTCCACGTCGCAGTCAACGAGTTGGATGCTCCGCGGATACTCCTCTGCCAGGGCCAGTGCCAGACTGGTGGCGAGAAGCGTCTTGCCGGTACCCCCCTTGCCAGCGGCGACGGCGATGGTGACCTCCTGGACCGGCATCGCTTACCAGCGTCCTCCCCGGCCGCGACCACCACCTAGACCCCGGCCACCTCCCTGGCCGCGACCACCACCGCCACCTAGACCAGCACTTCCCCAATTGACCGGTGCCTGCCTGCCCCCCAGGCCGAAATGGGAGGGAACGGTGGCGTTCCCGATAGGCGGCAGTTCCCCGCGCTGGATCGCCTCCACCGTCTGGCGCACTGTGCCGTCGCTGGCCGCGTAGATCGCTACTTCGCCAGCGGTCAGCGCCTGGTACGCGTTGGGGCCGAAGTTGGCGGCGACCACCGCGTCGGCGCCAGCGTTGACCACCGCCTGTGCCGCCTGGATGCCGGCGCCTTGGCCGAGGGCGCCCCCTGGGTTGGCGATGGCGGTGAACTGCATCGTCTCGGTGTCCACTACCACGAAGTAGGGACACCGGCCAAAGCGTGGATCGATCGGCGCTTCGAGCGTCTCCCCGGAAGCGGCTACCGCCACTTTCATCGCATTCTCCTTTCTGCGCCCGCGCGTCAGTGGGGGCAGTGACCGGCGGACGGGGCACACGCCGTGTCGCCGTGCGTGCAGCAGCTCTGCCCCCCGGTGAGCCCTCCCTGAAGCAGTGCCTGCACGGCCTCCGCCAGCGAGCCGCTGACCCCGATGACCACCGTGATGCCGAGTTCCTCGAACAACTGCACAGCGCGCGGGCCCATCCCGCCGGCCACCACGCACTCAGCCCCGTGGCGGTGCAGGAATGGCGGCAACACCCCCGGCTGGTGCGGTGGCGTGGGAACTCGTGTCTGGCCCTCCACCTGCCCATCGGCAACGTCCACCAGCGCATACTCGGCACAGTGCCCAAAGTGGGGAGCGATCTGATCCCCATCCACCGCGAATGCCACCCGCATCACGTTCTCCTTTCCGCGGCCGCGCCCCACGGCGGTCGGCCGCAACCGCGCGCCTTGTCTCTGGCCGCTGATGATAAGTGTGTACAGTGTCTATATGCTATACGCATATATTACCGCATCGTTCACCAAGCGTCAACTGCAAACGACAGTTTGCGGTGAGGCCGGGGCTGGTGCGTGCCCGGCGGGGGAATGGCGTGGGAACGCGAGGGGAACCGCTTGTCTGGAGAAGTAGGGTCGCGCCCGGGGGGCCCTGGGCGCCGCTCACCTACCTGGAGATCCGCGCGTGCCTCACCGCCCTGGTGGGCCGACGGTATACCGAGTTTGGGGAGAAGCCCGGCAACCTCCGCGCCGAGGCGATCATCCGGCGCCACTTCTGATGGACGCCGCAGCGGTAGGCCGCGCCCGGCCTTAAGAGGGCGACTTGCTCCCCAGGGCGCGGTAGCGCTGGACGAACTGCTGCATGTTGGAAGACCAGCGCTCGATGTGGTCCACCCAGCGTGCCAGGCGCTCGCGGCCGGCCGCCGTCACCTGGTAGACGCGGCGCGCCGGCCCGGAACCGCCAGTGTCCCAGCTCGACACCACGCAGCCCTGCTCCTCCAGGTCGCGCAGCACCCGGTAGATGGCGGCGGTATCGATGGTGGAGTCCGTCAAGCACAGCTCATTGGCCTCGGTGACCAGGTCGTAGCCGTGGTTGGCCTGCCCCGTGGCTACCAGGTAGAGCACGGCCGGTTCCACCAGTCGCGAGAGCCGCCCCATGCCGCAACCGCAAACAGAGTGGGGCGCGCCGTGACGATGGCAGTATCCTCGTGGCATTCGTGACCTTTCAGGCACCGTTCCCGGGAGGACTCCCTTTAGGTGTGCCTGACATATATTACGCCCCTCAGCCCCGAGGAGTCAAGCATCCGTGTTGCCATCATCAAGGCGCTGCGTCTGTGGCTTTGGTAGGGTGCCGGCAAGGTTGCGCCAGGCAAGCACACGGAAGGATGCTATTCAGCCGGATTGGTCCGGCTTGTGAATGCCAGCGGGACAGCCCCCTGAGCCCAGTGGGAATCGGGAGAGACTGCGCCCGCCCGAGAAGGATCTTATCGGAAGACATCACCCGGGCGGCCAGCGACGGCCTTCACATGCCCGTCCATGAAGGCGACGTTGGTAAAGCTGAACTTGCCCATCCCGTGGGCGAACGGGGCTCCTTGCTGCCAGTAGAACGCCCCGAAGACGTCGCTCCACATCCAGCACTGCGAGTCCGAGGCCAGGGTAAGCTGCCGGGGCGGGTTCTGCGCCGCGAACGGCCCGGTGTGCGGATGGATGTCCCAGGAAGACCAGTAGTAGTAGCCGAGGTTGCCCGCGTTCCAGTTCTCGTCGGTGTTAATCAGCAGCGGGTTGTAAGCTCCCAGCACGCACACCGAAGGGCAGTAGAAGACCTCGCGGTTCTGCACGTACGGCCAAAGGCCCTGGACCACGTTCAGCAACGGGTTGCCTTGGGTAAGACCCACCGGCAGCCGATCGTCATAGTCTTGCCCATACATCAGCGTGGCCTGGGCTAGCTGCTTCAGGTTGCTCAGGCAACACGACCGGCGCGCGTTCTCCCTTGCCCGGGCAAAGACCGGAAAGAGGATTGCTGCCAGAATGGCGATGATCGCCACGACGACAAGCAGCTCGATCAGGGTGAAGCCGGGCGACTGCGTCCGTCTCATGTTCTCTTCCCTTCAGGCGCGGCACGGCATTCTACGGTAACACCTAACAGTCTACAGCATGTAGATGGTAATGTGTGTTAAACATGAGTGAAAGGTATGTTAAGCCTGCGCCAATCGGGCTCTCGCCCGTCCTGATCGCTTGACACGCGCCCTCTCGGCTGGCTACAATAGCTGCAGAACACATATAAGAGCAGGGAGTGAGTACTCCCGTGAGAGAGGGATCCCACCGTGTATTGCTTCACGCGCAGGTACGGTTGGCTGCTGCCGGTGCTGGGGCTTCTGGCCGTGCTGGGCGGCTGTCAGAAACCAGAGGCCCGCCTCCTCTTCCATGCCGGTGCGGGCGTGCGCGCTGCCTTGGACGACCTGGTGGCGCGGTTTCACGAGCAGAACCCGGGCGTCCGGGTGGACCTCAGCTACAAAGGCTCCGGCTATTTCATCGCCGATGTCAAAGCATCCCAAACGGGGGATCTCTACATGCCCGGGGAGGAGCCTTACCTGCTGCAGGCGGTGGATGCCGGCTACGTGACGAAGTATGACCCAAAGCGCGACATCGCCGCCTACTTCGTTACCGTGATCATCACCCCGCGCGGCAACCCCAAGGGCGTCACACGCGTTGCCGACTTCGCCCGCCCTGGGTTGCGCATCGGTCTGGGAGACCCGGAGGCCTGTGCCATCGGCATCTGGCACGAGAAGATCTTCAAGAAGGCGGGTATCTGGGAGCAGGTGCGCCAGAACGCGACGCTTTCCGCCAAGTGCATCCCCGAGCTAGGCAACGCGACACAGTTGGGAGCAATTGATGCCACCATCGTCTGGGCCTCAACCGCCGTAGTCTACCTACGTGACGTCGAGATTTACCCCGGCGAGCCAGAGTATCGCGGCATCGTTCGGCTGCCGATCGCCTCGTTGAAGTTCAGCAAGCACCCGAAGCTAGCGAACGAGCTGAAGAAGTTCATCCTCTCGGATGAGGCGAAGAAGGTCTTCCATAGCCATGCCCTCCTTACGGAGCCAGGACCAGCCGATGCCGACGGCTTCTGCGCTGATGGGGGGCAAGCGACCGACCAGGATCTGCGCTACCTAGTCGAGGCTGCCCGGGTTGCTAAGGATCCGAGCCTTCCGGTGAATGAAGAGACGTGTGGACACCTGGTGGCCGAGGTACGGCGGCAACGCGCCGCCGTAGGAGGCCCGAAGCCATGAGTGAAGCAACCGCCCGCCGGCCGCTGCGGTGGGCCTGGCCGGTGGTGCTGCTGGGTGCCATCGCTCTCCTGGCGCTCGCCACGCTCTTTGTCTTCGTCACGAATGCTCTCTGGGTTGGGCCGTACCAGGTGGCCCACTACCTGCTGAAACCGCGCACCTGGCACAACCTCTGGATCACCCTCTGGACTTCGCTACTGGCCACTCTCTGTGCCGTCTGTCTGGGCGTGCCGGTGGGCTACGTGCTGTCACGCTACCGGCTGCCATTCCGCAACGCCGTAGCGGTGCTGATCGACCTGCCGATCCTGCTGCCGCCGGCGGCGGTGGGCTTGTTCCTGCTGGGGCTCTTTCGCGGCTTCCCTCTCGGCCCGCTGTGCGACGGAATCGGTCTGCGGGTGGACCACGCCACGCCGGGCGTGGTGGTGGCGCAGTTCACCGTCACCGCCGCCTTCTGCATCCGCCTGATGAAAGCGGCTTTCGATGCGGTGGACCCGCGCTATGAGGTAGTCTCGCGTAGCCTGGGCGCCTCACTGCCGCGCACCTTCCGGCAGGTAACGCTGCCGTTGGCCACGCCCGGGCTGCTGGCGAGCGTGATCATTGTCTGGGCGCGCGCGGCTGCCGAGTGGGAATCGCTGATGCTCTTCGTCGGGGGCATCCAGGGTTATACCGACACCCTGCCGATGGCAGCCTACCTCGATTTCACCGTTGGCAACCTCGGGTGGGCGCTGACGGACAGCCTCCTTTGCGTCGTGATCGCCATGGGGAGCATGTATGCCGTGCAGCGGATCGGAGGGAATGGCCGTGTCTGGTGATCCCTTCAGCGCGCGGAAGGCAAGACGCGTCGCGGGCATCTTCGAAGTGGCGCTCTGGAGCATCGCCACTCTGGCCGTCTTGGGGGCAGTGCTCTTCTTCGCCACCAACATCCGGCTCACCAACCGGGAAGCGATCGAGTCACTGTTGCGCGACGGCTGGTTCCGGCGCTCAGTGTGGCTGAGCACCATCACCGCGACGGTGGCCACCGCCATCGCCATCGTGCTGGGGATGCCCGCCGCCTACGCGCTCTCGCGCCTGGAGTTCCGTGGCAAGGCTGCCACCGAGGTGCTCCTCTCCTCGGTGATTGTGCTGCCCGCCTCGACGCTCGGCCTCTTCTTGATGGTTGCCTTCCAGTATCCGCCGGTGTTGGCGCTGCAAGAGCGACTGGGCTGCCGACTGGTTCACAGCCTGCCGGCCATCATCATTGCCCAACTGCCACTGGCGCTCGCCCTCGGCATCCGGGCGTGGCAGGCCGCCTTCGATGCCGTCGACCCCCGTTACGAGCAGGTGGCGCGTTCGCTGGGTGTCTCTCCCGGGCGCGCCCTGCGCACCGTGACGCTGCCCCTCGCTGCTTCCGGCCTGATGGCCGGCGTTCTTCTGGCCTGGACGCGCGCGGTGGCCGAGTTTGGCGCGGCGCTCCTCTTCGCCGGCACCTTCCGGATGCACGCGCCCAACCAGTTCTCCTCCCTCACGCACCTGCTCGGGCTGAACAACGCCGAACTC
>JAAZEB010000239.1 GCA_012512505.1 Armatimonadota bacterium | reverse complement strand
TTCATCGCCGAGGCCGCCGGCCGCGCCGGTGGGCTGATGATGGCGCGCCACCTCCCGGCGGCCGACCGGCTCACCGCCGCCGACGTGGTGCTGATCGCCCCGGTGCCCGGCCACGCCGCCGACACCGAGCTGTGCCAGGCCGCCCAACGCGCCGGCGCCCTGGTGATCGCCTTCGGTGCTCCCCCCACCTTCCCCGCCGACCACCCCCTGCCCGGGGTTGCCGACCCGAACGATCCGCCCCTGCCCACGCCGCAGTCGCTGCGCCGCTCGCGCTCCGCCGTGTTCAGCTACATTACCGAGCTGTGGGTGTGGACTGGCGAGTTTGTGGCCGCCTGCACGCGCCGGGGCAAGATGCCCACCATGTGGCAGAGCATCTCTGTGCCCGGCGGCATCGCGCGCAACGAGCCACTGCAGCCGCTGAAGTTTGACGAGCGCTTCCAGGTGGCCCCAATCCGCGCCGGCGTGCTGGGCCGCGCCTACCTGAAGGAGCTGGCGCTGCGCCTGCGCCGCCTGCGCGAGCGCGAACTGCGCCGCCTGCAGCAGGCAGCCCGGCTGGTCCGTGCCGCGCGCCGCGACGGCAAGACGGTCCACCTCTGGATTCGCGGCCATCTGCCACCGCTGATCATCGGCGGGCCGCAAGACCCGGCCGGCTTCCGCCTGCTTCCCTACGAACTGCCCGCCAACCCCGGCATCGCGGCCGGCGACGTGGTCGTCTTCGTCGGCTATGTCGGCGCCGACCCGCCCCTGGTGGATGCCGCCGCCAACGCCGGCGCCAAGGCGATCTGGTTCGCCGCGCCCGATCCGTCGCTCACCGACGCCCGGCGGCGCGGCGGTCTGGTGATCGACCAGCAGTGGCGCGTGGGCGACTGCCTGGTGCCGGTGCCCGGCTACGACGTGAGCATCCTGCCCCCCTCCGCCATCACGCAGCTTGCCTGCTACTGGGCGTTGGTAGACGAAGCGACCGATAGCCCACGCTGAGGGCGGCGGCACGCTTCCGAGGCCGGCGCGCGCAGCCCCGCGCGGGCCGGGACGCCGAGGTGACGGCCGCCAGCACCAGAAGGTACTCCCGGTTGCCGAGCGCAGATCCGGGTTGTCGCGCGGTTGACAACGCACGGTTGCTGTGCTATACTTCAGCCCGGTAGCAGGGAGGCTTCCGAACCCGTGCGGCTTCGGAGGAAGCCGTTGTCGCAGGCAGTGCGGTCCATTCGGGCCCGCCGGTTGGGTTTCGAGCGAGAGCGGGGAGCGGTGGCGGTAGAGGCCGAGGAAGGCCTCTGCTTTGTGCGCGTACCGCTGGAAACGGCGGAGGGGCACGAGGCAGCGGCGCTCGGCGTGCTGCGCCCTCTCGCCGAACGTGGCCTCTGCATTCGGTTCCTGCGTATCTTCCCCGGTTGTCTCAGCTTTCTTGCAGCCGGGGAGGATCTGCCCGCCGCCCGCGCGGCGCTGGTTGATGCCGGGGTGCCGGTGGAAGCCTCCGTCGGGTGTGCCGTCGTGACGGTGTTCGCGCCGAACATGCGCAGCATCCCCGGGCTGATGGCCCGGATGGGCGAGGCGCTGTACGCGCGCGCTATTGATGTGTACCAGACGGCGGATTCTCATAGCTCGGTTTCCTGCGTGGTCGCAGCCGAGCAATTGGCGGACGCCATCGACGCGGTGCGCGGTGAGTTCGGCCTCACCGAGGAGGGGCCGTGAGGGTCCGCGTCCTCAAGTTCGGGGGCACGTCCGTGGATACGCCGGAGCGCCGCCAGGCAGCGGTGCGCCGGGTGGTGCAGGCCCGCGCCGACGGGTGCGACCCGGTAGTGGTCGTCTCCGCCATCGGCCGCGCGGGCGCCCCCTACGCCACCGACACGCTGCTAGCCGAACTGGAAGGCGTCGACCCGGCCGCCACACCTGCCCCCCGCGAGCGGGACCTGATCATGGCCTGTGGCGAGATCATCTCGACGGTGATCATGGCGCACACGCTGGCCGCCGCCGGCTATCCCGCCACGGCGCTCACCGGCGGTCAGGCCGGGATCGTCACTGACGAGGTGTTCGGCGACGCGCGCATCCGCTCGATCAACCCGCACTACGTGATCAGCACCCTCGCCGAGGGGCGGATCCCGGTGGTGGCCGGCTTCCAAGGGGTCACCGATCCGGGCACCGGCCGCCACGGGGCGATCACCACCCTGGGGCGCGGCGGCAGCGATACGACCGCCTCCGCGTTGGGTGCCGCCCTACGCGCCGAGGCGGTGGAGATCTACACCGACGTGCCGGGGGTGATGACCGCTGACCCGCGCCTTTGCCCGGGAACGGTAACCCTGCCCCGCGTATCCTATGAGGAGATCGCGGAGATGGCCCACCAGGGCGCCAAGGTGCTGCACCCGCGCGCCGCGGAGATCGCCATGGAGTATGGCATCCCGCTGTGGGTGAAAGGCACCACCGCCACGGAGGCCGGCACCCAGATCGCGGGCACCGCCGCCGAACTGCCGCACCGCGTCACCGGTATCACCCACACCCCGCGCGTGGCTTACCTGACGCTGCACCTCCCCTACCGGGAGGATCGGCGCCGGTTGGAGCTGGAGCTGTTCCGCATCCTGGCGCGGGTGCGCGTTGGGTTTCACCTGCTGGGCGGTAGCCCTGACGCCATCGGCCTGGCCGTGCCGCGTGAGTCGCTGGCGACGGTCGCCGGCTTGCTGGACGGCCTGGTGGTACCCGCCGGTGGCGGCAGCCCCCACCGGCTGTACCTGCTCCGCGTGGATCGGGGTGGCACCACCTTCGGCGTGCAGGAAGACCTGCTGGCCCGGGCGGAGGGGCTGGCCGAAGTGGTGGCGGTGCCGGTGCAGGTGGTCGATACGTGCGCCGTGGTCTCCGTGATTGCCACCCGCATGTGGGAGACCCCGGGCATGGGCGTGGCCGTGTTGGAGACGCTGCAGGACGCGGGGATAGCGGTGCTGCAAACCGCCGATTCGGCGCTGTCACTTTCGTGCCTGGTGCACGAGAAAGACACCGGACACGCCGTGCAGGCGTTGCACCGCCGCTTCATCCGCCAGGAGGACGATGGACCGCCAGCGCCGGGGGAGTAATGGCGAGCACCGCTGGGTGCGCAACGTAGCCCTCGCCAGCCAGGTGGGGATCTTCCTGGCGGTGGCGATTGCCATCGGCTGGTTCATCGGCCAGTGGCTGGACGCCCGCCTGGGAACCACGCCGTGGTTGACGGTGCTGTTTACCCTGCTGGGAACCGCCGCCGGTTTCATTGAGTTATTTCGAGTGGCGCTGCGGATTGTGCGAGACGAGGAGCAACGTTGATTGCGGGCTGGAGCAGCGGCCTGGACGAAGGCTTCATCGGCCGGACCTACCGTTCCTGCGGTTGGGTGCTCGGCCTGGTGCTGCTCTTCCTGTGGGGCCTGGGAAAGTTCCAGGCGATGTGGAGCGTGGCGGCCGGCACGGCGCTCGGCCTGGGAGTGTTGCGCGGGTTCGAGTGGCTGACACGGTCGCTCGTCCGGCCGGGGCAGGCGCCGCGACCCCGGCCGATGGTGAAGGTGGTAGCCCTGAAGCTGCCTGCCATGGCCCTGCTGATCTACGGGGTGGTGCGGTCCGGGTGGTTCGATCTGGCCGCCTTTGCCGGGGGCGTGGCCCTGGTGCAGATTGTGATCTTCCTCAAGGCGGTTGGGCTGTTTCTGGTACAGCGCCAGGAAGATCAGCACCCGCAGGCTGGCTGCAGTAGGAATGGGATTGGATAGTGGAAGCGCATGCTGCCCCCTGGGTGATCCTGGTTTGGTCGGGCGTCGTTATTGCCATTCTGGGGGTGATCTCCTACTTAGGGACGCGTAAACTGCGGCCGATCCCGGGGCGGCTCCAGAACCTGCTGGAATTCGCCGTGGAGTCGCTCAACAACTTCGTGGTGGGCATCGTTGGGCCGGGCGGCGAAAAGCACACCCCCTTTGTCGGAGCCCTGTTCCTCTACATTCTGTTCAGCAACCTCATTGGGATGGTGCCCGGCGCCATGGCCCCCACCGCCAGCCTGAACACCACGGTGGCGCTGGCGCTGCTCACTTTCATCTACGTGCAGTATCACGGCATCAAGGCCCACGGGGTGATCGGCCGCCTGAAGCACCTGGCCGGGCCGATCCCGGCGATGGCCCCCCTGATGTTCCCCATCGAGCTGATTGGCGAACTGGCACGGCCGCTCTCGCTCTCCATCCGTCTTTTCGGCAACATCTTCGGGGAAGAACAGGTGATCGTCATTCTGGCGGGCCTGGCCTACTTCGTTCTCCCCTTTGTCGCCGTGCCGTATCAGTTCCCGATGATGGTTTTTGGCCTCCTCACCAGCACCGTGCAGGCGCTGGTTTTCTCGATGCTCGCTTGCGTCTACATCCGCCTGTCGGCGGGAGAGGATGAGCATTAGCAGGGTTTGCGATTGGCGACCGGCATCAGCGATCGCCAATGTGGTTGAGTGAAGGGAGAAGCATCGATGTTGTATGGAGCCATGCTGGCGCTCGCCGTCGGCCTCGGCTTGCCGATCGCGGTTCTGGGAGCGGCCACGGCGCAGGGGCGCACGGCCGCGGCCGCGCTGGAGGGGATTGCACGCCAGCCGGAGGCGGCCGGCCGCATTCAGATTGCCATGATCATCGGCCTGGCGCTGATCGAGTCGCTGGTCATCTACGCTCTGCTGATGTTCTTCATCCTGCAGGGAAAGCTGCCTGGCGTGCTCGAGGCGCTGCAGGCCGGCGCGGGCGCTTAGTGGCGGGAGGCGTGAAGCGGGAAACGCGACGCGTGGCGCCGCAGTCCTGACTTGACGGGAGGCACGCTTCACGCCTTTCCCCTCATGGGGTTGGAGACGAGCTCGACGCATGGGAACGCTTCATAGCATCGTGACGGCGGCGCTGGTGGCGGCGGAAGAGGCGCACCACGCCGGGGGTGGCGGCTTGCTGGAGCAACTGGGCATCCAGTTTCCGCTGATCTACGCGCAGGCCGCCGGCTTCCTCGCCCTCTTCTTCTTCCTGCGGCAGTTCGCGTTTCGCCCGGTGCTGAGCATCCTCGACACGCGCGAGGAAGAGATCCGCACCCGCTACGCGGATGCCGAGAAGGCCCACAGCACCGCCGAGCAACTGCGGCGCGACTACGAGACCCGCATCGCGCAGATCGAGGCGGAGGCGCGCGACCGCATCCAGGACGGGATCCGCGAAGGCCAGGCGATGCGCGCGGAGCTGCTCGCGCAGGCGCAGCAAGAACGCGAGCGCATCCTCCAACAGGGGCACCGCGAGATCGCCGAAGAGCGCGAGAAGATGATTTACTTGGTGCGCGATCAGGTGGCCAACATGGCCGTCGAGGCCGCCGGGCGGGTGATCTCGCGCTCCCTGGACGAGGCCACCCACCGGGCGCTCATCCACGAATTCCTGGAGGACCTCCCCGCGTCCGCCGGGGGTGAGGCGAGGGCATAATGGCTGCCTCTACCGCCGTTGCCCGGCGCTACACCGAGGCCCTCTTTGCCGCCGCCCGCGATGCCGGCCGCATTGACGCGGTGGAGCAAGACCTGGCCACGCTTGAGCAGATCACCCAACAGTCGCCGCGCGTGCTGGAGGTGATCGGCAACCCGCTCGTGCCCGCCGACCGCAAGCTCCAGATCCTCGACCGGATCTTTAGCGACAGCGTGGAACCGATCACCCTGCGCCTGCTGCACCTGCTGGTGGAGAAACGCCGCAGCGACGTGCTCCCCTACCTCCGTGGGCTTTACACCGAGATGGCCAACGAGTATCGCGGCCTGCTGCCGGCCTACGTGCACTCGGCCATCCCGCTGACCACCGAGGAGGAGCGGGCATTGGCGGCACGCCTAGCGGCGCTCACCGGCAAGAAGATACAGCTTCACAGCGAGGTGCGCCCGGAACTGATCGGTGGCGTGCTGGTCCACGTCGGCGACACCGTCATCGACGGCTCCGTCACCGGCTACCTGCGGCAGCTCCGCCGGCGACTGAAAGACGCTTTGGTGTAGGGTTGGGCCACCGGGGAACCGGGGGCACGGCGTTTGCGCCCTTCCCTCCGACCCCGCGGCGGCGAGCGAAGTCCGAAACACGAATGCTTGGGGGAGATAGATGGCAGTCAGGCCGGAAGAGGTCACCGAAGTACTGGAGCGTGAGCTTCAGGGATATGAGAAGGAGCTGGAGGAGATCGGCGTCGGCCGGGTGCTCCAGGTGGGCGACGGCATCGCGCGCGCCTACGGCCTGCGCGACTGCATGTCCAACGAGATGCTGGAGTTCGCCAACGGCGCCTTCGGCATTGCCCTGAACCTGGAAGAGGACAACGTCGGCGTCATCATCCTGGGCGACTACACCGGCATCCGGGAGGGCGACCTCATCCGCCGCACCGGCCGCATCGTGGACGTGCCGGTGGGTGAGAAGCTGGTGGGGCGCGTGGTGAACGCCATCGGCGAGCCGATTGATGGCAAAGGCCCAATCGTCACCAGCGAGCGCCGGCACACCGAGGTGCGCGGCCCCGGCGTCGTCGAGCGCCAGCCGGTTTACGAGCCGCTGCGCACCGGCCTGAAGGCCATCGACTCGATGATCCCAATCGGGCGCGGCCAGCGCGAGCTGATCATCGGCGACCGCCAGACCGGCAAGACGGCCCTGGCGATCGACACGATCATCAACCAGCGCGGCGGCGATGTCTACTGCATCTACGTGGCAATCGGCCAGAAGCAGTCCACCGTTGCCTCGGTGGTGAAGACGCTGGAAGATTACGGCGCGATGGAGTATACCACCGTGGTCTCCGCCACCGCCAGCGATCCGGCGCCGATGCAGTTCATCGCCCCCTACGCCGGCTGCTCGATGGGCGAGTACTTCCGCGACCGCGGCCAGCACGCCCTGGTGGTCTACGATGATCTGTCGAAGCACGCCCAGGCTTACCGCCAGGTGTCGCTGCTGCTGCGGCGCCCGCCCGGCCGCGAAGCCTACCCAGGCGACATCTTCAACCTGCACTCGCGCCTGCTGGAGCGCGCCGCCAAGATGAGCGATGCGCGCGGCGCCGGCTCGCTCACTGCCCTGCCGATCATCGAGACCCAGGCCGGCGACGTGTCGGCCTACATCCCGACCAACGTCATCTCGATCACCGACGGCCAGATCTACCTGGTGAGCGACCTCTTCTACGCCGGCGTGCGCCCGGCCGTTCACGTCGGCATCTCGGTGTCGCGCGTGGGAGGCAAAGCGCAGACGAAGGCAATGAAGTCGGTGGCCGGCGGCCTGCGCCTCGACTTGGCGCGCTACCGCGAGCTGGAAGCATTCACCCAGTTCGCCTCGGACCTGGACAAGGCGACGCAGCAGCAGCTCAACCGCGGCGCGCACCTGGTGGAGGTCCTCAAGCAGCCCCAGTACCAGCCGATGCCAGAGGCCGAGCAAGTGATCATCCTCTGGGCCGCGATCAACGGCTATATCGACGACCTGCCGCTGGAGCGGGTGAGTACCTTTGAGGCAGAGCTGCTCACCTTCATGCGCGACCGCTACCACGACGTGATCCACCAGATCACGAAGGAGGGAGCGATCTCGGACGAGACGCGCCGCGAGATGGAGCAGGCCGTCCGCGAGTTCAAGGCGCAGTTTGGACAATAGGAGGCGTGCCAGAAAGCCTACGCCCACGGCCCGCAGGCGCCATGGAACGCCCGAGGCCTGAGCAGTAGCCCGGCGGCGGCCCGGCAACGAACGCCAGGGCCTTCGCGCGGGGCGCACCGCGAGTGTGGTGGCGCGCTGGCGGATCCCAGGTGGTGAGGGAGCAGTAACGTATGGCAGGGCTTCGCGACATCCGGCAGCGGATCCGGATCGTGCGAAACATCCAGAAGATCACCAGCGCGATGCAGATGGTGGCGGCGGCGCGACTGAAGCGCGCCCAAGACCGCGTGGGCGCGGCTCGACCCTACGCCGAGAAGATGGCGGAGGTGATGAGCAACCTCTCGCGCGCCACCACCGACATCTCCCACCCGCTGCTGGAGACGCGCGATCCGCAGCGCCTGGCCGTGGTGGTGGTAACCGCCGACCGCGGCCTGTGCGGCAGCTACAACACCAACATCATCCGCCAGGCGGTGCAGTTGCTGCGCGCGCACGCCGAACTGGAGGCCGTGGTGCTGCCGGTGGGCAACCGGGGGCCGGCCAGCTTCCGCCGCCTCGGCTACACCGTGGGGGCCACCTTCCCCCTCCCCTCGCGCGATGTGCTGCTGAGCGATGCCCAGGCGATCACCGCCGAGGTGCGCCGGCTCTTCGAGAGCGGCGCGGTGGACCTGGTCTACCTGGTCTACACTCGCTTCTACTCGGCGCTGCGCCTGCAGCCGACGGTGCAGCAACTCCTGCCGCTGCAAACGCCGCAGGCCGAGGGAGTGGCCACCGCCGAGGAGTACCTCTTCGAGCCGGAGCCCCATCGGCTCCTGGCCAACCTGCTGCCGCGCTACCTGGACATGCAGGTTTTTCAGGCGTTGGTGGAGTCAGTGGCAAGCGAGCAGGGAGCGCGCATGACCTCGATGCGCAGCGCCTCCGATAACGCCGCGGAGATGATTGACCGCTTGACGCTTTCGTTCAACCGCGCCCGCCAGGCCGCCATCACCAAGGAGATTGCCGAGATTGTCGGCGGCGCGGACGCGCTGAAAGGGTAGTCGCTGCTATGGCAGACGTAATGCAAGGGGGTGCGGCCGGCCGCGTTGTCCAGGTGATCGGGCCGGTGGTCGATATTCGGTTCCCGCCGGAGCATTTGCCCCAGATCCTGAACGCCATTCAGGTGGAGCTGTCCGGCGCCGGCCAGGACGGATACCTGATTGCCGAAGTGGCCCAGGACCTGGGAAACGACACCGTTCGCTGCGTGGCCATGTCCTCCACCGATGGTCTGGTGCGCGGCGCGCGCGCCGTGGATACAGGTAAGCCGATCACGGTGCCGGTGGGCCGCAACACGCTCGGCCGCGTCTTCAACCTGCTGGGCGAGCCGGTGGATGAGCAAGGCCCGGTGACCGGGAATGATTACTACCCGATCCACCGGCCGGCGCCTGCCTTCGAGGATCAAAGCACCGAGATGGAGATCCTCGAAACCGGGATGAAGGTGGTCGACCTCCTCTGCCCCTACCTGAAGGGCGGGAAGATTGGCCTCTTCGGCGGCGCCGGCGTCGGCAAGACGGTGCTGGTGCAGGAGCTGATCCGCAACATCGCGACCGAGCACGGTGGCTTCTCCGTCTTCGCCGGCGTGGGCGAGCGCACCCGCGAGGGGAACGACCTCTGGCTGGAGATGAAGGAGTCCGGCGTTCTCGAGAAGACCACCATGGTCTTCGGCCAGATGAACGAGCCGCCGGGCGCCCGCCTGCGCGTCGCCCTCACGGCGCTGACGATGGCGGAGTACTTCCGCGATGAAGAGCGCCAGGACGTGCTCCTCTTCATCGACAACATCTTCCGCTTCACCCAGGCCGGCTCCGAGGTCTCGGCGCTGCTCGGGCGCATGCCCTCCGCCGTGGGCTATCAACCGACGCTGGCCACTGAGATGGGCGCCCTCCAGGAGCGGATCACCTCCACCACCAAGGGCTCGGTCACCTCGGTGCAGGCGATCTACGTGCCAGCCGACGACCTGACCGACCCGGCGCCAGCCACCACCTTCGCTCACCTCGACGCGACGACGATCCTCGAACGCCGCATCGTGGAACTGGGCATCTACCCGGCTGTTGACCCGCTGGCGTCCACCTCGCGCATTCTCGATCCCCGCGTGGTGGGCCAGGAGCATTATGACGTGGCGCGCGGGGTGCAGTTCATCCTCCAGCGCTACAAAGAGCTGCAGGACATCATCGCCATCCTCGGGATCGACGAGCTTTCCGATGAGGACAAGCTCACCGTCTCCCGGGCGCGCAAGATCCAGATGTTCCTCTCGCAGCCGTTCTTCGTGGCCGAGGCGTTCACCGGCAACCCCGGCAAGTACGTGCCCCGCCAGGAGACGGTGCGCGGCTTCAAGGAACTGATCGAAGGCAAGCACGACGACATCCCCGAGCAGGCGTTCTACATGGTCGGCGGCATCGACGACGTGCTGGCGAAGGCCGAGAAGATGCGGGCCGCGGGGTAGCTGGCGCTCAGCAGCCGGTTGGATGCCCGGTGCGGGTGGCCCTAAAGGACCAGGGGCGTCGTTGGCGGCGCCCCGCACCGGCGTCCGGCGGTACCAGAGAGCGCCTTTCAGGGTGGGGGCATCGTTGACGGCGCCCCGTACCGGTACCCGGCGAGCAGCGGCCGCTGCCGGAGGTTGTCCTAGTACGAGCGAGGAGATATGCCGGACCGAACGTTCACCTTGGACATCGTGACGCCCGAGCAGTTGGTGCTGAGCGAGGACGTGGCCTCGCTGACGGTGCCGGCGGTGGAGGGCTACCTGGGCGTGCTGGCGGGGCACGCGCCGCTGATGGCGGAGCTGCGCCAGGGCGAGATCCATGCTCGGCGCGCGGATGGCACGCGCGTGGCGATGACGATCGGCGGCGGCTTCATGGACGTGGGCCACAACCACGTCGTCATCCTGGCCGACAGCGCCGAGACCGGCGCCGGCTAACCGGGAGCACGGGGGTGGGAGGATGTGGACGATTGCCGCTTGCCAACGGCCCATGGCCCGCTGCCGGCCACCAGGGCGCCCGCGCGTCGGTCCAGCCCCCCTCCCCTTCCCCCACGCGCCGGCCCCTCCGCTCCCCGGTCCTCTGCCTCCTCTTCCTCGGGATACTGCTCATGAGTGATGCCTTCACTCGTCTGGCTCTGGCCGCGCCCCGCCCGGTGCTGAAGGCAGGCGAGTGGTGGATGGGCATCTCCCTGGGCGAGAACAAGCTCGGCTACCTGCGGGTGACCGCCACACCGGAGACAGTCGGCACGGAGAAGCGCCTGCGCCAGCACACCACCACCTGGATGCGCACCGCCGTGCTCGGCACCACCCTGGAGCAACGCATCGACGTGGAGGAACTGCTGGATGCCAACTTGCGCCCGCTCCGCCTGGAGGTGCGCCTTGGCTCCGCCGGGCAGTGGGTGCAGGTGAAAGCTCAGTTCCATGCCGACCGGGTGGAGGTGGAGCGGCACGCCGGCGACAATGTGACCCGCAAGACGCTCCCAATCCCTGCCGGTGCCAACCTGGTCGGCGACGTGGAGACGGCCCTGCTCAACCGCGAGGTGCGCCTCGGGGAAACGTGGCGCTACACCTTCCTCAACATCGTCACCCTCGCCCTGGAGGAGGCCACCATTGAGGCGGTGCGCCGCGAAACACTCACCCTGGACGGCACATCCTACGACACCCTCGTCACCCACACCCAGTCGCCCACCATGGACGCCACCTCCTGGCTGCTGGCCGACGGCCAGCCGGTGAAGATGGTGGTGGCGCCTGGCCTCACGATGGTGCGCCAGACGCGCGAAGCAGCGCTTTCCGGGCTGGAGGAGCGCCCCTACGATCCCAGCCGCGACCTGGCGACGCAGACCGCGGTGCGCCTGCGGGGCAGCATCACCACGCCGGGGCAGGTACGCTTCCTGCGCCTCCGCGTCAGCGGCATCCCCGAGCCGCGCTTTGTGCTCTCCGACGCCCGCCAGCGCGCCCGGATTGTCGATCAAGGCGCCACGGTCACCGCCGAGTACACGGTGGATGCCGAGGCCACGCCCCCGGCAGCGCCGCTCACGGCGGCCGAGCGCGCCCAACTGCTGGCGCCGGGCACCTACCTGCAGGTAGACCACCCGGAGATCGTCGCCACTGCCCGCGAGGCGGCGGCCGGCGCAGCGGACGACGCAGCCAAGGTGCGGGCATTGTGGCGCTGGGTCCACGAGAACGTGCGCATCCAGGGTGACATCGGCCTGCCGCGCAGCGCCCTGGAGGTGCTGCGGGAGCCGGTCGGCGTCTGCCGTGACGTAGCCACCCTCTACGCGGCGCTGGCGCGCGCCGTCGGGATCCCCACGCGGGTGTGCGCCGGCATCGTCTACTTCCGCGACGGCTTCTACTACCACGCCTGGGCCGAGAGCCACGCCGACGGGCGCTGGCTGCCGGTTGACCCCACCATTGCCCCCGGCCTGGTAGATGCCACCCGCATCAAGTTCACCGAGGGCGACGCCGCCACCATCTACAACACCGCCAAGATCATCGGCCGCCTGGAAGCCGAGGTCCTGGAGCAGCGGTAACCTCCCGACGCCTGGAGTGCCCGCATCCGCTCACTTGGCAGCCGCGGTTGCCTCACCCGTAACGGCACCGCTGGCGCGCTCTCCCGGAGCGGCCTGCCTTTTCCTCACAAGGGCAAGGCACACGCCCCTTACCACCTGCCCGGGCTTTATCCTGACCACCACATTCCTGACCTCCCATTTATCTGCCAGCGGCCCTTTCAGGTAGACGCCGACGTTCCAGTCACCCCCGGACATGCCGGTGAGGTGGAACTGTCCATCCTGTCGAGCGTGGGGCCGTCTGCGGGGACCCGCCCGGGACTGCTCACCCGGAAGTAGACCCGGCTCCCCTGCGGCAGGCCGGGGATGCGGAAGGTGCCAGCCTGGTCTGTCCGCACGATGAAGCGGCGGTCGAACGGCGCCGGAATGCTAAGCAGGCGCCCAGGCCGGGGGCCCACTGTCAGCGAGTAGACGCTCACCACCGCGCTTGCAAGGGGCTTGCCGGTATCATCGGTGACGCTGCCCTCGAGCGTGGCCGGTGCTGGCAGTGGCACGTCGAGCTGTACGTACCGTCCCAGCACAGCACGCACGCTGAGCGGGTTGTTGCCTCCCATACCATAGCCGGGCATCCCAGGAAGCTCACGCCCGCCACGTGGCCGGCCGCAGGACCAGCCACGTCCCCCTTGCAGACCGCGGGGTTCCCCTATTGCCTACCAGTGTTCTCCCTGATCGATTTTGCTACAGGATAGTTTCCAAACCTTGACGTCCCGCAGCTACAGCGGTATAATACCACCGGGTCCTTGCCTGGAGTGGCAGCGGTCCTGACGCTCTCCGAGCAGGACGCGCGCGGGGGGAAGCACCGCTCGCCCGGCCGCGCGAGGGAACCCCGCCGGCCAGATCCGGCACGAGAGGCTCCTGGCTATGCCGACACTGACAACACCGATACCCGCCAACCCGGCGGCCGATTGGCTGCCCGTGGCGGTGTTTCTGGTTACCGCAGTCCTCTTTGCCGCCGTATTGCTCTGGATCCCCCGCCTGATCGCACCCCGGCACCCCACCCCCGACAAGGCCCGCCCCTACGAGTGTGGCGAGCGGGTCAGCGGCGAGTTCTGGCAGCAGATTCACATCGGTTACTACCTCTTCGCCCTGGTCTTCATCATCTTCGATGTCGAGGTGGTCTTCCTGTGGCCCTACGTGCGGGTGCTTGGCGGGCGCCTGATCCCGCAAGGCCTGGGCCTCTTCGTGTTCTTCGACCTGCTGCTGTTCGTGGGCATCCTGGTGGTCGCGCTGGTGTACGCCTGGCGGAAGGGGGTACTGCGGTGGGAGTAACGCCGGTGAAGCTCCCGGTGGGGGTGGTGGAGCGGTGGCCCAGCGGTGGCCTGGTCACCACCGACGTGGAGAGCGCCCGCTCGTTCCTGGAGCAGGGGCTGGAGAAAGGTGAGGAACTGCTGAACTGGGGGCGCCGCTGCTCCACCTGGTACCTCCTCTTTGGCCTGGCCTGCTGCGCCATTGAGATGATGGCCACCGGCGCCGCCCGCTACGACTTTGACCGCTTCGGAATGATGTTCCGCGCCAGCCCTCGCCAGGCCGACCTGATGATCGTTTCTGGCACCGTCACCAAGAAGATGGCCCCGCGCCTGAAGCTCCTCTTCGAGCAGATGGCCGAACCCCGCTACGTGATCGCCATGGGCGCCTGCACCATCTGCGGTGGCCCGTTCTACGACTCCTACTCCGTGGTCCGCGGCATCGACCAGGTGGTGCCCGTCGACATCCACGTGCCCGGCTGTCCCCCCCGCCCTGAGGCGCTGCTCGACGGCGTGCTGAAGCTACACGAGAAGATCCGCCGCGAGAACTACCGGGCCCACTGGAAGGGGTAAGGATGTCTACTGAGCTGCCCGACTCCCCCGAAGAAGCCAAGCCGGCCGACGACATCTTCGGCCTCTACGGGCTGGAAGACCTCCTCGGCGAAGGCGTTGAGGTGTCCGTGCCGCCGGTGGGCGACCCGGTAGTCACCATCGCCCGGGAGAAGCTGCTGGAGGCGTGCCGCTTCTTCAAGGAAGAACAGGGCTTCGACTACTTGATCCTGGTGAGCGGCGTCGACCGGGGCGACCACCTGGAGTCGGTGATTCACCTGGGCAAGGCCGACGCGCCCAACATCGTCATCCTGAAGACGGCCGTGCCCTACGACGACCCGCACGTTCCCAGCGTCACGCCACTGTGGCAGGGAGCCAACTGGCACGAGCGCGAGTCCTTCGACCTGATGGGCATCATCTACGACGGCCACCCGGACCTGCGCCGCATCCTCCTTTTCCCCGAGTGGGACGAGTACCCGCACCCACTGCGCAAGGAGTTCCGCCTCCCCAGCCTGGAGGGGAAGTATACGGTTGAGTAGCAGCCGGGATTGCGGATCGCGAATCGCGGATCGCGAATTTCGGATTGGCCTTCTGTGGCGCAACCCGCCGGGTTGCGGCGGGGCGCAGTCCGGAAGATTGGGCTGCATCTCACCGCCTGAGCGACATGGCTACTGAGACGAAGCAAACAAGTGAACCGGATGGCGTGCTCCGCCTGGGCGGACCCGGCCTGGCGGCGGAGCCGACCGGCGACATCCACGAGATCGAGACCGACCACCTCGAGGTGAGCATGGGGCCGCAGCACCCCAGCACCCACGGCGTGCTCCGGCTGAAGGTGAAGCTGGACGGTGAGTGGGTGACCGAGGTGCAGCCAGAGATCGGCTACCTGCACCGCGGCGTGGAGAAGATCGCCGAGAACCGCACCTACTTCCAGTTCTTGACGATCACCGACCGGCTCGATTACGTCGCGGCGATGGCCTGTAACGCCGCCTACGCGGTCGCCGTCGAGAAGCTGGCCGGGCTCACCGTGCCGCCCCGCGCGGAGCTGTGCCGCGTCATCGTCCAGGAGCTCGACCGCATCGCCAGCCACCTGGTCTCGGTGGGCACCTACGGCCTCGACCTGGGCGCCACCTCTCCCTTCATCTACGCCTTCCGCGATCGCGAGACGATCCTTGATCTGCTGGAGATGGTCTGCGGCGCCCGCCTCACCTATTCCTATATCCGCGTGGGCGGCGTGGCGCGCGACCTCCCCGAGGGAGAGTGGCGCACGCGCTTCCGGCAGTTCCTGGACGAGTTCCCGCCGATGCTGGACGAGCAGGACACGCTGCTGAGCGAGAACGAGATCTTCCTGCTTCGCACGCGCGGGGTGGGCGTTCTGCCGCCGGAGGTGGCGGTGAACTACGGCACCAGCGGCCCGGTGCTCCGCGGCTCCGGCGTGGCCTACGATGTGCGCCGCAGCAAGCCGTACGGCCTCTATCCGCAGCTTGACTTCAACGTGGTGACGCGGCCGACGGGCGACTGCCTGGCGCGCTACCAGGTGCGCGTGGAGGAGATGCGCCAGAGCGTGAAGATCCTGCGCCAGTGCGACCAACTGCTTGACGAGATCCCGCCCGGCGAGGTCCTGGCCAAGGGCGCGCGCGGGGTGAAGCCGGCCGCCGGTGAGGCCTACGCCTCGGTGGAGTCGCCCCGCGGCGAGATGGGCGTCTACCTGATCAGCGACGGCAGCAACAAGCCCTATCGCCTCAAGTGGCGCTCGCCCTCCTTCGTCAACCTGTCGGTGCTGTCCGCCATCGGGCGCGGCTGGAAGGTGGCCGACCTGGTGGCCATCATCGGCAGCATCGACCCGGTCTTCGGAGATGTGGACCGATGAGCGGCTATAGATCGCCAATTGCCAATTACCGATGGATCCATCCTCGGGGGGAGGCGCGCGCATGAACCTGCCGATCACCCTGACGGGGATCGTCGAGGGGGCGCTGGCCCCCCTCGGCCTGCAGGGCCTGACGCCGCTGGTGGTCTACCTCCTGGATGCGCTCATCATCCTGCTGCTCCTGATCATGCCGGTGGTGACGATCCTGATCTGGCTGCTGCGGAAGATGCTCGGGTTCATCCAGCGCCGCCTTGGCCCGATGCGCGTCGGCCCCTTCGGCGTGCTCCAAACAATCGCCGACGCGGTGAAGCTGTTCCACAAGGAGGATCTCTTCCCCGCCAACGCCGACCGCGTCGTCTTCGCCCTCGCGCCGTTCCTGGTCTTCGTGCCGGCAGTGCTGGTCTACGTCGTCATCCCATTCGGCCAGGGCGATGGCTTCGTCACCAAAGACCTGAGCGTGGGCCTGGTCTACCTAACGGCGGTGACCTCGATCAGCGCGATCGGCATCATCACCGCGGGGTGGTCGTCCGACAACAAGTGGTCACTGCTGGGTGGGCTGCGCTCGGCGGCACAGCTCGTCTCCTACGAGCTGCCAATGACGCTGGCGCTGCTGGGGCCGCCGCTGATGGCCGGCACCCTCTCCCTGTCCGGCATCGTCGCCGCGCAGCAAAGCGTGTGGTTTGTCGTGCCCCAGGCGCTCGGCTTCCTGATCTACTTCATTGCCGCCCTCGCCGAGATCGCCCACCTGCCGTTCGACCTGCCGGAGGCTGAGTCGGAGCTGGTGGCTGGCTACAACGTGGAGTACAGCGGCATGCGCTTCGGGCTGTTCTTCCTGGGTGAGTTCGCCAACAGCTTCACCATCTGCCTGGTGGCCACAGTGCTCTTCCTCGGCGGCTGGCACCTGCCGTTCCTCGGCGGGCTGCCACTGACCAGCTGGCAGACCGGCCTCGCCACGGTGGCAACGATGGCGCTGCTGGGCGGCGGCATCTGGTACCTCAACTGGCGGCGCGCCGGCTGGACCTCCGCGACACGCTGGCACTGGCTGGGCTACGTCTCGGCCGCGATCCTCGCCGCCATCGTCCTGGTAGCCGGGCTGGTTGGGTTCATCTCGGTGGTCATCACCCTGGTGAAGACCTCGCTTCTGGTCTTCGTCTTGATGTGGCTGCGCGGCACGCTCCCCCGGGTGCGCGTCGACCAACTAATGAGCTTCGGCTGGAAGGCGCTGGTGCCACTGGGCCTGGTGAACTTCCTGGCGCTGGCATTCCAGGCGGCCACGGGCATCCCGACCGGGTGGGTGCTGAACCTGCTCTTCTTCGTGTTTGTGGGGTGGCTGCTGCTCTTTGCTTGGAGGAAGCGGTGGGCTTATTCGGCCGTCTCGTAGACGACCTGGTCAACACGTTCGTCAGCATCCTGAAGGGGCACCAGGTTACCTGGCGCAACCTGTGGCGCGAGCGGGTGACGCTGCAGTACCCGAACGAGCGGCCAAAGCTACCGGAGCGTTACCGGGGCCTGCCCGGGCTGCACCCGGAGCTGTGCATCGTCTGCGGCGCCTGCGCCAAGGCGTGCCCGGTGCAGGTGATCAACATCCAGGGGCGCAAGATCGCCGGCACCCGCCACCGCGAACTGGTGCGCTATCAGCTCGAGGCCGGGCGCTGCATGTTCTGCGGCCTGTGCGAGGAGGCGTGCCCCACCAAGCCGGTGAAGGCAATCCGCCTCTCGAACACATTCGAGCTGGCCGTCGCCGACAAGAGCGCCCTGGTCCTGGAGATACCGCAGCTTTTGGAGATCTGGAAGAGCAAGCCGGTGGAGGTGCCGGAGGAGCAGTACCTGGCGGCCACGCCGAAGAAGCTGGCCGCGCAGGAGCTGGCAAAGCAAGCAGAAGGCGAAAAGCCCAAGGCGGAAGGCGCGGAGGCAGCGCCACGGCCGAAGCGAGTGGCAGCGGAAGGGGGCCCGGCCGGTGGGTGAGCAGGATGCAAAACGAGTGGTGTGCAGGGTGATCGGGGCGGCACGGCGGCGGCGGCCGCTGGCGACCGGCGTACCCGCTCACCGGCGGATGGGAGGAAAGCCCCGGCGATGAGCGCACACCAACTGGCGTTCCTGGTGTTGGGCGTGCTGATCCTGGTCTCGGCGCTGATGGTGGTAACGGTGCGCAACCTGGTCCACGCGGCGCTGTTCCTGATCCTGTGCTTTGCGGGGGTGGCCGGCCTCTACGTGCTGCTGCAGGCGGAGTTTCTGGCGGTGGCGCAGGTGCTCATCTACATCGGCGCGATCACCGTCCTCATCCTGTTCGGCATCATGCTTACCCGGAAGATCACCGGCGGCGCCCAGCCCCCCCTGGCCTCGCACTGGAAGGCGGCGGGCGCGGGGGCCGGCGCGTTTCTGCTGCTGCTGTTGTACGTGGCGATGACCGGCCAGTGGCAAGTTTCCGATCAACCGCCGATGGACTCGACCACCACCCTGGGGCTGGCGCTGGTAACGCGCTACGTACTCCCGTTCGAGCTGGCCTCGGTGGTCCTGCTCGCGGCGCTGGTGGGCGCGGTGCTTTTGGCCCGGGACGAGACGAGGTAACATGGAGATCCCGCTGAGCTGGTATCTGATTTTGGCGGCGATCCTCTTTGCCGTTGGCGTCTATGGGGCGCTGGCGCGCCGCAACGCCATTGCCATCCTGATGAGCATCGAGCTGATGCTGAACGCCGTCAACATCAACCTGGTGGCGTTCGCGCGCTACGTGACGCCGCGCGAGCTAACGGGCCAGATCTTCGCCATCTTCATCATGATGCTGGCGGCCGCCGAGGCGGCGGTGGGGCTGGGCCTGGTGCTCACCGTTTACCGCAACCTGCGGCACATCCAGGTGGACGAGATCAACCTGCTGAGAAGCTGAGCTGAGAGTGCTGGGGGATACACTGAACATGCAGAGTGCGCTGGACATCGCGCCGCTGATCATCCTGCTGCCGTTCCTCGCCTTCGTGGCGCTGCTGACGGCCGGGCGGTGGCCGAAGCCGTGGTGGCACCGCTCGCACTGGGTGGCCATCACCGCCATCGTGCTGGCGCTGGCCGGCGCCGTGTACGTGGCGGTGGCGGTGGCCGGGGCGGCACCCGGCGCGGCCGTGGCCGAGCGCAGCTACCCCTGGGCACCGCTGGGTGGCCGGATGCTGACCATGGGCCTGCGGCTGGATGGCCTGGCGGCGGTGATGCTGCTGGTGGTGACGATTGTCGCCACCGGGGTGCAGATCTACTCGGTCGGCTACATGCACGGCGACCCGCGCTACTCCCGCTTCTTTGCCTACCTGTCGCTGTTCAGCAGCGCCATGCTGGGGCTGGTGCTGGCGAACAACCTGCTGCAGCTCTACATCTTCTGGGAGCTGGTGGGCCTCAGCTCTTACCTGCTGATCGGGTTCTGGTTCGAGAAGCCGGAGGCGATGCGCGCCGCCAAGAAGGCGTTCGTGGTGACCCGCCTGGGCGACCTCGGCTTCTTCCTTGGCCTGCTGCTGCTCTACCGCCTGGCGCACTCACTGGAGTTCGAGGCAATCTTCATCCACCTGCGGGCCATCGAGCACGCGGCGCCGGCGGCACTCACCGCCGTGGCGCTGCTGCTGTTCTGCGGGGCAATTGGCAAATCGGCACAGTTCCCGCTGCACGTCTGGCTGCCGGACGCGATGGAGGGCCCCACCCCGGTCAGCGCCCTGATTCACGCGGCGACGATGGTGGCGGCCGGGGTCTACCTGGTGGGGCGGATGTACCCGCTCTTCGCCGCGGCCACGGAGCCGTGGGCGCCGGCGCTGTTCGGGGTAACGCTCTTCCGCGCCACGCCGCTGCAGTTCGTGGCCGCCATCGGGGCGATCACCGCGCTCTTGGGCGCCACCATCGGCGTGCTGCAGAACGACATCAAGCGTGTGCTGGCCTACTCCACCATTAGCCAGCTCGGCTACATGATGATCGGCCTGGGCGTGGGCGGCGTTTTTGTCGGCCTTTTCCACCTGGTGACGCACGCCTTCTTCAAGGCGCTCCTCTTCCTGGGCTCCGGCAGCGTGATCCACGGCACCGGCACCCAGGATATGATGCAGATGGGTGGCCTGCGCAAGAAGATGCCGCTGACGTTCTGGACGTTCCTCATCGGTACGGCGGCGCTGGCGGGCGTGCCGTGGCTCTTCTCGGGGTTCTGGAGCAAGGAGGAGATCCTCCTGGGCGCCTACCACGCGTCGTCCTGGGTCTTTGCCGCCGGCGTGGCGGGCGCCTTCCTGACCGCGTTCTACATGACGCGCCTGGTGGGCCTCACCTTCTATGGCGAGCCGCGCGACCCCCACATCCACGCCCACGAAAGCCCGCTAAACATGACCGCGCCGCTGATGGTGCTGGCGCTCCTCTCCCTCGGCTGGTGGAAGTGGGCGATGCCCTGGCTGCATCACTTCATCGACCCGGCCGGCCACGAACTACACCCGGTGCCGTGGGTTGGGTTCCTAGGCATCGGCGTGGCCCTCGCCGGCATCGTCGTGGGCGCCCTGGTCTACATCCGGCCGGTGTGGGATCCGCGCCGGGCGCTGATTGCGGCGCCGGTGCTGGGCGAGCGGCTGGTGCCAGGCACCGGCGGCCGGCTCGGACAGGTGCCGGGCCTCTACACGCTGGTCAAGAACAAGTACTACTTCGACGAGCTCTACTGGGCGACGATCGTGAAGGCGCTGTTCGCGCTCTCGCGGCGGGCGTTCGTCTTTGATCAGAAGGTGGTGGACGCCGTCGTCAACGGGGCGGCGTGGGCGACGGTGCGCCTGGCGGAGGTCCAGAAGCTGGTGGACATCCACGTGGTGGACGGCGCCGTGAATGGCGTGGGCGAGCTGACCCGGCAGGTGGGCGGGGGCTTCCGGCGCCTGCAGACCGGCCTGGTGCAGAACTACGCTCTGTTTGCCTTTGTCGGCCTGGCTGTTGTGGCGGGGCTGTACCTGTACCTGGGGTTCTGATCGGTAGCTGAGGGATCGGGAGGAAGCGCACCACGGTGACAACTAAGCCCGCGTGTCTTTGGGGTGAAGCCTTCTCCCCCATGCCCTGAGGAAGGTATCGCGTCGATGCTGCTGACTTTGATGACGTTCGTGCCGCTGGTCGGGGCGGTCGCGCTGCTGTTCGTGCCGAAGGAGCGCCCGCAGACGATCCGCTGGATTGCGCTGGGGGCCAGCCTCGCCTCCTTCCTGCTCTCCCTCGGCGTGGCGGCTACCTTCGAGTATGGCCGGCCAGACATGCAGATGATGACGCGGCTGCCGTGGCTGCCGGCAATCCACGTGCAGTACCTCATCGGCATCGACGGCATCAGCCTGCCCCTGCTGCTGCTGACGACGCTGCTGACGCTGCTGTGCATCCTCTACTCCTGGCGCATCGATCTGCGCGTGAAGGAGTACTTCTTCATGTTCCTGCTCCTGGAGACGGGGATGCTGGGCGTCTTCATCGCCCTGGACTTCTTCCTCTTCTACGTCTTCTGGGAGATCAGCCTGGTGCCGATGTTCTTCATCAGCAAGAAGCCCACGTCCGAAGGCTACAAGATCAGCTTTACCTTCAGCCAGAATGCACTCTGCCAG
>JAAZEB010000238.1 GCA_012512505.1 Armatimonadota bacterium | reverse complement strand
CCCCGAGTGCCCTATCGTGGTAGAGTTTCAATCCTCGCCCGGCGGTGAAGCCGGGCGCTACGGGCCTGACGGCGGCGGTTCTGGAGAGGGCACGGGTTTCAATCCTCGCCCGGCGGTGAAGCCGGGCGCTACGGCTCAGATGGCGCCATTTCCGGGGGTCTGAGCCCTACCCCTGGATGCCCAGTTCCACTTGAGGGGGCGTACTACCTCCCTCCAAGTGGCGCGAAGTCCCCGGGGTTTAGAGTACCGCTCGCGGTTCGCGTCGGCAATCGCCGGCATGCCGACCGCGGCCCCGGGCTGCCTCACAGCACTAGCGGCTCGGTGAAGTCGACGTAGCTGTCTCGCCCAAACGCCTCCACCACCTCCTCTCGCTTCCCACGCAGCCGGTAGATGCGCAGGCTGTCTAGCTCGCGGTCGATCACCTTCAGCAGTCGCTGCTTCATCCGCTCCAGCTCAACGTCGCTCACGCGACACTCGAACACCGACAACTGCACCCGCTGGGCCCACCCCTCGCAGATCTTGGCCACCCGCCGCAGGCGCCGCCGCCCCTCCTTGTCTTGCGTGTTCACATCGTAGCTCACCAGGATGTCCATCGGCTATCCCCTCGCCGGCGCACGCCGCGCCCGGGCGCCAAACAGAAACGGCGGATAGCGCGCCAGGTCTCCCCGCAGGTGCCGCGCCAGCAGCCGCGCCTGCACGTGCGGCACCAGGCCCAGCGCCAGCGGCTGCCGCAGCAGGCGGTGCTGCACCGGCTCCTGCTTCCGCTTCTGATAGGCCATCAACACCGCTTTGCGACCCTCCTCGTTCAGCAGCACAGTGCCGCCGGCGTCCTCCCGCGCCTCGAAGTGCTCCGGCCGGATCTGCCGCAGGTTGATCAGCGTCAGCACCAGTCGGTCCACCAGCCCGGCGCGGAACTCTTCCGCCAGGTCGAGCGCCAGCGCTGGCCGGCCGGGGCGGACGGCGTGCAGGAAGCCGATCTGGGGATCCAGCCCCACCCCCTCCAACGCGCCGGTGCAGTCGGAGGTGAGCAGGGTGTACAGAAACGAGAGCAGGGCGTTCACCCGGTCGCGCGGGGGGCGGCGGGTGCGCCGGGCGAAGGCGAACTCCGCCGGTGGCACCGTCAGCAGCTTCCCGAACGCCCCGAAGTACCACGCCGCCGCCTCTCCCTCGACGCCGCGCACGTCGTCGAGGGCCGATGCCGGTGGCAGCCTCCCCAGCGCGCCGGCCAGCTCCGCGGCGGCGCTCGTCAGTGTTTGGCGGGCCTCGGCCGTCTTTGCGTCGCGCGCCCCCCGCAGCAGCAGCAAGCGGCTGTTGTGCAGCTTGGCCGCCACCACCCGCCGCGCCAGCTCCAGCGAGCGCTCTGGTTCCCGATGGGCGTCGTACTGCGCCAGGCGCAGCAACACGTTTCCAGAGACGGGGCCGGTCACCCGCGCTCGGAACCGCCCACCGGTATCGAGGAAGACCACCGGCCGGCCCTCGCGCACGCAACGCTGCATCGCCTGGGCGCTGATCGTGGCCGTGCCGAACAGCACCACGCACCCCACGTGGTGCAGCGGCACCTGCAGTAGCGGCGTTTGGTTTGCCTCCACGCGCAGCGTGTCGTGATCCAGGCGCAGGTAGGCCTCGGGGGTCTGCACGTACAGCGTGTTCAGGAGCTGCAGCGCCATGATCACTCCTCCTCGTCGGCGCGTGGTTGGTAGAGCGGGTCCTCCGGCTCGCTGCTGGCGGTGGCCAGCGCCTCCGGCAGGCACGCCTCCACCAGCGAGCAGTTGGGGCAGCGCGCGTCGTTCACCGGAGGGGGCACGCGGCGGGCGCGCAGGAGCGTGCGCACCCCCTCGATGGCGGCCAGCGTGTCGCGGCGCAGCGCCTCGTCGAAGAGGACGCGCCGGGTGCGCCGCGAGGCATGATAGAAGACGGCGCCCTCATGGATGGGCCGGCCCAGCATCTCTTCCAGGCACAGCGCCTGGGCACAGAGCTGGAGGTCGTCGTGCCGCTTGGGGGCGCGGGTACCGCGCTTATACTCCACCGGGCGGATGCTGCCGTCGTCGGCGAACTCCACCGTGTCGGCGCGCCCCACCAGCCCGAGCGTTTCCGACCAGATCGGCATGGCGCGCGCGATGCGTTTGCCGGCCTCCCAGGTCGTGAGT
>JAAZEB010000237.1 GCA_012512505.1 Armatimonadota bacterium | reverse complement strand
CCACCGGTTGGCCCACCTACCAGGAGTGGTTCCTTGCCGGACGAGACTGGCAGCCGGGAGACAACTGGCTCTACGCGACGGTCACCTTCCCGGCCGAGGTGGAGGGGGTGCGCATCGAGGGGAGCGCCGCCGCCATCCACCTGGGTGGCTGGCACCCGTTCAGCCTCTTTTTCGAGGGGGTGTTGGTGGCCCAGGAGGAACGTCCCTGGCTCTCCACCGGCCCGGCGCTGCTGCCGCTGCCAGAGCCGCTGCGGGCGGGTCATCCCTACCAGGTGACGCTGCGCTTGCCGGTGCCCAACCACGGGATGACGGTTCCCTTCGGGGTGAACCTGCGCGTGGAGAGTGTGGCACGGGCGCTGGAGGAGGTGGACACTCTCCTGGCGGAACTGAGCATCGCCGAAACGCTGGCGGAAAGCCCAGCCGACCAGGAGGCACTCGCCCGCGCCTACGACGCGATTGACCTGGACGCGGTGATTGAGCGACGCTGGGAGGCGGCCGCCGCTTCCTTCGCCGCCGCCGAAGCCCACCTGGCGCCCCTTTCCGCGCGCGCCAAAGCCCACACCATCCACCTGTTGGGCCACAGCCACATCGACATGAACTGGATGTGGACCTGGGACGACACCGTCGCCTGCATCCTGCGCGACTTCCACAGCGTCACCGAGCTGATGCGCGACTACCCGGAACTCACCTTCAGCCACAGCCAGGTGGCCACCTACGCCGAGGTGAAGCAGCGCAACCCGGCGCTGTGGGCGGAGGTGTGCCAGCGCGTCGCCGAGGGGCGGTGGGAGGTCGTCGCGCCCACCTGGGTGGAGGGCGACCTGAACCTGGCGAACGGGGAGGCAATCGCCCGGCACTTCCTGTATGCCATCCGTTGGTGCCGCGCCCACCTCGGCGTCACGCCGAAGACGATGTGGGAACCGGATACCTTCGGGCACCCGGGCAACATCCCCCAACTGGCGCGCCTGGCCGGCATCGAGCGCTATTTCCATATGCGCTGCAACCCGGCGCTCCCCGACTGGTGGCCGGCCTACTGGTGGGAAGGGAGCGACGGCTCGCGTCTTCTGGCCACTTCGCGCGTCTACAACGGCGAGATCAGCCCGGCGGCGATCCTGGACGCGTTCCAGGCATCACAATCCCTGGGGAGCCGCAGCGGCTTCCACCTTCACGGCGTGGGCGACCACGGCGGGGGTCCGGTGCGGGCGAACCTGGAGACGCTGCGCCGCCTGCAAGCGCGGCCGCTGATCCCCACGCTGCGCTGCAGCACGATGGAAGCGTTCACCACCGAGTTGCTGCGCGAGGGCGTTGCCCTGCCGGTGCATCGCGGCGAGTCGAGCACCGTCTTCGAGGGCTGCTACACCACCCATGCCGACATCAAGCGCTTCAACCGGGAAGGGGAGAACCGCCTGCTTACCGCCGAAGCGCTGGCGGCACTGGCCGGCGTGGACGAGCGCGCTCCGATGGCCGACGCCTGGCAGCAGGTCCTCTTCAACCAGTTCCATGACCTGTTGGATGGCTCCGGCATTCATCCGCCGTACGACGAGTGCGCCGAGAAGCACGCCGCGGTGTTGGCTGCCGCTGACGCGGCCACCGAGAAGGCGCTGACGGCCCTGGCAGCGGCGGTAGACACCCGTGGCGATGGCCCGGCGATCCTGGTGGTGAACCCGTTGGCCTGGGAGCGCACCGACGTGGTGCGTGTGAGCGGCCTAGGCGCGCTTCCGGAGTACCCGGTCTTGCAGGCGCCTGACGGGAGCCGGGTGCCCGGCCAGCGCAGCGGCGAGGATCTCCTTTTCCTCGCGCGTGAAGTGCCGGCCCTGGGGCACGCGGTGTATCACCTCCTGGCGGGCGATGAGGCCCCGGCGGCGTCCGCGGTCCCGCTCTCCGCCCTGCGCCCGGCGCCGGGGTTGACGGTGCGGGAGGAGGAGACGTGCTTCGTGGTGGAAACGCCGCTGTTCCGGGCAGTGGTGGGCAAAGACTCGGGCATCATCGGTAGCCTGGTGGACAAGCGCTGCGGCCGCGAGCTGAACGCCTACGGCGTGCCGAAGTGGGGCACCTACGTGGGCTCTGCCCGGCCCGACCTG
>JAAZEB010000236.1 GCA_012512505.1 Armatimonadota bacterium | reverse complement strand
GGCCGGCGCGGACGGTATCGGCGAACGCCTCGATGCGGGTGATCACGCCGGCGTCAGCGGTATGCTCGTCGATCTGCATCACGTAGGCGGGCTCGTTCAGCTCGTCGCGCAGGAACTGGTTGGCGAACGAGTCCGGGCCGCAGCCGAAGTAGGTGAGCACCACCGCGCGCAGGCGGGGATCCTGGCGGATGAGGCGGGCGGCGGCCAGGCGGTTCTGGATCTGGCGAGCATAGATCAGGTTCCAGGTGTCGGCCGTGCCGGCCTCCGCCAGGGGGAGCATGTCCTGGGGGATCGCCAGAATGCCCAGGTCCTGGATCTTCTTGCCGATGTGCATGTTCGCGGCGGCGTCGTGGAGGGTGTAGGGCCGCCCCAACACAACGAAGGCAAGCGCGTCCGCGGGCAGCGCCGCGAGGACCTCCCGGCCGCGCTCCGACAGGCGCCGGCGGAACTGGGCCAGCGTCTCCATCGCCACGTCCAGGGCGCGGTCGATCTGGCGCGCGCTGGGGGAGGCGAGACGAGCCGGGTGGCCGTTCCCGTTGCGGTGCGGGTCGGTGCCGCCGCTGATCTGCCGCACGAGGCGGCCCAACTCACGGCGCAGGTGTCGTCGGCCGCGGTTGAAGAAGAGACGCGGCGTGAGTACCTTCCCGGCGTACTGCGGCTCCTCCAGCCGGAGAGCGGCGCCGATCACCTCCGGAAGCCCCTGAATGTACGGGCACGACTGACTCTCGCAGAACTCCTCCTCCAGCCACTCGGCGCGCATCACCGCCGGCAGGAAGATGTAGTCGGTCTTCTTGCGCAGGATGTCGATGACGTGGCCGTGGGCAACCTTCACCGGGAAGCAGGGCTCGGCCGCGACGGTGCGCACGCCGTCGCGCACGATCTGGGTGTTGGTGGCGTCGGAGGGCACCACCTCAAAGCCGAGTTCAGTGAAGAACGCCTGGTAGAAGGGGTAGTGGTCGTTGAAGGTGCCGACGCGCGGAATGCCGATGCGCGGGGCACCCTCCGGCGCCTTGCCGGGGTAGATGGAGAGGAGCAGGTTCTCGCGCTCGGCGAAGAGGTCCGGCAGGTCGGCCGCCACGCGGCGCTTCTGACGGCCGCTGAACTTCTCGCAGCGGTCGTTGTAGTAGAACTTCTCGCCGCCTTCCATCTGGAAGGTGTTGACGTCGCAGCGGTTGGCGCACCCTTTGCACTCGAAGGAGTCAATCGTATAGCGCGCCTCCAGCACGGCGTCGAAGCCGCGGAAGGTTGCCTTCGCGGGCGCTTCCTCGTAGGCGATCTTGGCGGCACCGATGGCGCCGGTGAGGTGGGGATAGGGTGGCACCACGATTCGGCGGCCGAGCATCGTCTCGTAGGCGGCCACCATGCCCCGGTTGAAGGCGACGGCGCCCTGGAAGCCGACCACCTTGCCGATGGGGCGATTGCCAACGTTCTTGCTGAGGTAGTTGCGCACCGAGGCGAGGCAGATCCCGGCGCAGAGGTCCTCCACCGGCACGTTGTTCTGGCGATAGTGGTGAACGGCGGACTCGGAGAAGACGGTACACTGCCAGTCGAGTTCCGGCGGGTGTTGGCCGGCGAGGGCGCGGTCGCCGAACTCCTCGAGAGGAATGCCGAGGTTGGCGGCCTGCTTCTCGAGGAAGGCGCCGGTGCCCGCCGCGCACGCCTTGTTCATCTCAAAGTCGGTGATCACGCCGTCTTTGAGGGCGATGTACTTGGAGTCTTGCCCGCCGATCTCGAAGACCGACTCCACTTCCGGGGTGAAGGCGAGGGCGCCATTCGCCTGGGCGGTGATCTCGTTTTTCACCAGCTCGGCGCCGAGGTAGTCGCCGGTGAGGTAGCGGCCGGAGCCGGTGGTGGCGGCCACGACGCGCCCGATCTGGTAGCCGCGCTCCTCCACCTGGCGCCGGATGATCGCCAGGGTGTCGCGGACGGCGGCCAGCGGGTCGCCGTCGGTGCGGCGGTAGTGCGAGGCAAGCACCTGGTATTTGCCGTCGACCTGGGTGATGAGCGCGGCCTTGGTGCTGACGGAGCCGATGTCGACGCCGAGGGCGGCCAGGGGCACTTTCAGCCCGATGGGATACTCCTCGGCGGGCCGCAGGATCTCAGTGCGCTCCAGGACGAGGCGGGGGGCAACGGGGTAATCGACCGGCAAGGCGAGCCGCTCGTCGAGGAGGCGGATGGCGGCGTCAAGGTCGAGCTCAGCCTCGGCGCGCAGCGCCGCGCCGATGGCGCCCATGGTGCGGGCGTGTGGCGGCACAAAGAGGTTGCCGTCGGTGAGCCCCAGTTCCTGGCGCAGGTATTTGGTAACGGCCGGGTTGAGCGAGACGCCACCAACGAAAGCGACCTTGGCGACGGCCTCGCGGCCTTTCATCATCGCGCAGCGGTAGTTGCGGCAGATCGCCTGGTGGATGCCGGCGGCGATGCGCTCGCGCGGGGTGCCCTTCTGGTAGAGGTGGACGATGTCGGACTCGGTGAAGACGCCGCAGCGGCCAGAAAGGGTGGCCGGCTGCTCGGTCTGCTCGGCTACGGTGGCGAACTCCTCAATGGTCGCGTAGTTGAGCCGCTTGCGCATGTGCTCGAGGAACGAGCCGGAGCCGGCGGCGCACTTATGGCCCATTCCCACTTCGTCGATCCGCAGCCGCCCGCTCACTTCATCCGGCGTCAGGGTCAGGAAGCGCTGCGACTCCATCCCCATCTCAACTACGCTGCGCGTTTCCGGGTGCAGCAGACCAAGGGCGGCCGCCAGGGCGGTCGACTCATCTACTGGCTGGAGGCCGAGCACCTCGCAGAGGGTTCGGCCGGCGGTGCCGGTGATGCCAATGCGGACGCGGGCGTCCGGCAGACGCTCGCGGAGCATACGCAAGGCATCGCGGGCCGTTTCCAGCGGCCGGCTGCCCACGGGGACCACGGCGACCACGTCAATGCTCTGGTCTGCATGGACGCAAACGACCTTGATGGTGCTGGCACCGCCGTCTATGCCGACGGCAGATTGCATGGCTACTCCTCCCCATCCCGCGGATGCGGCGCTGACCGGGATTGCGCTGCCGGCCGCGGCCGCATCGGATGCCGCCGCAGGACCCGTCAAGGCACCGTGCTCTCCGGCCGGCGCAGGCGGCATCGGTGACAGCGATGCGGCGCAGGGCAGGCGCCCCAGGGGCGCACGCCTGCTGTCACCCGGCAATCAGGATTCGCCGCGGCAGTGGCAGGTTCCTGCTCTCCAGGCGGGGGTAGGGGTAGCGGGGGCAGCAGCTCAGGCCGGCCGGGGAGTAGACGCCTGTGGACGACGCGTGACTCAAGGTTGGCGGCAGCCGCTGGGGCAGCACCACGGCGCGGCGGCAAGTTCGTGCCGGCGCCTGGCGCGTAGACCGGGCGCTCCGCGGGTGCGAGCGAGAGGAAAGACGCCGGTGCCCGCGGCTACTGGTGCAGCTCGCGGAGGTTGCCGGTTTCCACGTAGAAGACGCGCTCGCCGATGTTGGTGATGTGGTCAGCCATGCGCTCGAGGTAGCGGGCGACCAGGATGAGCCACACCGCCTGCCGGGCGACGGAGGGGTCGTGCTCGATCTGGGCGACCAGCTCGTCGTGCAGTTGGCGGTTGAGGCCGTCGACGGCGTCGTCGGCCTCGATCATGCGCTGGATGCGCTCCAGGTCGCGGTTGACGAAGCCCTCGAGGACCTCGCGGAGCATCTGCTGGACGAGTTGGCCCATGCGGGGGATATCGACGAGCGGCTTGAAGAGGGGGCGTTCGGCCAGCTTGGCGGCCGTCTTGGCCACATCCACGCAGTAGTCGCCGACGCGCTCGATGTCGCCGATGATCTTCATCGTCGCGGCGATGGTGCGCAGGTCGCGGGCCATCGGCTGCTGCAGGGCGAGGAGGTGGAGGCACTCGTTCTCGATCTCGATGTTGTAGCGGTCGACGACGTTATCGAGCTGCTCCATTTTCTCGCCGGCGGCGACATCGCCGTGGCGCAAAGCGTCGACGGCGCGGGCCACCATCTCCTCGACGGCAGCTCCCATGCGCAGCACGTTCTCCTGCAGCTCCCGCAGGTGATCCTCGAACGTCCTGCGGACGCCCCGCGTTGTTACAGGCTCCATGGTAGGCCCTTTCTGGTCGACCGCCGCCGACCGGTCCTCCCCGGGGCGCGGCGCGCGGGAGACGCCGGGCATCCAGGCGGATGCGGGGCGCGCCCGGCTGTTGGGCAGCCGCCACGCCGGTGCGGTGGAGAGGGTTTGCCGGGCAAGCATTGGCCCGGTTTCGCGATTCTACCCAAACCGACCGGTAACATAATCCTCTGTGCGCTTGTCTCGGGGGGTGGTGAAGATCTGGAACGATGGGCCGAACTCGACCATCTCTCCGGTGAGGAAGAAGCCGGTGTCGTCCGAGACGCGCGCTGCCTGCTGCATATTGTGGGTGACAATGACGATCGTATAGTTCTCGCGCAAGCTCCGCATCAGCTCCTCGATACGCAGGGTGGAGATCGGGTCGAGCGCCGAGCACGGCTCGTCCATCAAGACGACCTCGGAGTCGACGGCGAGAACGCGGGCGATGCAGAGGCGCTGCTGCTGGCCGCCGGAGAGCGCCAGAGCCGGCTGGCGCAGCTTATCCTTCACCTCGTCCCACAGTGCCGCGCGCGGGAGGCTGGTCTCCACAATCTCCGCCAGCCGGTGCTTGTCGCGGATGCCGTGGACGCGCGGGCCGTAGGCCACGTTATCGAAGATCGACATCGAGAAGGGGTTGGGGCGCTGGAAGACCATGCCCACCCGCTTGCGCAGACCGACGATATCAACCGCCGGGCCGTAGATCTCCTCGCCGTCGATCTGGACGGAACCTTCGATCCGGATGCCGGGGATCAGGTCGTTCATGCGGTTGAGCGTGCGCAGGAAGGTCGACTTGCCGCATCCCGAGGGCCCGATCAGCGCCGTGATCGCCTTTTCGCGGATCGTCAACGAGACTCCTTTGAGCGCCTGGAACCTGCCGTAGTACAGATTCAGGTGCTCGACGGTGATCTTCGCCGGCCCGTTCTTCCCATTGCTTTGTTGAGGGCGCTGAACCACCCGCTTCGATTCGGTCATCGTTCCTAAGACCCCGTACTCTGCAGTTCGGTTCGCCATCGCTGCCAGCCGATCCTACCGGCCTCGGCCGGCGGTTGTCTGGGGGTGCGACCCGGTACCAAACATCGGCACAGGAGATGCAGGCCTCTCCGGGGAAAGAGGTACTGTAACGGGAAAGGAGGTCCGGTATGAGACGACCGGTAAAAACGGGTGGAGGCGGTGGGACTCGCGGCCGTTCGCGCCCGCAGCGAGGTGGTCGAGGCGGCGGCCGGCGAGAGGTTGAGATGCCGACGCGCTTCTGTTCGCGCTGCGGCCAGCAGATGGAGGT
>JAAZEB010000235.1 GCA_012512505.1 Armatimonadota bacterium | reverse complement strand
GGCTTTCACTCCTCACTCCCCCCGATCCCGGGGGGCCGGGGGGGCTACCGGGCCCTACTCCCCCCGATCTCGGGAGGCCGGGGGGGCTACCGGATCCTACTCCCCCCATCCTTGGGGGGCCGGGGGGGCCACCGGCGAGCAGGCGTTCACATTCTTTTTACGCCACTTTAACCCTGGCTTAACCACCAGGCGCCTGGCCCGTGCTATACTACCGGTGCCGGCCGCTGCCGGGTGTCTCTCATCATGACCCTCCTCTTTCTCGGCGCCTGCGGCCGGATGGGAGGCAACGCACATGAGACAGCACCATCGGCGCACGCTGCCCTGCTGCCTGTTGGCGGTTGGCTGCGTGCTGCCCCTCAGCACCCCGCCCGCGACCGGCGCGCAAGGGCTGGATGTGCTGCCCGGCGTCAAACTGGACGTCGAGTGGCGGCACCGCGGTGAAGCCCGAGGCAACGCCGATTTTGACGCCGGCCAGGCGGATGCCCAGTCCGGCTATCTCAGCCGCTTCCGCCTTGGGCTGGGTGCCCGGCTCGCCCCCGGGCTGCGCACCTATGTCCAGGTGCAGGACTCGCGGCGTGTTGGTGACCTAAAGCAGCGCATCACCAACGTCACCACCCTGCACCAGGCGTTCCTGGAACTGCCGGCGCCGGAAGAAGGCGGCACCTCCCTCCGGGTGGGGCGCCAGTACCTCTCCTTCGGTGAGAAGCGTCTGGTGAGCGACTCGCAGTGGAACAACTCCGCGCGCGTCTTTGATGGCCTGCGCCTCACCCACCGCACCGACACCTACACCCTCGACTACTTCAGCGCCAACGTGGTGACGCACCGCTACCAGCCCGCGCCCGCGGCGCCCCAGGGCTCGTTCCATGGCCTCTACCTTTCCTCCGGCGGCGGTCAGCGCACGGTGAAGGAATTGTACACCCTCGCCCGGTACCGTGGCGGGGGGGCTGTGGACTTTCGGCGGGCGCCTGCGCACCCCCGAGGCGCCGAAGCGGGTGGACCTGATGTGCGAGTTCGCCTGGCAGAGCGGTAGGCAGGCACACCACCGGCACAGCGCGCACGCCGGCATCGTCAGCCTGGGCTACACCGCGCCGGTCGCCTGGACTCCCCGCATCGGCTTTGAATATGCCTATAGCCCGGGCGACCGCACCCCGGACGACAGCGTGGTGGAGACGTTCGATCCCCTATATCCCACCACGCACCCCTACTATGGGATCATGGACTACTTCTCGTGGCGCAACCTGCGCAACGCCCGCGTCTCGCTGTCGGCTCGCCCCACCACAAAGCTGCGCCTGCAGCTTGACTACCATGACTTCCGCCTCGCTGCCGCCGAGGACGGCTGGTACTCCTCCAGCGCCAAGTTGCTGCAGGACAAGACGGGCGGCTCCGGCACGCACGTTGGCCACGAGCTCGACTTTCAGGTCGACTACAAGCTGAGCGCCCGAACGGCGATCTCTGCCGGCTACGGTCACTTCTTCCCCGGCTCCTACGTCGCCCGCCAGAAGGCCCAGGTGGCCGACTCCGATTGGGGCTATCTGCAGGTCAGCACCGCCTACCAACCTGATCACGACACCGGTCGTTGGCGGCCCCCCCGGCCCCCCGAGATCGGGGGGAGTGAGGAGTGAAAGCCCCCCCGGCTTCGGGGGGTTGGGGGGGCCAACCGCTCGTAGCCCCCCGGTTTCGGGGGGCCACCGCCGGCCGCGAAACTCCGGCCGACGCGCCGTCGTAGTAGCTCTCGATGCTGACCATCGAGACGCACAACCTGACCAAGATCTACGGCAACCGGATCATCGCCGTCAATGGCATCGGCCTGCGGGTGGAGCCGGGGTGGGTGTTCGGGCTGCTGGGGCCCAACGGCGCCGGGAAGACGACGCTGCTGAAGCTGCTGCTCGGCCTGCAAACCCCGACGGCCGGGCGCGCGGAAGTGTTTGGCTGCCGGATGACGCCCAACGCCGCGCACCTGCGGCGGCGCATCGGCTACCTGCCCACCAACCCGAAGTTCCCCCCGGGCCTGACGCCAATCACCTATCTCGACCTGGTGGGCCAGCTCTTCGGCATGCCCAAGGAGCAGCGCAAGCCGCGCCTCGCCAGCCTTATTCGCGCGGTAGACCTACTCCCCGCCGCCTCGCAGCCGCTCAAGAGCTTTTCCACCGGCATGACCACCCGCCTCGGGATCGCTGCCTCGCTGATCAACGACCCGGAGCTGCTGATCTGGGACGAGCCTACCGCCGGCCTCGACCCCGCCGGCCGCAAGTACACCCTCGACCTGATCCGCGAGCTGGGCAAGACCAAGACGGTGGTCGTCTCCTCGCACATCCTCTCCGACATCGACCGCGTGTGCGATCACGTTGGGATCATCCACGACGGGCGGCTGATCTTCCAGGGGTCCGTGCGCGCGCTAAAGCAGTCGATGGGGCGCAACAGCGTCGAGTTGGAGGTGGATGCGCCGCCGGCCATCCTCGACGAGCTGTGCCGGCGCCTGGAGCACACGGCGGAGGTGGTCGGCGTGCAGCGCAATGGCGCCTGGCTGGAAGTCCTCTTCTCTCCGGAGGAGGCGATTGCCGCGCCCCTCGGCCGCCTGCTGCTGACCGCCGCCGACCTAGGCGTCGCCGTCCTCTCCGTGGCTACCAACAAGGGGCAGACAGAAGACGCGTTCATCCACTCGCTGGAGAAGGAGCAGGCCGATGGCTTCACCCGGGCCTACGCGGAGTGCTGAAGAAGCGCCGCCGGCCAAACCAAACGACGGAGGCAGCGGCCGGCGCTCGCCCACGCCGCCGGGGATTGCCGCCCGCCTGGAGGGCCGGCTGGTGCAGTGGACGGCACTCCTTCGGGCGGACCTGGCGGCGCTTGCCCGGTCGTGGGTGCTGCGTCTGTGGGTGCTGGCGCTCGCGCTAACCACCTTCGTGATGTTGATAGGCGGGGTGCAGGGGCAGGGAGGGGTGCCGGCCCCGGCGTCGACCCTTCTCGCTGGCTATCTCGCCACCTACCTGGTCGTCTGGAGCACGGTGATCATCGTTCTGAGTGCCGGCTCGGTCTCGCTGGAGGCCGACATTATCGCCGACAGCATCCTCTGCCGGGCGTGCACGCGCACCCAGTACCTCACCGCCAAGCTCGTCTCCCGGGGCCTGGCGGTCCTGGGCATCTTCACCCTCTTCTCCGGGGCTGCTGGCTACGTGGCCTGGCGCTATGCCAGCAACGACACATCCTTCGCGGCGATCGCCACCGGGATTGCCATCGTGGGGCTGGCGCTGCTGCTGCTGGTCACCCTGGGCGTGGCGTTCAGCGTGCTGTTCAACAACACCCTCATCGCGGTGATCGGGCTGCTGCTGCTGTGGTACGTGGCGGGTACCCTCTTCAGCGCCGCCGGTGCCGCCTACCTCTCGCCGGCCAGCCTGATCGGCAACCTCCCGCGCCTGCTGCGAGACTCCACGGCTCCCCAGGTGGTGCAATGCCGCGCCACTCCCACCAGCCTCACCCTTCTCTTCTCCAAAGAAGTGGAGCCCAACTCGGCAGAGCAGATCGAGAACTACCTGGTCTGGTGCCCGCCCAAGGGAAGGCGCGTGCCCACCACGGCGGTCTACGACCCGACCGAGATGCGCGTGGTCCTGGGCGGCCTGCGGCTGCCGCCCGGCAAGACGGTGAAGGTGAGCGTCAGCGGCGTGGTAGACAGCGCCGGCAACGAGATCAGCCCCGCGGCCGCCACCGCCAGGGCGACGGTGACCGGCGCCACGCCGGAGACAGGCGGCGCCGAGGGCGACGACCCTCCCGTGGCGCCGCGGGCAGAGGAGGAGTACCCGGCCGCTGAGCCGGACACGGCCGGCAACGCCCGGCGCCCACCGGCAGAGCGCGAGCGGCGGGGGGAGGATCGGCCGCTGCGGGTGGCCCAATGCGTGGCGAGCCCTTCCAGCCTCAAGGTGACCTTCTCGCGGCCGGTGGAGGCGCGCGATGCCGAGCGCCCGCGCAACTACGTGATCGAAAGCCCCCCGGGCAAGACCGTGACGGCGCGCGCGGCCAGCTACGACCCGGAGACGCGCACCGTGCTCCTCAGCGGCCTCTCGCTTCCCGCGGACGGCCCGGTGAAGGTGACGGTGCGCAACGTTCGCGACACCGAGGGGCGGCGCATTGCCCGCCGCGACAGCAGCGCCACCTACGCCGCGGTGACGCCCTGGAAGTACGTGCTCGGCTTCGGGCTGCCCGCGCTGCTGGCCGCCTTCCTGGCCGTCGCCGCCTTCTCCCGACGCGACCTATAGCGCCGCTTGCGTCAGCGGGGGTGCCGCCTGCTGCCGGATTGTCTGGTTGCGCGCCTGCAGCGCCGCCTCGATGCGCGCCAGGCCGTCGGCAAGGTAGGCCCGCGAGTGGCCGTTCCCCAGCGCCCGCTCTCGCTCCAGCCCCGCAGCGACCATCTCCAGGAAGGCACCAATCGCGGCGTCGCTCACCGGTTGGGGGGCCGCGGCCCACTCCTTCACCGCCTCCAACATCTCCCGGCCGTGCCGCCGGTAGGTCCCCGTGGCCGCCAGGTTCAGCGGCGCCGGGTTGGTGGCGCTCTGGAAGCCCTTCAGCGCCAGGATCAGCGGCTCGTAGGAGACGCCCCGCGCCAGGCGCGCGAACGTGAACTCCGCCACTTGCGCTGGCCGGGTGTCGCCGGCGTGAACCCGGTGCGCTTTCAGCCGCGAGAACTGCAAGTAGGAGTTCCGGCAGGCCGTCTCTCGGCCGAAGATGCGGCGCTCGCGCAGCACGCCGTCGGCATCCGGCCCCAGATCGCCGCCCAGCAGAAGCAGGCAGAAGAGCGGCTCCGGACCCTGGAGGCAGGAGAAGGGGCGGTCTGGCTCCACCTGCACCGAGACGTGTAGGCTGTGCGGCGGGATCTCCAGGAAACGGACCGCCTGCCGGATCAGCTCGGCCAGGACCCACACGTCGGCGGTGGCGGGGCCGGCGTAATCCTCACCCACCTGCCGTCGCCCGAACGCCAGCTCCAGGAAGCCGCGGGCCCGACCTTCATCGAACGTGGCGCCGGTGTGGTCGTCGCGGTGGCCGCCCATCTTCCAGAGGCGGCGGGCGAGGTCGAAGTCGTGGAAGTAGTACAGGCTGTCCAGGTGAGGATCAGCCCCGGCCCGGGCGCGCACCGCCCGGGCGCCAAGGTGGCTGAACTCCAGCTCCGCGCCGAGGGGGGTGGCGCCTCCCACCTGGCTGCACTCGATGCCGGCGACCACCGCGGCAGCGGCCGCCCGGTCGTACAGTGCGTCGGCGAGGAGCACCGCGCCGCAGACGTAGTCGAGGTAGCTTCGGCCGGGGCGGTAGGTATCCAGGCCCGCCGCGCCGATCCCTGCCTCCAGGTCGGCCGACCGGGCATCGAGGAGCGTCAGTGCCGCCAACAGCGGCAGCGTGTAGCGGCAGAACGGCTCTGGCGCCCGCATGCTGCGCGGGAAGTCGCGGCGAATGCGCTCGGAGACCTGGTTGAGGACTACCAGGCGGGCGATCAGGCGGAGGTAGGCGCCGGCGAAGCGGCGAGCAGGGCGCTCTTGCTCCAGCCAACTCAGTTCGGGAAGGCGCACCTCCCGCAGGGCGCTGCGGATGGCGCGTTGCGTGCCCGACAGGCCGCCTCCAGGCAGGCGGTGCACCTCCTCGAGGGCGTGCGCCAGCACCTCCCGGTGCGCGCGCGCCCACAGCATCGCGTCCGCCGCGCCGGCGTCCGCGGCGCGTAGCAGGAGGGCGTCGATCTCCTCGTCCAGGTGTCGCTCCAGGCGCTCGGCCGGCTCTAGGTCTGGGTCGCACTCGGCGGCGATCCGCGCGGGATCCCCGACGTAGGCGTGCGCTTCGACGGCGAGACCATCGCAGCAGACCGTCACCAGGCGGCGCGAGTAGAGGCGTCCGTTCTGCTCGTAGTGGTCCAGGCGCTCCAGTGCCGGCAGGTCAACGCCGTGGAGCAGCATCCCCGGGGTGGTGGTGGTGCCATCCGGCACGATGTGGGGGAAGGCGGGCGGTCCGGGGATACGGCGAAAGCCAGCGAGCACCGCCGGCCGGCGCGGGAGGTCCTTACCGGTGAGGCGGTGAACGCAGGCGGGGTCGATCAGAGTACCGTGAACGAAGAGGCTAGCAGCCATCGGTTGTGCGCAGGGAACTCCGGGGCGGGCGCTGCGCGAAGCGCACCAGGTGTGCGGGGCAGCGGCAGTCGCTGGCGCCGAAACGGGGCACCGGCACCGAAGCGCCGGGCAGTGTCTGCAGGTAGCGGGCGTGCGCGCACTCGCGCCGCTCGCGTTCGGGAAGGAGCACCACTTCTTTCAGGGCCGCTACCGCCGCCAGGTAATCCACATGCCAGTGGGGCGCGCGCGGCGGGTCGCCGGGGGAGGTGAGGTGGCGCGCGCAGGCCCGATGGCGCGCCACGCGGGCCGCCAGCCCGCCCGGTCCAAACGCCGAGCCGGTGTAGACGTACCATCCCGCCGGCAGGGCGAAGCAGCCCAGCGCCCCGACCCGCAGCCGGGTTGGCCGCGGGAGGTGATACAGCAGATGGTAGCAGCCGGTGGCGTCACTCTCCTTCACGGCGCTCCTATTCGCGCGGCGGCCAGCGGCTTCCTGCCCTGGCAGCGCCCGCACTGCCAGGGATTCACGAGGCTATCGCTGCAGCCAGGCCGGCAGCTTCACCCGCGCCGACTGCTGCCAGGCTGTGGCATACAGCATGGCGGTGAAGCGCACGCTCGCCCGGGCGCGCTCCTGTCCGAAGGCCACCGCCTCCGGCGCGCGGGTCCAGGTGCTCCCCGTTGCTTTCACCTTCGTATCCAGGGTGTAGACGCGATCCACCAGCGCCCGGCTACGGGTGATCTCGCCGGTGATCGCCGGCATCAGTCGCGCGGCGGGGGTGATCCGCTGGCCCGCCGCCAGCTCCGCTGGCCGCAGGTGCAGCCGCTCCACCAGCGCATCCACCTTCGTGTGGATGCCGGTGTGCGGCGACGAGCCGTCGGCACGCACGCGGCCATCATAGTGGATCGTGGTGTGCAGCGGTTGGCACAGGTCCTGGGCGTAGTGCGCCAGGAAGCCGGCGTACAGCAGGCACTTGGCCCGGATGTGCGGATCGTTCGGCCAGCGACGGTGCTCCGCGAAGGCGACCGCCAGGCGCTCGGTCCACTCGGCCACGGCGTAGGGCAGCAGGCCCACGCGGCTGGGATCCAGCGAGTTCCGGGCGCACAGCCGGAGGTAAGCGTAGCGGGTGACCGGCAGCGTCTTCCCCTTGAGATACTCCAGGTCGAGGTAGTGCTCTGGCGATTCCCCGTCGCGCAGGCTGGGGGTGTTGCGGTTCTTGGCCAGGTCCGGATCGAACGAGGCATGCGCCGCCGCGGCGCCGCCCTGACGGAAGAAGGCCGGCAGGCTTTTCGGCACCGCCTGGATCGCCGCGCGCGTCAGGATGGCGTGCCCCTCGGGCCACCAGGCGCTGGCCGGGGCGCGCGCGGCCAGCAGCAGCACGAGCGCCAGCCAGACGCGGGCGCGGGGGCGCGGGGCCAGGCGGGCAGTGAACGCTTCGGGTTGCCTGGTGGGGTACATCACGGATTCTCTTCCTGGGGGGTGGGCTGCAGCACGGCATCGAGGCTGCGCCCCTGCAGCACCATCTGGGCGAACGCCTCGGGCAGCTTCTGCTCGCGGAGCGCGGCGGCGGCTCGTGCGAAATCGTAGGTCACCCGGTAGT
>JAAZEB010000234.1 GCA_012512505.1 Armatimonadota bacterium | reverse complement strand
TTCCCCTTGCACCTGCACCCGCTGCTGAACGAGGCCGACATCTACGGGCACGGCCGGCCGACGCGCATCGCCAACAGCAACCGCGACCTGCGCCAGCCGCGGGGGAGCCTCCCCGTCACCGAGAGCCTGCCGGACGCTTGCTACAGTATCCCCTGGTTCAAGCACTACCGCCCGCAGATCATCGAGGAGCATGCCCTCGCCTTCCGCAAGGTGGCCGAGAACTACCGCGAGCTGCTCTGAGCGAAAGGCCGTGACCGCGCCAAGGGGGGCGGGCCAATCCTGCCGGATCCCGCCCCCGCGGCGCTGGGGGTTCTCGGGTAACCCTGCCGGGAGCCCGACAGATGGGGGTCGTGCCGGCGGATCGGCGCGCGGCGCGGCAGAGGGGAGGACCGGTGGAACGGCCGATCGGTGCGCCGGAGCCAACCGCGAAGGAGAGCCGCCCGGTGCGGTGGCGCGCGTTTGTGGTAGGCGCTGCCTTCATCCCGCCGCTGCTCTACTGGCAGTTTCAGCTCGAGATGAAGCGCTACAGCTTCCCCACGTGGGCGGCTCCCTTCTACCACGTCATCTTCCTCATGTGGTGGCTGGCGCTCGCCAATCTGCTCCTGCGGCGGCGCTGGCCCCGGCTGGCGCTGACGGGCGGCGAGCTGCTCCTGGTCTACGTGATGCTCTCCATCGCCGCGGGCTTGTTCTCGGTGGACCTCCTGGCGATCCTCGTCTCCACCATCGCCTACCCGTTCCAGTTCCCCTCGGCGGCCAACGAGCACCTGCCGCGGTGGCTGGTGGTCCACGACGTGACGGCGCTGCGGCACTACTACTCCGGCTACTCCAGCCTCTACCTGCCGGAGCACCTGCGCGCCTGGGCCGGCCCGGTCTTCTGGTGGAGCCTCTTTCTCCTGGTGCTGGTCGGGGTGATGCTGGGCATCAACTGGATCCTGCGCCGCCAATGGATCGAGCGGGAGCGGCTTTCCTACCCGATTGCCCAGCTCCCGCTGGGCATGGCGATGGATACCGGCGCGTTCATCCGCCAGCGTGCCCTGTGGATCGGCTTCGCGGTTGCCGCCGTGATCACCGTGGTGAACGGGCTGCACTTCTGGGTGCCCACCATCCCCACGATCCCGGTGAAGCGTCAGGATCTGCTGCCGTTCTTCCCCAACCGCCCCTGGAACGCCATCGGCTGGACCGAGTGGTCCATGTACCCCTTCGCCATCGGCCTCAGCTTCTTCATCCCGCTGGATCTCTCGTTTTCGATCTGGGTCTTCTTCCTACTGGCCAAGCTGGAGCTGGTGGCCGGCGCCGCGGCGGGCTACGATGCCAGTTCGAAGTTCCCCTATCCCCACCAGCAGTCGCTGGGCGCCTACCTGGCGATCCTGCTGATGGCGCTGTGGATGAGCCGGGGCTACCTGCGCGAGTTGGTGCGCGCCGCGTTCTCGCGCCAGGCGGGCCCCGAGGAGCGGGGCAACCGCTGGGCGATCCTTGGCGTGGTGGCAGGCACGCTGTTCCTGCTGGGGTTTGCCATCCGCGCTGGGATGCCGCCGGTGGTGGCGGTGCTGTTCCTGGGGCTTTACCTGGCGCTGGTGGTGATGATCACCCGCATCCGCGCCGAACTCGGCGTCGCGGTGCATGACCTGGCGTGGGTGGGGCCGCACCAGCAATTGGTGGCCGTGGCCGGGCCGGCGACGCTGGGGCCGGGCAGCCTGGCTGGCTTCGGCATCTTCTATGGCCTGGTGCGTCGCTTCACCTCCCGCCCGATGCCCCACCAACTCGAAGGGCTGAAGATGGCGCAGGTGAGCGGCACCGCCCCGCGCGGCATGGTGATCGGCATCCTGCTGGCGGCCTCCCTCGGCATCGTCGGGGGCTTCTGGCTATACCTGCACCGCTACTACCAGGTCGGCGCCGAATCGGCCTACTGGAACGGTTGGACCGTGTGGCTGGGCGCCGAGGCGATCAACACCTACACCGGCTGGCTGAACAGCGCCGCGCCGCCGGACCGGGGCGCCGCCGTGGCTTTGGGCTTCGGGTTCGTCTTCGCCTGGGTCCTCTCGCTGCTGCGCCTGCGGCTGGCACATTTCCCACTGCATCCGCTGGCCTACGCCGTTGCCCCAAGCTGGGGTATGGCCAATCTGTGGAGCTGCGTCTTCCTCGCCTGGCTGGCGAAACTGGTGGTGCTGCGCTGGGCCGGCCTGAAGGGCTACCGCCGCGCCGGCCCCTTCTTTCTCGGGCTGGTCCTCGGCGAGTTCGTCTGCGGCGCCGGCTGGACCCTCCTCGGGGTATTGATCGACCAGCCCAGCTACGACTTCTGGCCTTAGGGGTGGCCAATGATAGGTGGCAGAAGACAGGTGATAGGTGACAGGTGATAGGTGTCAGGTGATAGGTGTCAGGTGTCAGGTGATAGGGTTCGTAGGGGCGAAGCAACCGGCGTATTTGACTCTGGTACCTGCGCGTCGGGATGGCTGCCGGTTGCTTCGCCCGGACCGGGGTTACCCCCATAGGCTATTCCAACCGGCGGCCGATATATCAATCAGGGAGTGAGAAGATGACGGAATCGACGATTGCCGCGCAACTTTACACCTTGCGCGAGTTTACCCAGACCCCCGCTGCCATTGCCGAGACGTTCCGTAAGGTGCGCGCCATCGGCTACGAGGCGGTGCAGCTTTCCGGGCTGGGGCCGATCGACCCGGCGGAGCTGAAGCGTATCGCCGACGACAACGGCCTCACCATTTGCGCTACCCACATCGCTTACGAGCAGATGCGCGACGACCTGGACACCGTGGTGGCGGAACACCAACTGTGGGAGTGCGAGTACGTCGGCATCGGCGGCTTGCCTGGGGAGTACCGCACCGCCGAGGGGTACGCGCGGTTCGCCCAAGAGGCGTCGGGGGTGGCGCGCCGCTTGAAGGAGCACGGCCTCACCTTCGTTTACCACAACCACAGCTTCGAGTTGGAGCGCTTCGGCGGGCGCCCCGGCCTGCAGATCCTCTACGAGGAGAGCGACCCCGCGGTCTTCACCAGTGAGATCGACACCTACTGGATCCAGCACGGCGGCGGCGACCCGGCCTGGTGGATCTGCTCGCTGAAAGGTCGGGCGCACGTCGTCCACCTGAAAGACATGGCGATCCAGGGCGGCACCCAGCTTTTCGCCGAGGTGGGCGAGGGCAACCTGAACTGGCCGGCGATCCTCGCTGCCTGCCGCGAGGCGGGTGTGCGCTGGTACATCGTGGAGCAGGATGTCTGCCAGCGCGACCCGTTCGAGAGCCTGGCAATCAGCCTGCAGAACTTGCGGGCGATGGGGCTGCGCTGAAGCTGGGAGCAGGAATGAACCTCGATCCATTTGAGTACCACGCGCAGTGGGACACGCCCAAGGGCCCCCTGCTGATCCGCACCATCCAGCCGGGCGACGAACAGGAGATCCTCCGCCTCTTCCGGCAGCGACTGGGGCCACGCTCGAACCTCTACCTCTGCCTGCACCTCTACCAGACGGATGAAGAGGCGCTGGAGTCGACGCGCCGACGGATCGCCGCGCATCAACGCCGCGATTCGCTGGTCTACGTCGCCTTACAGGGAGAGGCGATCGTCGGCTACTTCTTCCTGGAAGGGCTACGCACGCCAGAGGGAAAGCCGATAGACCTGGGGATCGGGCTGGCGGATGCGCTGCAGGGGTGCGGCATTGGCGGGCGGTTCATGGACTTGCTCATCGAAGCGGCCCGGGCTCTCGGGCACGCGGCGATCGAGCTCACCCACTACCCCGTGAACACGCGCGCGGCCGCCCTCTACCAGCGCAAGGGGTTCCGCTACACCGGCGAGACCGTCTCCTGGGAGACCCCCGTCGGCCTCCGCAGTGAGCCGCGGATGATCCTGGACCTCACCGGCGCCAGTCCGCCCTCGTAGCGCCACGCCGGGCGTTTGGGCGAGTCGGGAAACGGGTATCACTTGGAAAGCGCGCGTCTGGTGGCCCTGCCTACAGAGCAGGCGATGGCGGTGGGGGCACAGTGTTGCCCGCATGCCGACCACGGGTTGTCAGCGCCGTTTCCCGTTTCCCGCGGCGGCATCCGCGCGCAGCCCGCGCTGCCGCCCGCTGCTCGTGCAGCATCACCCGAAGGGAGGAGCAGATGCCCGAACGCGTGGACCGAGGCGTCGCGGTTTCCGAGCGCCCGTTGCCCGAGCAGGCGCCCGCTGTGCTGTGCCTGGCCCCAGGAAGCGTGACCCGGGTACTCGCCGCTATAATTCTCTTCCTGGCGCTGGCGCATGGCGTTGGCCTCATCTTCGAGTTTGGCCTGGGGCACGGCACCGTGCTCGGCCTGCTGGAGCTAACGCGCATGAGCTCGGAGGCAAACCCGCCGGCCTGGTACTCCGCCTCGGCGCTTTTACTTACCGCGGGCCTGCTCTGGGTGAATGCCGGTATCGCCGCCCGGCGAGGTGACCCGATGGCGCGTCGCTGGGGCGTGCTGGCGATAGCCTTCGCTTACGTGTCGATGGATGAGGGGGGACACATCCACGAGGTGGTCGGCCGCGTCACCGGGATTCCATGGTTCTACCTGTGGGGCGCGATGGCGGGCGTGTTGGGGCTCTACGTGCTGCCGCTACTGGCCCGCCTCCCGGCAGACACGCGCCGTCTTTTCCTCACCGCGGCGCTGATCTTCCTCTGCGGCGCCGTGGGCATGGAGCGGCTGAACACCTGGCCCCCGGGCTCGCTGGCCGACGGCATCTGCACGATGATCGAGGAGACGCTGGAGATGTCCGGGGTGCTGGTCTTCATCCACGCGCTGTTGACTCACCTCAGCCGCGATCCGGGAGAGGTGCGGATCCGGGTAGGCGCGCGGCCGACCTTGTAGGGGCGAAGCATTTGCGCGGCAAACGGTGAGCGAACGCGGTACATCCAGTCGCGCAGATGCTTCGCCCCTACGAGGCTGCCACCGGGGAGGGGGCCAGCGTGGCCTCGATCTGCGCTTCCAGGTCCAGCCGCCGCTCGCACCCCAACAACTGGCAGGCCTGGGCCACGTGGGCCGGCTCGCCGAGCAGGCCGATCACGTCGCCCACGTTCAGCACGGTGGCCGGGTCCGGGTTGGCAATCACCTGCTGGTTCTGCAGGATGGCGATCACCGTCGCTCCGGTCTCCTCGCGGATCCGCGCGTCGCCAAGCGTCTTCGCGGCGGCCGGGCTGCCCGCGGCCAGCACCGTCCAGGCGATCTCCATTCCCCGGACACTGCGGAGCAGTTGGTCCAGCACCCGGCGCTCCTCATCGGTGGCGAAGGCCGGCTTGTACTGAGTCCGCCGCACCGCGTCCGCGTACTGCTGCGCCTCCAGCACCGGGTAGCCGAGCATCAGCAGCAGGTGCCGCAGGACCTCGATGCCCCCCTCCATCTCCGGGTAGATCACCTCCTGTGCCCCCAGCTCCGACAGGCGCCGCATCCCGGCGTGGGTGGCGGAGCGCACGACGATGGGGAGCTGGGGAGCAGCTTCGCGGGCAGTGGCCACGATGATCTCGGCCACGGCGTCCTCGGCGACGGTGACTACCAGGGCGCGCGCGTGTTTCAGGCCGGTGTGGGAGAGCACCTCGGAGTTGGCCGCGTCTCCATACAGCGCGGCCACCCCGGCCTGCTGCAGCTCCAGGATCCGCTCGCCATCCAGTTCGACCACCAGGTGCGGGATCCCCAGGTGCCCGAGCACGGTGACGGCGTGTCGCCCCACCCGGCCATAGCCCACTACCACGACGTGGTCGCGCAGCCCCTCCGTTGCCGGCAGCGTAGACTTGCGGCCCCGGTCGAGCAGCCGCCAGAACCACTTCCACCGGCGCAGGAATGCCTCGACGTGGGGAATCGTCTGGAACATCAGGGGGTTGAGCATGATCGACACGAGCGCCCCGGCGAGGATCAGGGAGTACTGGTCCTGGTTCAGCAGGCGCAGTGACAGGCCGGCCTGGCCTACCAGGAAGGAAAACTCGCCGATCTGGCTCAGCCCGGCGGCAACCACCAGCACCGTTCGCGCCGGGCGCGGGAAAAAGATACCTAAAATAATGGTGATGAGCGACTTGCCCCCGATGATCAGCGCCACCAGGGCAAACACCTGCCCGGCGTGGTGCAGCAGGTAATCGACGTTCACCAACATCCCGACCGACACGAAGAACAGGACGGTGAACGTGTCGCGGAGCGGGAGCACGTCGGCGCCGATCTGGTGGCTCAGGCTAGTCTCCCCCAAAACGACGCCGGCGAGGAAGGCGCCCAACGCCAGGGAGACGCCGAACAACTCGGCGGAGCCCACGGCCGTTCCCAGGGCGATGGTCACCACCGCCAGGATGAACAGCTCGCGCGAGCGGGCGAGGACGATGCGCTTCAGCAGCCAGGGGGCGAACCGCGCCCCCACCAGCAGCACCAGGCCGATGAAAGCCGCCGCGCGCAGCAGCGCGCTGCCGACGGACATCCAGCTATGCTCACCGTTGGCGCCGAACAGCAGCGGCAGCAGCACGAGGATGACCACGGTGGCCAGGTCTTCCAGCACCAGCCAGCCGACGGCCACCTGCCCGTGAGGGGTGTTTAGCGTGCCGTGGTCCATCAGGCCGCGCAGCAGGACGACGGTGCTGGCGGTGGAGATCGCCACTCCCAGCAGCAGCCCGGAGGAGACCGACCATCCCCACAGTTGCGTCAGGCCGAACCCGGCCAACGTGGCGAGGAGCATCTGGCCGATGGCGCCGGGGATCGCTGTATCGCGAACGTTCCACAAGTCGCGCAGGGAGAAGTGCAGCCCCACGCCAAACATTAGGAACACTACGCCGATCTCGGCCAACTGATGGATGGTGGCAGTGTCTCCGACGAAGCCTGGGGTAAACGGTCCGATGGCAACACCGGCGGCCAGGTAGCCCACCATGGTGGGCAGCTTTAGTCGCTTGGCTAACAGACCGCCGACCAGCGCGGCGACCAGAGCGGCCGCGATGTTGACCAACAGCGAGATCCCTTGATGCAAACGCCACCTCCGCGCCCGGGCACTTCCCTGGTTGGAAGAGCTCAGGGACCGGAAGCAGGTTTTGGCAACCGCGGTCGGAGTGCTGGCCGGCGACCCCGGGCCAGCGGCAGTTTTGGCACTTGAGGTAGCGGCCGGCAGGGCGCCGGCGATCTGACCCTACTCCCACTCCTGAGCTCTTACCTTTCTTCTAGAATCGTAACCTGGGGGGCGCGACGTTGTCAAGTCCTAGTTTCAGCAAGCCCCGGGTTCCACCATCGGGGCGTAAGGACGGCATCCTCGCGAGGGCCAGGCCGCGCGCGGGATCTTTACTGCCTCCGAGGGGGACACGGGCGGTAGGAGTACGCAAAAAAGCCGTGAAGCCTGCGCTTCACGGCTTTCGCTGACTGGTCGGGGCGGCCTCCAATACCTAACTGCACCTGCTGGTCACTACCCCCATCTGCTCTGCCTGCATTAGCACCAGGGTGGCGACGCCGGGCTGGCACCACGCCGCCTGCGGGTGCTGGTGGAAGACCCCTGTTGGTGGAAGGGAGCCCGGCTCATAGCGGCAGGAGTGACGGGCCGTTCCGTAGTGGGCGCACACCTCATACGCGGGACAAGCAACGTAAGTCTGCTGCCCCTCCAGCTTCTTCTCCATAAGACCTCACCTCTCTAGCTACCAGGTAGCCCCACACTCGCCGGCTGCTCCGCGAAGTAGCGGCGTTGGAGGGCCAACGCCACGTTCACCAGGCCGATCAGGACCGGCACTTCCACGAGTGGCCCGATGACCGCCGCGAACGCCGCCCCCGACTTGATGCCGAACACCGCCACCGCCACGGCAATCGCCAACTCGAAGTTGTTGCTGGCTGCCGTGAACGAGAGGGTCGCCGTCTTGGAGTAGTCGGCGCCCAGCTTCTTGCCCAGCGCGAACGACATGAGGAACATCGCCACGAAGTATATCAGCAGGGGCAAGGCGATCCGCAGCACGTCCAGCGGCAGCCGTACGATCTCTTCCCCCTTCAGAGAGAACATGACCACGATAGTGAACAGGAGCGCCACAAGGGTGATCGGGCTGATTCGCGGGATGAACTCCCGGTCGTACCACTCCCGCCCCCTCGCCTTCAGGAGCACCAGGCGAGTGAGCATCCCGCCAACAAAGGGAATGCCCAGGTAGATCGCCACGCTCTGCGCGATCTGGACGATGGACACCTGCACGATGGCTCCCTGCAGTCCAAGCAGCGGCGGGAGTACGGTGATGAAGAAATAGGCGTAGACCGAGTAGAAGAGAACCTGGAAGACCGAGTTGAAGGCGACTAGACCGGCGGCGTACTCGGTGTCTCCCTTCGCCAGTTCGTTCCACACGATCACCATCGCGATGCAGCGGGCCAGGCCGATCATGATCAGCCCGACCATGTACTCCGGGTAGCCACGCAGAAAAGCGACCGCCAGCAGGAACATGAGGATCGGGCCGATTACCCAGTTCTGTACGAGCGACAGGCCGAGGACGCGGGTGTTGCGGAACACCTCCCCCAGTTCCTCGTACTTCACCTTCGCCAGCGGGGGATACATCATCAGGATCAGGCCCACGGCAATTGGGATGGAGGTCGTGCCGACCTGCAGGGAGGTGATCGCCTGCACCAGCGCCGGTAATGCGTATCCCGCTCCCATGCCGATCCCCATCGCCAGGAAGATCCAGAGCGTCAGGTAGCGGTTGAGGAAGGGAAGTTGGCCGGCGACCCCGGTTGGGCAGCCTGCGTCTACGGGCTGCGAGGCAGTTCGTTTCGACATAGCATTTCTCCGCTTCGCTGCAAGCGGTTCGTCTCCCATCATTTCAACGTTTCAGTTGTTGTTGAACTGTTTGGGTGCAGCACTCCCCGAGCAGGTGGCCATGGTCGCCCCGTGGGAGCGCCAGTCGGCAGCAGGGGTGGCGGCGCTCCCATAGGGCAGGGCACACTACCCCTGGCGCTCCAGATCGGCAATGAGCGCCTCGACGCGCTCCTTCACCTGATCGCGGATGTTCCGCACGGTCTGCAGGGGTTGCCCGTGGGGGTCGTCCAGCCCCCAATCCTCGGTCACCAGGAACCCGGCGGGGCAGGACTCAGCCACGCCGCACCCCATCGTGATCACCCGCTCGGCCCCCTGCCACATCTCGGCGGTGAGCTGGCGCGGCCGTTCTCCGCTCAGGTCGATCCCCGCTTCCTGCATGGCTTCCACGACGGTCGGGTTCACCTCGGAGCCAGGTTGGGTGCCCGCAGAGGTCGCGGTCATCTCCCGCCCCCGCGCCAGCTCATTGAAGAACGCCTCGGCCATCTTGCTGCGCCCCGAGTTGTGAACGCAGACGAACACCACGCGCCTCACACCGTCCTCTATCCGCAGCCGCAGCACCCGCGGCTTGCCGGCTTGGTCGCCCGAATGCTCACGCTGGAAACGAGGCCGCGTATATCTTCGACCGGGTGCCCCACGATGAGCTGGTTCACCAGGGGATCGGTTGGGTCGAGGAAGAAGTCGCTGGCATCCCTCTCTTCGAGGATCTCGACTTCCTGCAGGCCGGCCTCCACCAGAAGGCGCAGGTAGTGGTCGCGCATCACGGCGCCCGAGACGCACGCCACATAGCCCTCGGCGGACTCGCGCACCCAGTCCGGTAGGGGGCGCTCCAGTACCATATCCGACACCATAACCCGCCCGCCGGGCCTGAGGACGCGCGCGATCTCCTGGAACGCCCGCGCCTTGTCCGGCACGAGGTTGATCACGCAGTTGCTAATGACCACATCGACGCTGGCATCGGCAACGGGCAGTGCCTCGATCTCGCCCAGGCGGAACTCGACGTTCACGTAGCCCCCGCGCTGCGCGTTATCTCGGGCGCGTTCGATCATCTCGGGGGTCATGTCCACGCCGATCACCTTCCCAGTCGGGCCCACCTTATTCGCGGCCAGGAAGCAATCGAAGCCCCCACCAGATCCCAGATCAAGGACCGTCTCCCCCGGCTTCAGGCCGGCGATGGCCGTTGGGTTCCCGCACCCCAGGCCGAGGTTCGCCCCGTCCGGCACTGCGGCCAGTTCAGCGTCCGTGTAGCCGGCGCTCTTCGATACCTGATCGGCCAGGTTGCCGCACCCGCACCCCTGGCGCTCCCCGGCGCCAATCTTCCCGTACTCCTGCCGGACCAACTGCCTCACATCCGCCGCCGTCACTTCTGCACCTCCGCCGCAGCAGGTGCGCTGTGTCTGCCGCACTTGCTGACTGCCGCAGCAACCTGCCGCCCCAGTGCGGGTGTCCGAGCCTTTGCTTGCGCTCACTTCACTCTCCTTTGCCTGACGAACAACAGCGTTCCGGTTGGGAACACCCCAAGCCATCTATCAATCGTCGCAGGAGGCCCACAAGCTGCTGGCGTTGCTCCGGTGTGAGGACTTCGAGGGTTTCGGGGCAGCATCGCGCCGGGTTCCCCAGCAACTCCAGCTTCTCCCGGCCCGCAGGCCCGACGAACAGCCGGGTAATGCGCCGGTCCTGAGGGTCGCGGCGGCGCTCGACCAGGCCGTCGCGCTCCATGCGGTCCACGAGGGCGGTGACGTTGCTCCCGACGCAGCAGAGGGCATCGCGAAGCTGCCGCAGTGGGATCCCCTCCTGCTGCTGCAGCACGTCAAGCACCTCCAGTTGCGACGGTGACAGCCCGATCTGCTCAAGGCGCCCCCCCATCCAGCGAGAGATCACCCGCGCAGCTCGCAGGCATTCCCGAAGCACCGCATCACCCACGCAGCCACCTGCATCGCTTTGATTCGATATTGAACTGTTCACGGGTGTAGTATATCAGCGAGGCGCGACCCTGTCAAGGGGTTGTCGCTGACTCTGATCCGCGATCTATCCCTTGTCAGGCTGCCAGAAAGTATTGCAGCGCAACGCTTCGTGACACCTGTCGCCGACGCATGACTCATCAAATGGGTGAGCGAACCACAGGTTCGGAGCCGCCACAATGCCTTGTGCGGTGCGGGCACGTCGGGCAGCCAGGAAGTGGGGTCGCACACGGGCGGCGGGGTACGCAAAAAAAGCCGTGAAGCCTGCGCTTCACGGCTTTCGCTGACTGGTCGGGGCGGCCAGATTTGAACTGACGACCCCTTGGCCCCCATCCAAGTGCTCTACCAAGCTGAGCTACGCCCCGAGGTCGTACCTAGTATACCACGGGCAGAGCATCGAGTCAACACCGCGCGAATCGTTTTGGGGCGCGCGTCGGCCCGGCCGCCCTGCCCTCCGGTCTCGTGCCGCCTACTCTGGCAGGCCGCAGATGCGGTCGACCAGCTCGGTGATCGCCTCCACCTTCTCAATCTCGCCCACCTGGGAGATCTCATCGGAGATGCCCAGTATCAGCCGGGGCGCGAACAGGTCGATCACCCGCTTGGCAAAGTCGAGGCACTCCTGCAGGCTGTAGTGCGGCAGGAAGTGGATCGCCGGCAGCAGATCGAGGCAGACGATCCGGTCGCCCACGGCCGCCTTGATCTCCTCCAGCGTCATATCGCCCATCGGCAGCGGCGGCAGCGCCTCCACGCCATCGAGGCCGGTCTCCTTCAGGTAAGGGAGCATCGTCTTCGAGTTGCCGTCCCAGTGGGTGTGGACGAAGCGGCCGTGCGCGTGCAGGCGCTGGCTGAGGTGCTGCCAGCGCGGGAGGAGATACTTCTCCAGGATTGGCGGGGGCGTGAACTCGTTGGTGGCGTGGTCGCCGAGGTTGAAGAGGCGGCAGGGGAGCTGTAGTGCCGCGCCGAGCATCCGGTCGTCGCGACGGTCGCACGCCTCCAGGTAGGCTTCCACCTCCGCCGGGTGGTCATGCAGCAGGTAGTAGGTTTGCACCAGGCCGCAGTGCCACTTGATGAGGTCGGTGAAGCCGGAGCTGCTGAGGAAAAGGGTGGGCTCGCCACGGATGCCGAGCTGGTTGCGCGCCTCCTGGAAGGCCGGCACGTTAGCGCGGAACTGCTGGCGCTCCACCAGATCGGTGAGCACCCGCAGGCCCTCCACGTCGTTCACCGGGAAGCCATGGATGCGCCGGTTCACTAACTCGCCGTCGCGGTAGATGTCCTGCTCCACGGTGCGCAGGGTGCCGCTGGGGGTGGTCACGGTGGTGATATGGCGCGTGCCCTCCTGTTCGACGGTACGGACCACGTCTGCCGGCTCCTCGTAGCTTTCGAGGCCAACGGAGGCGGCATAGCGCACGGAGCAGCGGAGGGCATCATAGATACCCCAGTAGTCGAGGTGTTGGTAGCGTTTGGGCAGGGTGCCTTTGGCCTGGTGGTGGCCGATCCAGGTTTCGAGACGGGGCTGCCAGAGGACGCCCTCGGCGGTGCCCTCGAAGATCATCAGGTTCAGCTCGCGGCGGGTCATGGGGTGCGCACCTCCCGGCCCGGGGCGCGGCCCCGGTGGTCCACGCTTCCGGGTGGGATTTGATTCCGCGAGCCCGCCACCAAACCCTGCCGGCGCAGGAGCGATCGTGCCTCTTGGCGAACCCCCGAGGCACCGGAGGAGACAGCCCATGATCTACCGCACACTCGGCCGTACCGGCGCCCCGGTGGGGGTAATCGGCCTCGGCTGTGAGTATCTGATCAACCAGCCGGCCAGCCAGATCGTCTCGGTGGTGCGTGAGGCGCTGGATGCCGGCGTCAACTACTTCGACCTCTTCTACGCCCAGCCGGCGATCCGCGACGCCTACGGCGAGGCGCTTGCCGGCCGGCGTCACCAGGTGATGGTCGCCGGCCACCTGGGTGCCAGCTATCAGGACGGCCCCGACGGGCAGTACGCCCGCACGCGCGATCTGGCTGTCAGCGAGGCGTACATTCACGACCTCCTCCGGCGCCTGCGCACCGATTACCTCGACGTGCTCTTCCTGCACAACTGCGACGAACCGGACGACTATGAGGTGGTGATCACCCGGCACCGGGAGCTGGCGGAGCGCTTTCGGCAGCAGGGCAAGGCGCGCTACCTCGGCTTCAGCAGCCACACCCCGGCTACCGCGCTGCGGGCGGTAACGAGCGGGGCGGTGGAGGTCTTGATGTTCCCGATCCACCTGTTGGAGCACGCGCAGGAGGAGCGCACTGCGCTGCTGAGCGCCTGCGTGGAGCACAACGTCGGCGTGGTGGCGATGAAGCCCTATGCCGGCGGCAAGATTCTGCAGGAGCACGCCTCCGCCGCCGTCACGCCGGTGGCGTGCCTCAGCTACGCGCTGGCCCAGTTCGGGGTGGCCACTGTGGTGCCGGGGGCGGCCAACCTGGCGCAGCTTCGCGACGCGCTCCACTACCTCGATGCCACTGCTGCCGAGCGCGACTTCTCGCCGGCACTGCGGCAGTTGGGCGCCGTCGGGGCGACATCGGCGTGCGTCTACTGCAACCACTGCCTCCCTTGCCCGGTCGGCATCGACATCGGCGCCGTCACCCGCGCCCTCGACCTGGCCCGGCGCGGCGCCCAGGAGGCTGCCCGCCAGGCTTATGCCCGCCTGGCCACCCCGGCCTCGGACTGCCTGCAGTGTGGCGACTGCGCCTCGCGCTGCCCCTGGCACCTCGATCCGCCAGCGGCCATGGCGGCTGCCGCCGCGCTGCTGGAATAGCCCTGCCACGGGAAGCGCTCAGGCGCCGGAGGAGCCCCGCCGCGCCGGCTGCCTCCTGCAGCGCCAGGATCGCCAATGGCTAGGAGCAACTGGCCGGCGCGGCGACCAAGACCTACTCCCGATTCGTGAGCTCGCAACGGTGAATCGGCGGTTGACACGGCGGCACGCCAATGCTATAATCTACTCGTCACGCGGAAGTGGCGGAATGGCAGACGCGCTAGGTTGAGGGCCTAGTGGGGATTATACCCCATACGGGTTCAAGTCCCGTCTTCCGCACCAGGTTGGGGTTGCTGAGGGGTCCAGGCGACTGGACCCCTTTTTGCTATGGGGATCGCC
>JAAZEB010000233.1 GCA_012512505.1 Armatimonadota bacterium | reverse complement strand
GGCGATCCGACCGCCGCGGCTGCTACCGGCCGGCCTGGTAGCGGGCGTACACCTCCCCGGGGGAGAAGGCGCGGCGGTAGAGCGCCACATCGCGCAGACAGCCGTTGAAGTAGCCATAAGAGCCCAGCCAGCCGATGCGCAGCGGCTCGGCCGTCTTGCGGATCGTGAGCGCGGCTTCCATGCCGGTGCCGGCCTCCCGCCCGTTGATGTAGACGCGCATCATCGCCCCGTCCCAGGTCGCCACTACGTGCGTCCAGGCGTCGGGCACGATCGCCAGGTCGGTCGGGTTGTAGTGGTAGCGCTTCCCGTCCTCCCCGTCCAGCTCAAACCAGAGGGTGAGCCCCGGACGCAGGTGCAGGCTGTAGGCGCCGGTCTGCTCGTAGCCCTTGCCGAGGATGGCGGGGTACCACATCTCCGAGGGCGCGTACTTCACCCACGCCTCCAGCGTGAGCGGCCCCGTCAGGTTGACGGCGTCGGCGTTCCCCAGCTCAACGTACTGACCCTGGCGGTCGTCCAGCCGCAGTACGCTGCGCCCGCCCTCTTGCACCCAGCCGGCGCCGTTGGCGAGGGTGCCCTGGAGGGCGTTTGGCGAGGAGTCGCCGGCCATGGCGCCGGCACCTTCATCCAGACGCCAGTAGCCGACCAACCCCTCGGTCCGCAGCGCCGAAAGCTCCGCCGTCGTCGGCAGCGCCGCCGGGATCGTCTCCGGCCCATCGAGGCGCACCTCCCGGAGGCGCTCCGGGTCGTGGAACTCCCCGAACGTCGGCACCCACACCGGTTCGTCATCTGAGCCGGGCGAGCGGCGCGCCAGGTTCAGGTACACCGAGCCGCCGGCCGACACGCCTCCGGGCAGCAGGCGATCCAGCGGCAGGGAGATGCTGGTGGTCCACTGGTTCGGCCGCGAGCGGTCGGAGACGACGCGGGCGCCGCTTTCCCACTCCAGCGGCCCGGCGTCGGGGTTGGTTTGCCAGCCCTGGAAGGTGCCTTCCGGGCCGACGAGCAGCTCGCGATAGGGGCGGCCGCGCTGCCCGGCGAGAATCACCTGCCAGTGGTCGCCCGCCCGCGGGTTGGTGGCGGCGCGGAGCCGCCGCGGGTCGGTTTGCTCGACGAGCTGCAGATAGAGGTAGGTGCCGTCGTTTGCCAGGCGGGCTTCCACCTGACGCGCGGTGCGTTCGCCGGTGCGGGAGCGCCACCCGCCCAGCACGGCCGCTTCCTCGCGGACAAGCCGCGTCGCGTCGCCGGCGAGGGGCGTGGTGGCGAGGAACGGGGCGCGCACGCGGCCGGCCTCACCGCCATAGCGCTCCTTCATGTGCTGCTGATAGAGCTGGCGCCCGGCCACCATGTAGTTCCAGGTGCTCTTCTCGAAAAGGGCGACCCGGTGCTTCTCCTCGGCGGTTCGGGCCGCCGCCTTCGCCTGCGCCAGCAGCTTCCCAAACTCGGCCATCCGCTGCTCGGTGCCCAGCCATCCCCAGGCGATCTCCTCAGTTTGGTGGTGGTGCCCCTCCTTGCGGCCAGAGGCGATCGCCTCCGGGTAGTTGGCCGGGTTGGAGTAGGTCTGCTCGATGGCCAGGTAAAGGCGCTTCATCGGCGCGGCCGCCGCCCCGTAGAGGCCACGGAAGTAGTCGTCCAAGAGCGCGTCTACGTCGAGGGAGGCATCCTCCATGAGCTGGTAGGTGAGGTAGGCCTCCACATCCTGACCATAGCCGCAGTGGAACATGCCGCGGATGCCGCACTCGCGGAAGAGCCGGAACTGCTCGCCGATGGCGTGGGCGAAGAAGCCGGGGAAGCAGTGGAAACGGTTGCCGTTGGCGATCTCCACGGGGAAGGTGTAGTAGAGCCACAGGTAGAGCGGGCGGCCCTTCTCCTCCTTCGCCCACTCGCGCAGTAGGGCGATCTCGTGCTCGTAGGAGGCGCGGTCGTAGTTGAGGCGGTTGCAGGCGAAGCAGAACTGCACGGCAACGTTCGGCTCCAGCTTCACCCGCTTGGGATGGGCGCCGTGCGTCATGTAGGCGAGGGTGACGATCCACTTGCGCGGGTGTGTCTTGCGTACCTCTTTGGCCACTTCGTTCACGAAGTTGAAGAAGTAGTCGCTGTGCAGCCCGTTGGTGAAGAACGGGTCGAACGGTTGGCTGGCGGGCAGCCACTCGCGGCACCGGGGGCACTTGCAGAACGCGGCGTTATCCATCGGCTCCACGCAGAAGTAGTTGTCGCCCCACGACTCGTTCCGGTCGCGCAGCGGCTGCAGCGAGTGCGGGTGAAGCCCCTTGCCGTCGAAGTAGTCGCGCGCGTCTTGCGCCACCTGCTCCACCAGCGCCCGGCTGGAGTAGCACATCTGCGGGGGTGTGCCCTCGTATCCCTGGGCGAACAGCTCCGGGCGCCGGCCCTCGAAGACCTCCGGGAGGGCCGGGTCTTTCTCCCAGAAGCGTTTGTAGTAGCCGTAAAGCGAGTGGTTGGCGACACAGCGCTCGCCCCCCTCGCGCATGCGGTAGCGGAAGAGGCTCACCCAGCCACGCTTCGCCAGCCGATAGCGGTTGGACTCGGGGAAGCGCCGGTGCAGCTCCGGGTAAGCGGCCGCCTCCCACTCCCGGTACCCCTCGCTGCCGGCCGGCCACAGCCCGGTATAGAGGTCATAATCCTCGCTGTTGGGGTAGGCGGCAAAGCGGTAGCGGAAGGAGGGGGCGCGCCGCAGCTCGGAGACGGAGACGACCAATGTGCGGGTACGGGGGATGACCGTGCCGGACTCGGTCGGGTTGAACCAGCGCACGCCGCAGAAGCGCTCCAGAAACTCGTAGACGGCGTGCAGCGTGCCTTGCTCGTCCCAGATGCTGGGCCAGGTGGCCAACGTTTCCGCGTCGGGGGTCGGGTCGTAGCGCACCGTGCCGTAGTCGGCCCGGTCGCGGCCGAGCAGTACCAGGGTCGGGGCGGGCGACGCCGGTCGGAGGCGGATGACGTACTCCTGCCGGCCGAGGGCGGCGGCCCGGATTCCCAGCGCGTCGGTGGCGGCGCTCTGGCCGACCAGGATCCGGGTGCCGGTCACCGGCGCTCCCTCGTGGCGGATGGGGAGCCGCGCGCCGGTCATCTGCTGCACGTGCCACTGTAGCTCGTAGGCGGCGAACTGTGCCGCCCGCGTGGGCTTGCGGGCAAGGAGGATGGTGCTGGCCGGCTTCCCCGCGCGCACCAGCACCAGGCGCGTGGTGGGAGATGGCGGTGCCGCCGCTGCCTCGCCGGCCAGCAGGCAACCGATCAGACCCAGGGTGAAGGCGTCTCTCCGCATGGCAGTGCTCCTCATTGGCGAACGAGGGGAAGCAGGCCCGCTGGCGCCGCCTCCCGCGGCCCGGCACCTCGCGGCGCCGGCCAGACGACTGGCGCCGTGGTCGGGTGGTTATACGGGGGAGCCGGCCGCCGATCCTCCCGCGGCCGCGGGCTGGCGGCAGGGGCGCCAAAATCGGTTGCCGAATGCGCGCGCGAACCTATTGACAATAAAGGCGCGAGACGCTATACTATGGACGTTGGCAGGCAAGGTAAGGACCAGTAGCGTAGCGGTTTAACGCGCATGCCTGTCACGCATGAGATCGCGGGTTCGAATCCCGTCTGGTCCGCCACCCAAGGCACCGCGGCCCACGCCGGCGGTGCCTTCTTGCCGAGGTAGCTCAGTTGGTAGAGCACACGACTGAAAATCGTGTTGTCCCCAGTTCGATTCTGGGCCTCGGCACCATGGTATAGATCTATCGGTACTACCCGGCTTTTCGGGGCGTGCGGGATGCAACAGG
>JAAZEB010000031.1 GCA_012512505.1 Armatimonadota bacterium | reverse complement strand
GCCGCGGGCACACCGCGGCGTGCGCGTCTGCCGGCAGCGCCTTGCCGCCGCTAAGGGGCCGACGGCGGCGCTGGCGCCGGTTGGGCCGAAAGGAGGAGTGCCCTCGCCAGGCAGGCGGCCGACGGGGAATCTCCCCTTGCCGCTGCTCCTCGGGGGCACGGGTGCCGCGGCCGTAGTCGTGGGGTTGGTGCTGCGGTCTCGCCGCCGCCGGCTCACGGAGGCGCCAGGGGTGATGGTGCCGTTGGTGGCCTCCCCGCCGCCGCCGACGGTGGCGCTCACGGCGGCGGAGCCTGCCGCCGCGACGGCCCCGGCTGCCGAGGAGGCTATTGCTGAGCCGGGGGCACCGGCAGATGACGCGGCGGTCGTTGTGGCCGACCCGCTGCCAGAGGAAGCCGCCGTGCCCGCGGCGGAGACGGCGCCAGAGGCGGAGGCCGCGCCCGGCCCGGAGGCGGCCGAGGCAGCCCCTCTCGTGACTGACACGCCCCCGGAGGCGCTGGCCCCGTCAGAGGTGATGGAAGCCGCGGTCGAGCCAATCACGGCGGCGGCGGCCGACGAGGTGACGGAGCCGCCGCAGGCGCTGGTGGACGACTCCGCCGATGGGGCGCCCGACCTGGAGGCGTGGCCCGCGGCGAGCCTGCCGGCGGATACGCCCGCGGCGGCGGCATTCGTGGAAGAGCCGGCCGCGCCCGCGCTGGAGGCCTCCACGCCCGCTCCATCGGCCGCTGAGGAGCCGAGCTTGCCGGAGGCGATCCTGCCGGTGGAGGAGGAAGCATCGGCCGCCGACGCGCCGGCCCCGGAGGAATGGGTGGCGCTGTTTGAAGCGCCCGAGGAGACACCGCTGCCGGCGGAGGCCGAGGAAGTCGCGCCGCCAGCGGCTGAGGCCACCGTGCCGTTTGAGGTGCCCGAGGAAGCCGGCGACGTGGAGGTCTCGGAGGAATGGGTGGCGCTGTTTGAGGTGCCGGAAGAGACGCCACAGCTTGCGGCCGCCGAGGATGCCACGCCGCCGGCAGCAGAGACTACCGTGCCGTTTGAGGTGTCGGAGGAGGCCGACGACGCGGTGGTCTCTGAGGAATGGATGGCGCCGGTTGAGGTTCCGGAGGAAGCCACCGACGGGCCGGCCCCGGAGGAATGGGTGGCGTCGTTTGAGGTGCCGGAGGAAGCGGGCGACGAGGAGGTCTCGGAGGAATGGGCGGCGCCATTTGAGGTGCCGGAGGAGATACCGCTGCCGGCTGCCGCCGAGGAGGATGTGGCGCCGTTGGCGGCTGAGACCGTCGTGCCGTTTGAGGTTTCGGAGGAAGCGTCGGACGCCGAGGATGTCGCGCCATTGGCGGCTGAGGCTACCGTGCCGTCTGAGGTGCCCGAGGAAGCCGCCGACGCGGAGGTGACCTTACCCTTCGCCTTCGTGGATGAGGAGGAGGCCACCCCGGCCGCCACTCTGTTCGGGCCGCCGGCGGCGGTCTCCCCACCGGCGCCGACGCTGTTCGGGCCGTTCGCCGAGGCTTCGGCCCGGGTCGATCGGGAAGCGGCGACGCGGCGCGCGCAGGAGCGGTGGCAGGCCACCGGCAGGAATTCGGACGCCTGCGAGGTGTGCGGCGCCATCCTGCGGCGGGGAGAGGGCTACTGCCTGGAGGGGGCGGAGGTAGCCGCCTCGGAGAGCTACCAGGAGTTCGCCGCGCAGATGGCGATGCTGTTCGGCCAGGAAAGCGAGGAGGCGCACGCCGAGGTGCGCGAGCGCCTGGCGACGCACCCCGAGCCGTGGCTGGTGTGCGCGGCCTGCCTCCAACAGCACTGGTAGGAGGGCCTCGGCATCAGGGCACGAGGGGAGCCGGGGTGCGAGGAATACCGTAGCGCTGGCGGATGGCTTCTTCCTCTGCCTGGGCTGCTCGCTGCGCCGCCTCCGCGTTTCGCCCCGCCGGGAGTGCCGCCAGCGGTGCCGCCAGGTTGTCGGCCTGGGCAACGGCGCTGCGCAGGTCGAGGATCGCCTGCGCCTGCAGTTGCAGGTAGCGCCCGTAGAGGGCGTGCAGGTTGCCGCACGCCTGCGGCACCGGCGTGATCGCCTGGAAGTCGTTCGCCAGCGCCTGCTTCTCGCGCGCCAGTTGGTCGAAGGTGCGCAGGTACTGCGCCGGATCGGTGGCGGGGGAGACCTCCTCCCCGCCCAACTCGCGGGCGATCTGGGTGAGCCCGCTCAGCCCGCTTGCCATCAGGGCGAAGAGCTGGGCCATCGGGTTGTCGGAATCACGGCGCTGGATCGCCTCCAGCTTGCGCAGGTAGGCCGCTACCTCCTCGGCGCCGGCCGGCGCGTTCTCGGCGCTTCCCTGCGGCAGACCGGGAGCGGTGGGGAAGCTGCCCGGTGGGGTTGCGGTCACCGGCTGCCCGCTGCTGGAAGCGTCGGGGGGCGCCGCGGTGAGCGGCTGCTCGGTGGAGGGCGGTTCGGCCGGCGTGCCGGTAACCGGAGCGGTGGGCGACAGCGCCTGGCTGCCCGGCACGGTGGCGTCGCCGGTGGTGACGGGCCCGGCCCCCGGCAGCCCTCGCCGGGCGATGAGCAGGGCAACGACGGCCAGCACGACCAGAATCCCCGCCGCGAGGGCCATCCAGGGAACGGCCCGCCGGGCGGAGGGCGAAGCCGTGCCGGTCTCCGGGGCGGCGGCCGGCGCGCCGCACTGCCAGCAGAAGCGCGCGTCCCGGTTCAACTCCGCGTGGCACTTGGGGCAAAGCATCGTCTCGTCTCCAACAACCGCGATTCCGGGAGTGCGACCTGCAGGACGCGGGACGGAAAACGGCCCCGACACAGTCGAGTGCGCGAACGTGCTCCACTGCCCGTCGCGCCCGCCGTCGCCAGAACGGACTCCCGATTCCTGAGAAAAACGTTTCCTTGACGCTACCTCCCCCGGGTGTTATAATGACCTCAAGGAGGTGATGACTATAATGCAATGTGATAGTCGAGGTGGCTGTGGGGGTTAGGCACCCCTCGAGGTCGCTGACCTCCAATCCAAACAGTTCGCCCAACTAGGGCTCGCCTCCGCAGGCGGGCCCTTTTGCTTTGGGACCCCCTCATTGCCCCTGATGTTCGTGCCACTGGCGAATCACCGCTCCCTCCGGGCCTACCTCGAAGCGCAGCTTGGTCACCGTGTCCTCCAGGTCGTGCTCCACCATGCGGTCGTTGGTGACTACCACGCAACCCAGTTTGCGCGCGTGCCGCAGAATCGACTCGTCGGCATCGGTGCCGGGATCCGCGACGAGAACTTCCCCGCGCGCGGCGAGCGCCTCTAGCTCCGGGCGCTGGTCGATCTGATGCAAGAGCGCGGCGTCGATGTAGACCAGGATCGGAAAGTAGCCGAGGCCGCGCAGCTCCCGGCGCAGCGTCAGGATGTGCCGCAGGCGCGGCCGGCCGTCCGCCTCCGGCGCGCGCCAGGCCACGTTGCTGCCATCAACCACCACCGGGCGCGTGGGGCGCACCAGAACACTGCGGTAGCTGTCGTCGTAGCGGCGCAGCACCCGCAGCACGGCACGGTGCAGTTGGCGGTTCTCCATCTTCAGCCGCGAGAGAGCCTGGCGGACGCGCCACACTACCTCCGTCTGATTGGCATCCACCGCGGCGATCACTTCCCGCAGCGATGCCTGGAAGGAGGCGCCACCCCCCTCGGGCCAGGCGACCAGCGTGTCGAGATCGAGGAGGTGTGGTGCCTGCCCGGCGCGTGTCGCCGGCAGCAGCGAGGCGAGCACCTGCCCGGCCGTGGGGGATGCCTTCTCCACCGCCCGCAGCCGGTGCCGCACGGCAGCCCAGGCTGCCTCGTCGCCGGGTGAGATGGCCGCCAGCGCCTCGGCAACCGCCCGGCGCGCCGCGGAGTCGTGCGGGGCCAGAAGCAGAGCGCGGGCAGCCAGGGCGAACGACTCGGTCGCCCGTCCCTGTTCCCGGTGCCAGCGTGCCAGCCAGCACAGTTCGGTGATGGCCGCCGGCACGGCCCCCGATGCCTCGTAGGCTTCGGCCAGTGCCGCGCGCACGGCGGCCGCCCGCGGGTGCTGCCGCAGCAGCGGCGCCATGATGGCCACCGCGGCCGGCGCGTTGCCCTGGCGCACCAGGTCGCACGCGGCCTCCAGCCAGGCCGCGGCGGGCGGTTCGGTAGCCTGCTGCTCGGCCTCCGCCCGGGCGCGCTCCTCCTCCTGGCGCCGCAGGGCTTCAAGCTGTTCTTCCAGGCGTCGTGCCTGGCGGGCGGTTTCCCGCTGGCGCGCCTCGAGATCGCGGTTCGCTTTCTGCAGGCGCTCTGCCTGCCGGGTGCTCCGTTCCAGCGCCCGGCTTAGCGTCGCCGCCTGCTGGTCACTCTCGCCGGCCGCCGCCCGCTGCTCCTCGGCGACGCGCTGGGCCTCCGCCAACTGGGCGCGCAGGGCCGCCGCCTCCTTGCGCGCCTCCTGCAGTTCGCTCCGCAGCGAGCGCACCTGCTCGCGCCAGTGCGTGGCTGCCGCCTGGTCTGTGCCGGCCGGTGGCGGGGTCCTCGTCGGGGTAGGCTCCGGTGGCTCTGCCGGCGGCAGCGGTACGGCGCGCGCCTCGGGCCGGTCATCCAATAGTAAGGCGAGCTGCACCCGCTCGCGGTCCCAGCGCTCCACCAGCGCCGGCAGCGCCTCGGAAAGCGCCGCGACATCGTGCGTGCGCAGGGCGTCTACCAGCTCGCCATGGACCTCCTGCCACAGCGCGCGCAGGTGTTGCCGCAAGTCGGGGTTGTCGGCCACCTCGCGCAGCAGGCGGCGGCGGATCTCCGGGTGCTTGAGGTTGGCCGGGACGAGGCGAAAGCCGACGAAGAGGCTGTCGGCCAGGCCGTCCAGGGAGCGCAGCAAGTCCAGCAGCGGGCGGGAGGGCAGGGTGGCGAGGAGCACCCGCTCCTGTTCCGGGGTCAGCGTCTCCTCGGCCGCCGTGGGGGCCGGGACAGGGGGTTCCTCGGTCGGCGCAAGAGGCTCCGCGTTGCCATCCGTCGCCCCGGTGGTCGTGCTGGCCACGATTTCCCCGCTCACGTACGGGCCACGGCGGTGCCGCGACGGCGAGGGCTGCGCCGGGGCCTGGCACCGGGGGCGTCACTCGCCGCCTCGCGCCGGAGCTGCCCGCAGGCGGCGGCAATCGTTTCCCCGCGCTCCAGCCGGCGCGTGACGGCCACCCCGCGCTGCTTCAGGCGGGCCATGAAGCGGCGGATCCCCTCCTCGGAGGGGCGGCGGAATCTGGCCTCCGTCTCGTTGTAGGGGATCAGGTTCACCACCGCCAGGAGCGGCCCGCCCTCCTCCTTCTTCCCGAGGACGAGATCGGCCAGGCGGTCGGCATGGGCGGGGGAATCGTTCACGCCGGCGATGAGGAGGTACTCCAGGGTGACCCGGCGGTGCGTGGCGGCGGTATAGTCGCGGAGGGCGGCGAGCACCACGGGGAGGGGGAAGTGTTGGGCCACCGGCATGAAGCGGGCGCGCGTCTCATCATCGGGCGCGTGCAGGGAAAGGGCCAGGTTGATCTGCAGCTTCTCGCGCGCCAGGCGCTGAATCCCCGGCACGATGCCGACGGTGGAAAGGGTCAGGTTGCGGGCGCCAATGCCGCACTCGCTGTTGAGCAGGTGCAGAGCCTGGAGCACGGCGCTGGTGTTCAGCAGCGGCTCGCCCATGCCCATGAAGACCGCGTGGGTGACGGGGCAGGGAGCGTGCGCCCGCGCCAGGAGAAACTGGGCGACGATCTCGCCGGCACTCAGGTTGCGCGCGAAGCCACCCCGGCCGGTCGCGCAGAAGGCACAGGCCATCGGGCAGCCCACCTGGGTGGAGAGGCACACCGAGCTCCACTCCCGGTAGGGTAGCCAGACGCACTCCACCGTCTGGCCGTCGCCCAGGCGCACCAGGTACTTCGTGGTGCCGTCGGCGTCCACTGTGCGGGCGACCACTTCCGGCCGCCCCACGCTGGCCACCGCCGCCAGTTGGTGGCGCAGGGCGCGCGGCAGGTCAGTCATTTCCTCGAAGCTGCCGGCGTTGCGGCGGTAGATCCAGTCGGCCACCTGACGGCCGCGGTAGCGCGGCAGGCCGAGCGCCGCGACGAACTCCTCGATCTGTGCCGTGGTAAGGCCGGTGAGGAGGAGGGGAGCCTCGGGGGAAGGGGAGAGGGGAGAAGCGGGAGTGGAGGAAGCCAGCCGCGGCGGCGCGCACTCCCTGCCCGAGGCGCTGAACGTTGCCTCGGGCAAGGTAATGGTGGTGGTGCGTGGTCGTGCTTCCTCACTCCCGGTTGGTATCACCCTTTCTCCCGTTCCCCCGTTCTGGAACTCACAGGCGGTTGACGAAGCGCTCCATGCGGCGCAGGGCCTCCTCGATGTTGGCGAGGGAGGCCGCGTAGGCGCAGCGGATGTGACCCTCACCGCCGATGCCGAAGGCGTTGCCCGGCACCACCGCCACCCGCTCTTCCGCCAGCAGGCGCTCGGCGAACGTCTCGCAGTCGAGGCCGGTGCCGGCGACGGAGGGGAAGACGTAGAACGCGCCACGCGCCCGGAAGCAGGGGAGGCCGATCCGGTTCAGCCCGGCGATGATCAACTGCCGGCGCTGGTTGTACTGCTGGATCATCTCCTCGCGCTCGTGCTTGCCGTTCTTCAGCGCCTCGATGGCGGCCATCTGCGCGGCGGTGGGGGCGCTCATCATCGTGTACTGATGGATCTTGGTCATCGCCTGGATGACCGGGGCCGGGCCGGCGGCGAAGCCCATCCGCCAGCCGGTCATCGCGTAGGCCTTGGAGAAGCCGTTCAGCAGGATGGTGCGCTCGCGCATGCCGGGCAGGCGGGGCACGCAGCAGTGCTCGCCCTCGTAAGTGAGGTGCGCGTAGATCTCGTCGCTGATCGCCAGCAGGTTGTGCTGGCAGCACAGCGCGGCGATCGGGAGCAGCTCTTCGCGGCACATCGTGGCGCCGGTGGGGTTGCTCGGGTAGCTGAGCAACAAGGCGCGCGTGCGCGGGGTGAGCCGGGCCTCAATCGCCTCCGGCTGCACCTTGAAGTCGTGCGCCGCGTCGGTTGGCACCGGCACCGGCACCCCTCCGGCCAGGCTGACGCACGGCTTGTAGGCGACGAAGCTGGGCTCGGGGATCAGCACCTCGTCGCCCGGCTCGAGGATGGCACGCATCGCCACGTCGAGCCCTTCGCTGACCCCGACGGTGATCAGGATCTCGTTGGTCGGGTCGTAGCTGACGCCATACTGGGCCTGCACGTCGGCCGAGACCAGCACGCGCAGCTCGAACATGCCGGCGTTGGAGGTGTAGGTGGTGTAGCCCTTCTCAATCGACCAGATGGCGGCCTCGCGGATGTGCCAGGGCGTGACGAAATCGGGCTCGCCCACCCCCAACGAGATCACGTCGGTCATGGTCGAGACCAGGTCAAAGAAGCGGCGGATTCCGGAAGGGGGCATGGCGGCGACGGCGCGGTTCACCAGCCCCCGAGGCGCAGCAGCCGCGGCCGCGGCCTCGGACAAGGGCGGTGCAGGTCTCACGGTCTCGCGCACATCGGTCATTCTCTCACCCTCCTGGGATCGCCTGGGGGTCACGATCGCCTCTTGTTCCTACGCGGGGCCAGGCAGCACGCGGAAGCGGCGCCGCGGGGATGATAGCGCGCGGCTGCCCCGCCCCTCCCCGTCATCAAGGAACCACGGCCAAACGCCGGTCTGGCTCCTCGTCGTCGAAGATATCCCCGTCCTCCTTATACCGCTTCAACAAGAAATGCGTCGAGGGCGATTGCACCTGCTCGATGGTCGCCAGTTTTTCGGCGACGAAGAAGGCGACCTCGCGCATGGTGGGGCCCTCCACCACCACCCGTAGATCCTGCTCACCAGACACCAGGTAGACCGAGCGCACTTCCGGGTAGCGGTCGATGCGCCGGGCGATGTCATCGAACCCGGTGCCCCGCTGCGGGGAGACGCGCACGTCAATGAACGCGATCACGCGCTCTTCCCCGGCGCGCTCCCAATCGATGGTGGCCTTGTAGCGGCGGAGGATGCCCTTCGCCTCGGCCTCGGCGATTATCTGCCGCACCTCGGCGGGGTCGCGCCCGGTCATGGCGGCGATCTGCTCCGGGGTGGTGCGGGCATCCCGCTCCAGGATCTTGAGTATCTCCTTCACAGCTTCAGCCTTCCCCTTGCGGACGGTGCCGCGTCATTATACCACAGCCCCCGCCCCGGTATCAAAACGAGCGCCTGCCACGCGCGCACCGGTTGACGCGCGGCGTGCCCGAGGCGTATTATAACATGGTGGCTGGCTAGCGTCTAGAGCGCCCGCCGGACGGGCGGGCGCCGGCAACCGCGGCCGCCGGGAGGGATGAACGGTTGTCGCTCTACCGGAGGGTGGCAGAGAACGGAGGCCCCAAGGGGGTGCCGGAGCCGATCGGCGCCCTGAACCGGATCCGCCTGGAGGAGTGTGGCGAGGCGCTGGTGGACCTGCGGCGCCACTGCCCCGGGGTGCGCGTCTCGCGCAAGTGCCTGCCGTTCCTGCGGGCAGGCGTGGCCGACCGGCTCAACCACGCTCAGGCGCTGCTGCCGCCAGGCTACCGCCTGTGGGTCCGCACGGCGCTGCGCACCCTCGCCATGCAGCGCGAGATGTACGAGCGCAACTTCGCGCGCATCCGCGACGAGCATCCCACCTGGAGTTACGCCGCCCTGCGCCGGGCAACCAACCGCTTCTTCGCGCCACCGGACCAGAAGGCACCTCCCGGCCACTGTACCGGTGCCGCCGTGGATGTGCACCTGCTGACGCCGGGTGGGCATCCGGCGGAGCTGCGGGCGCCGCTGCAGGGGTGGGATGCCGCCCCCACCTGGGTGCCTGGCCTGGGCCCCGCCGCCTGCCGCAACCGCGCGATCCTCTACGACGCGATGGTGGGCGCCGGCTTCAGCAACTGCCGCGACGAATTCTGGCACTACTCCTATGGCGACGCGGCCTGGGCCGTGCGCACAGGCCAGCAAGTGTGCCTCTACGGGCTTTGCGACCCTCCGCGGTAGAGGCCGCATCGCAAGATGTCTCTGCCGTAGGGGGTGTCTCCTACGCCGACAGGGCCGGATTGCCGGCGTCCCGCCGGCCGCCATAGGAGGTGCTTCCCGCCGTGGGAGGCGTCTCCGAAGCCGAGGGGTGTTCCTCCTCCAGGAGATGGCCGGAGTGCCCGAGCCATCGGGCTTCACACTGTAGGAAGCCGCATCGCTGCGGCGCTCCGCTACTTTCCCAGGCAACGGGCCGGAGTGCCCGAGCAATCGGGCCTCTGCCGGCCGGCTGCATCGTTGGCCGCTGGCTGAAGTGCCAAGACCCCCCATGGCTAGGTGTTGCCGGCCGGCGTTCCCACCGCGTTCGTCAGAACGTGCGCTCACCTCCGGCGCTGTTGCGGGTTATCCTCGCTCTTGCCAAGTGCCCCGCGTGGTAGTATAATAGAGGCAAAAGGAAGCGGTAAGCCCGTAAATGCTCTGGAGAGTTGGGGATCGGCGGGAAGATTCGGGCCGTGCCCCGGTGTGATGCCACAGAACCCCTCGCCCACTACCGAGTCGCAGTGCCACGGTGCGGCCACTTAGGGAGCGCGCGGGCGTGAGGTCGCCGCCCGCTTTACCTGGGCTGGCTTCGCGTGGCGCAGGGCGGCTCCCGGGGCGCGCCGCGGTGGCTGACCAACGGGCTCCCCGCGTCGCAGGCTCGGGCGGGCCACGCATTTGCATCTGTACGGGGCAGAGCTGTTTCAGCGTCATTGTCCGTTTCATCAGGTTCCTCCACGGCTCCGTACAGCGTGCAGCAAACCGGGAGGCAGCAGTTGACAGATCTCGACACGCAATTCCTAGACCCGGAACGGCAAGTTCGGGCGGTGCGGAGCCTCATTCTGCGGGCCGCGAACCTGGCGCAGGTTGAAAAAGTACTGATCATGCTGGCCCAGCATAAGGACGGCCGGCTGGTAGCCATCGATCCCTGCCGCGATTTCACGGACATTGATCTGCGCGAGTTGCAGGTACCATTGCGCCAGGGGATCTCCGGCGAGGTGTTCCGCACCGGACGCCCGCAGATGATCGCCGATACCGCAAACAGCTCGCAGGAAGACGTCGATCTCTTCCGCCGCCTGGGAGCCCGCAACGTCCTCTCCGTGCCGATTGTCTACCGCAAGCGCGACACCGAGGGTGATATCGTCAGCGAAACCACCATCGGCGTGCTGCACGCCCTCAACAAGCGGCAAGGCGATTTCGACGCTCACGACCAACAGATCCTCTACATCCTCGGCAGCCAGGCCTCGCAGCTTATTGCCCACACCGAGCTCTACCCGCTGGTGCTGGAAGACGTGAAGACGATCACCAGCACCATCCAAAGCATGAGCGTGGGCTTCCTGGCGATCAGCGCCGAGGGCCTCCTCTTCGAGGCCAACCGCGAGATGGAGCGCCTCGGCATCCGCCAGGGCGACATCGGCAAGCACTACCGCGAGGTGTTCCAGAAGGGCACCGGCTTCCTGGCCCAGATCATCGACGGCGTCTTCCGCTCCCGGCAGTCTACCCGCACCGACATTCCGATTGAGGTCGGCAACGGCAACGGGAAGACCGAAACCCGAACCTACCGCATCCAGGTAGACCCGATCCTGAACGAGCTGCCCGGCCGCGAAAACGGCTTCGGCGGCGCGGTGGTCGTGCTTCAAGATATGACGGTGATGATGGAGGAGGAGCAGGTTCAAGACTCCTTCGTCTCCCTCATCTCGCACGACCTGCGGACCCCCCTCACCGCCATCCAGGGCTTCGTCGACACGATGCTGATGGCCATCGGCGATGGAATGCCGTTTGATGAGGAGACCACCAAGGAGTTCCTCACCATCATCAGCCACAACTCCCACCGCATGCTGCGCCTGGTAAACGACATCCTCGTGCTGGCGCGACTGCAGAAGGGGATGAAGCTGGAGCTATCGCTGCGCCCCTTCAACCTGGTCGAGGCGATCAACATGGTGGTGGAGTCGCAGCGCTCCTTCTCGCCCGATTTCCAGTTTGTGGTGAACGTCACCGGCGAGGTGGAGGAGATCGTCGGCGACCAGGAGCGGGTGGAGCAGGTGGTTGCCAACCTGCTGAGCAATGCCACCAAGTACTCGCCCCAGGGCGGCACGGTGACGGTGGATGTGGTGCGCGATGGCGAGATGGTGACGGTGTCGGTGACCGACCAGGGGATTGGCATCCCGCCCGAGGCGCTGAAGAAGATGTTCGGTCGGCTTTACCGGGTCGACTCGGAGAAGCACAAGGGCATCAAGGGCACCGGCCTGGGCCTCTACCTCTGCAAGGAGCTGATCGAGCTGCATGGCGGGCGCATCGGTGTCGAGAGCGAGTACGGCCACGGCTCTACCTTCTACTTCACCATCCCGGTTCAGGGTCCGCCACAGGCACCGTAGGGCTTCCTCCTTCCAGTAAGGGCTGGCCAACGAGCAGTAGGGCACACCGCCGTGTGCCCGGCGCCCCGACATTGGGGCTGCCGCGCGGGTCAGTAGGCGCCGCGCCCGGTGAGCACGGCCGGCAGGGTGCGCAGCAGGATCCAGCAGTCCAGACGCAGCGACGCCTTCTCCACGTAGGCCAGGTCGAGCTCCAGCATGCGCTCCATCGGCAGGTCGGATCGGCCGCTCACCTGCCACAGCCCGGTGAGCCCCGGGCGCACCGCCAGCCGCCGCCAGGCCTCCGGCCCCAGGGAGGCGGTCTCCGCGGCGGAGAGGGGGCGGGGGCCCACCAGGCTCATCTCACCCCGCAAGATGCTCCACGCCTGCGGCAGTTCATCGAGGCTGGTGCGGCGCAGCCAGCGCCCCACCCGAGTGATGCGCGGGTCGTCCGGCCCTTTACGCGCGGGCGCGCGCAGACAGTCGGCGTTCTTCCACATCGTGCGGAACTTCCACACCCGGAACGGGCGGCCGTTCCTTCCGAGGCGCTCCTGGGCAAAGAAGAGGGGAGGCCCATCCTCCAGCAGAATGGCCAGGGCGACTGGGAGGGCCACCAGCAGCGCCAGGAGGGCGAGCAGCAGCCCGCCTGCCAGGTCAAGCATCCGTTTGGCGGCCGCGGAGAGGCGTCGCGTCGTCACCGTGGCCCGCATCGGTCCTACCCGCCGCATGCCGCGACGAAGCGCGGGAAGAGGGGCGCGGAGGCCGCGTGACACTCCGCGTCCTGGGGGCGTTCCGGGTGCCACTGAACGGCGATCAGCCAGGGGTGGTCCGGCGCCTCCAGCGCCTCTTTCACCAGGCCATCGGTGGCGGTGGCGGCGGCGCGCAGGGCCGGCGCGACGCGGTCGGCGTCCACGCCCTGGTGGTGTCGGCTGTTCACCGACAGCGGGCCGGCACGGCCCAGGAGGTCGGCCAGGCGGCTCTCCGGATGCACCTCCACGCCGTGGTGGGCGCTGCTGTTGTCGGGTTGGGTCTGGTGGCCGAGTGCGGGATCGAGGTGGAGAATGAGCTGCCCGCCGAGCGCCACGTTGAGCACCTGCAGGCCGCGGCAGATGCCGAGGACGGGGCGGCCCTCGCGGAAGGCGGCCTGGGCCAGCGCCAACTCCAGCGCGTCGCGGTCCTCCTCCACGCGCATGTGGTGCGCGCGCAGGATCTCATCCCAGGGGCGGCCCCCGGTTTCGGGGGGATGGGGATAGGCGGCCGGGTGAACGTCGCCGCCGCCGGGGAGCAGCAGTCCGTCATAGCCGCGTAGGAAGCGTACGGGGTCGGCCAGCACGTCGGCGGCCCGTTCCAGCCCCACCATCTGCGGCTCGCCGCCGGCGCGGCGGACCGCCTCGGCATACGGCAGAAACCGCCCCCGATCATCAGTTGGCCGCCAGGCACCACTCTCGATTCCGAGGGTGATGGCGATGACCGGCCTTCGTTTCATCCTGCACCCCCAGGAGCATTGTAGCAAAAAAGGCTGCCGGGGCGCAAGACGGAAGCAAGCGTTCAGGAAGCGGCCGGAGCGCCAGCCTCTGGCCGGCGATGCCCCCTGGTAGTCCTGGCGCTATCGCCATTCGGGCGCGGGCGCAAAAGGCGCGAGGGCGAGGCACGCGGCGGGGAACGGCCGCAGGGCGGCTCGCGCTGCCCACCGAGTGCCTCGCCCCAGACGGGAACGGGAAGCGAGATGGTCAGAGGAACGGAAACCGGGGGGCATCGCGCAGGCGCGAGCGCCGCCCGGCTTCCGAAGCACCACTCTCAGAAAGGAACTCAGCCTTCGGCTTGCTTGCCTTTCTCGATCAGTTCGCGGACGCGCTGCCCGCCCTTGTGGCCGAGATCCTCGTAGCCTTCGTGACCGAGTTCCTGCTTGCGGGCCTCACCGCCCATCCGGCCGAGCTCTTCGTAGCCCTCGTGGCCGAGCTGCTGCTTGCGCACCTCGCCCCCTTTGCGGCCGAGATCCTCATAGCCTTCGTGGCCGAGCTGCTGTCGGCGCACCTCGCCCCCCTTGCGGCCGAGATCCTCGTAGCCTTCGTGGCCGAGTTGCTCCTTGCGCACGTTGCCACCCATCCGGCCGGCCTCGCGGACGGTCATCTCGCCTTCACGCTCTTCAGCCATCCCCCAGTTCCTCCCGTCAAGCCTCCGCCACTGCCGGGCCCCGGGGCCACTGCCGCCCCTGGTGATGACGAGTGCTCCTGGGGGCCGCGCTGGCCCCCAGGAGCCGCCTGCCGACGCGGCGAAAGCTCCCCCGGCGACAGCCCCCGGTCCGAATGGACAGGCACCTGGCTCCCGTCAGAACACGGAGCTGCGAAGAGGCAGCAGCAGCACTACCGCCGCTGCTCGGCCTGCTTGCCCTTCTCAATCAGTTCGCGAACGCGATGGCCGCCCTTCTTGCCCAGCTCGGAGTAGCCCTCGCTGCCGAGCTCGCGCTTGCGGATCTCGCCGCCTTTGCGGCCGGCCTCACGAACCGTCATCTCCCCCTGCTGCTTAGCCATTGGCTTTCTCACCTCCCGTGTGCCATTTGCATGATCTATGCCAGGTGTGGTGAAGCCACACTTCTATGGACCGGCGTGGCCGCTGCGCCATCGGAAGCCCCGCCGGCTTTGACGGCAGGGCCGCCCCGATGCACCACCAGGCTTGGAAGCGAGGACATCACGGCCCTCTTCTTCCTTCATCACCGTGCTATTACCCACAGCCTGGGTGAGGGAAACATCCCCTGGCGCGAGAGGGGCGTTCCGGACGGCGCGTCGGGGTAGCTCCGCGAGCGCGGGGGCAGGGGCCCGGGCAGATGCCGGCCCAGCAACGGAGGCGGAGCCGAACCACCACCTCGGCGCCGCCGTGGGGAGGGGGAGTGGAATCCTGATCGCCCCAACGCGGATCTGGCCTCTTGACCGCGCCGCGCCGCGTGATACAATAGGGGAGGCCGAATCGGAGCGCCGGGCCAGAGGCGCGGCATCCCCGGAGGCAGACGCGGCACCCGAGAGGAACGGAATGACACCGATTGATGAGGCAGTGGGCATTTTCAGGGGCCTGGCCAGCCAGGTCGGCGATGTTGAGCCCCACTGCGTCGAACTGCGCACCGACCCAGAGGAGGGTACGATCCTATCGCTGGAGTACCTGTGTGGTGACCTGGCGCTGTGGGTGCAGTTGCCCGTTGAGGACGACGGGCAGATTGATGAAACCGGCAGAGCCTGGGTCAGCGCCCAGTTGGAGCCGATCTCCCTGCCGCAGCCGCTTGGGATCGGCCGGCTCTTCACGCTGTCGCAGCAACTGCGGCAGCTCTGGCCCTCACTGCACCCGGACGTGAGCGTGCGCAATCGGGGGGATGAGGAGTGCGTTGCCGAGGCCGAGTGGTACGGTGAGATTGAGCCCGCCCAGGGCGACCGGAACCTGGTGGCCACGATCACGGCCCTCCTGCGGGAGATGCGGGCGGCGGCCATGGGGCTAGAGCGGGCGCTGCTCGAGGCGGAGCACATGCAGGAGGTGGAAGAGCGCGTGGCCGGGCTGCTCCTCGGCGCCGAGCACGCCTCCCCGCGCAAGCGCCCCCCCGGCTCCGGCAGGCGGCGCTGGGGGCAACGCCGGTAGGTTTCCCGTCACCGGGCGCCGGGGTAGGATCCAGGCGGAGGTGTGAGCATGGACCAACGCGACACCGCGAGGCGCTACCTGGTGGAGCGCTTCCAGCGCGAGGGCGTGGTCACCGGCACGCCGGAGAGCCTGGCCCAGGAGGCGGGCTGCACCACCCGCGCTATGGAGGAGGCGCTGGCCCGCCTCATCGACGAGCATCGAATCCGACCGTTCCAGGACGACGAGGGCACCCTGGAATACCAGTGGGGGGATTACCTCAGTTAGCTGCACCAGTATGACCAACAGCGATCAGTTTCACTCGGGGTTCGTGCTGCTGTGGGGCCGCCCGAACGTGGGGAAATCCACGCTGCTGAACGCGGCGCTGGGCCGGAAGGTGGCGATCGTCACCCCCAAGCCGCAGACCACCCGCAACCGCATCGCCGGCGTGCGTACCACGGAGGATGCCCAGATGATCTTCGTGGATACGCCCGGCATCCATCCGCCGCACGACACCCTCGGCGAGTACATGGTGGCGACGGCGCGCGAGGCGCTGCCCGATGCCGACGTGGTGCTCTTCCTCGTCGATGCGTCTGTGCCTCCCGGCCCGGCGGACGAGCAGGCGGCCCGGCTGCTGGCCAGCGCGACGGCCCCCCGGGTGCTGGTCCTCAACAAGCGAGACCTCGTTGCGCCGGATCTGCTCGCCCAGCGCCAGCAGTCCTATGAGGCGTTGGGATCGTTCGAGCAGACCGCCGTCATCTCGGCAGCGACGGGGGAGGGCGTGCCGGAGCTGCTGCAGCGGGTGCAGGCACTGCTTCCCCTGGGGCCGATGTACTTTCCCGAGGGGATGGTGAGCGACCACCCGGACTCCTTCCTGGTGGCCGAACTGGTGCGCGAGCAGGCACTGCTGAAGACGCAGCAAGAGATCCCCTACTCGCTGGCCGTCGTGGTCGAGGAGTTTGAACCGCGCACTGAGGAGCTGACCTACGTGCGGGCAGTGCTCTACGTCGAGCGGGAGAGCCAGAAGAAGATCCTGATCGGCGAGGGCGGCAGCATGCTGCGCGAGATCGGCAAGGCGGCGCGCGCCGAAGCCGAGCCGCTGCTGGGCAAGCGGCTTTACCTGGACCTGTGGGTGAAAGTCCGCCCGCGCTGGCGCAACGATGAGAGTGTGCTGGCCCGTTTTGGCTACCCGATGCCGAAGAAGCCGCGCAAGCGCCGCTCACGCTAGGGCGGTGACCGCCACCCGACGCACGGCCCCACCACCCTTGCGCGCGGGCGGCGGTGCCGTGCCCCGGCCTATCCCCGGCGCCTGCCGCCGCTGCTGCTACGCCGGCGGCGGGCGGCGAGCGCTTGCGAGATGCGGGCCCCCACCATCGCCCCCAGCGCGCCCATGATTAGCGTCATCGCCGGGCCCCACTGCACGTAGCGGTAAATCACCGCCGAGAGGACCACGCCGGCAATCCCGCCGAGGATCGCGCCGCTGCAGCCTGCCCGCCCTGCCTGTATACTCTCCGCCGACACCCGCCGGCCGCCTCTTCTCATCGTCTCCGCTTGCTCCACTCAGATGGTTGGCAGTGGGCCAATACAACCCACTCCCATTCGCCAGTTCTGCAATCCTGCCGCCACTCCTGCCGCGCGTTGACGGTGAGGGGGTGCTGTGCTACAATGGGGCGGCCGACCGGAAGACCCTCGGTGAAGGAGCAACCGCATGATACGCCTCGGCATCGTTGATTGCGACACCTCACACGTGGTGCAGTTCACCAAGCGCCTGCACCATCTGGACATCCCGGAGGATCAGTGGGTGGACGGCGCCCGGGTGGTCCTCGCCTACCGCGGTACCTCCCGGGTCACCCCAGAGGAGACGATCGACAACTACACCGCCCAACTGGTGGCGATGGGCGTGGAGCTGGTGGCGCGCCTGGAGGAGATGCTCGGGCGGGTGGATGGGGTGTTGATCGAGTCGCAAGAGGGGGGCGTTCACCTGGAGCGCGCGCGTCCCTTCCTGGAGGCCGGCATCCCCTGCTACATCGACAAGCCGTTTGCCTGCAGCACCGCCGACGCGAAGGCGATTGCCGCGCTGGCCGCGCAGAAGGGCGTGCCCGTCTTCTCTGCCTCCTCGCTGCGCTACGCACTGGAGATCCAGGCGCTGCAGCAGGAGGACCTGGGCCCGGTGATCGGCGCCGACGCCTACAGCCCCGCCTCCCTTCACCCCTGCAACCCCGGCCTGTTCCACTATGGCATCCACGGCGTGGAGACGCTCTACGCGCTGATGGGCCGGGGGTGCCAGGAGGTCACCTGCGTCTTCAGCGAAGGCGCCGAGGTGACCACCGGCCGCTGGCAGGATGGCCGCATCGGCACGATGCGCGGCACCCGCGCCGGGAGCCACTCCTACGGGTTTGTTGCCTGGTGCGAGAAGGGCGTCCGCCCGGTGACCATCGATGCCAGCTACATCTACCGCGAGCTGCTGAAGCGCATCGTCCAGATGTTCGAGACCGGCCAGGCCCCGCTGGAGATCGCCGAGACAATCGAGATCGTCGCCTTCCAGGAAGCGGCGCTCCGCTCGGCCCAGCAGGGGGGCGTGCCGGTGAAGCTGGCGCTGTAAGCCCAACGGGTGGCCGTAAAGGACCACCCTGTCCAGGCCCGATGGGGTGGTCCTTCAGGGCGCTTGTCCCTTGGGCCAGGGGCGCTGTCACCGCGGGATTCGCACCTGGTAGTTGAGCGTGGCATTGCCCCGCGCGGGCACCGGCACCTCGAAGCGGAGCGTGAAGGCGTCCGGGGTCTCGGCGGGCAGCGTGCTTTCCACCAGCGTGGCGCCGTCCGGCAGGTGCTCGTACACCTGCACCGTGACCGCCTCCTCGCCGGCGTTGCGCAGCGACACCGCGAGTGTCACGCGGATCTCCGTCGGATCATAGCGCGCGTCCACCGCCTGGCGAGTGCCGGTGAGATCGAAGGCGTTACCGATCAGCAGACGCAGTTCCTCATCTTTGGGCGTGTGGTCAATCGTATCCTCGCCAAGGAACTGCTCGCCGCCAGCGCGGTCGGCCTGATAGAAGGTGATCTTCCCCTTCGGAAGCGGCATCCCCAGCCCCTCGGCCTCAGCGTTGCGTATCTCCAGGGCAACCCGCACCTTCTCCGTGCGTGACAGGAACCCCTTGCCCTCTGGCGCCACTTGCACGAGATGCAGCGGCGCGGGCCACGCCACGCCCGGCCGGTCAGGGCGCAGGGCATCAAAGAGGTACACCTTGCGGGCCTGCACCCGGGGGGCGTCCAGGAACTGGATCTGCTTTGTCTCTTGGTCGGCAATCGTGGTGCGCCGCTGCAGCGTGTAGAGGTGGTACTCGAAGAACGACTCCTCCACGAACTGCGGGGGTCCGGCGGCTTTCATCGCCCTGGCGTTGCCAGGCATCCCCAGTTGGTCCTGGTCGTACACCGGTTCCGGCTCCTCTGCCCGATGGACGTCCCCGGCCACCAGTTGCAGCGCGGCGTTGGGGTACGATGCCCCGGAGCGGTTCTCGACGGTTACCCATCCGGCCAGGGCGAGGTGGTCCGCGCCGGGCGCGAGGAGGGCGCGGTAGTCGGCGCGCCAGGAGATGTCGCGGGCAAAGTAAGCGATTTCGCCGGTGTGTTGGCCGCCGCTTTGCGCCTGCAGCTTCCACAGCAGCTCCGGGCGGCGGATCAGCCCCTCCGGCAGCCGGTCGAGGGTGATGCTCCCCTGGGGGTCCAACACGATCCCCCGGTTGGTGCGCACCACGTCGCCTTGAGGCGTGAGCAGGGTACCGGCGAAGGTGATGCCTCGGCCGTCCGGCAGGGTGCGGCGGAAGCGGGCGCGCTTCCCCACCGAGTGTTTTAGGATGGCGGCGCCTGACGCCAGGTCGTAGCGGTAGCTTTGCTCCAACACGCGCAAGGCGGCGGGGTCAGTCAGCGACTGAAACGAGACGGAGGTCGGCTCGATGGTGGCGGCCACGTCCGTAAAGCGGATCCAGTTCGTCCCCGGCCGCACCTCGAATCGCCGGCGGTCCTTCACCAGCGCGAAGTGAACATCCTTCCGGGTGTCGATACCGAAGCGCTGCTGCTCGGTGAACGCGGTATAGATGGTGAGCCCGACGTCGGTGCTCTGCGCCGCCGAGAGGACGCGCGCCGCCTCCGGGCCGGCCGTTGCCGTCGCCGGCAGGGCCGCGGCCAGGGCGCAGCCGAGCGCCATGGGCCTCACCCAGGCGATGATGCGTGGACACACAGCAAGGCCTCCTTCCGGGGGGCTACTAGAACTCCACCCGCACCCGGTAGGTCACCTTCACCTCCTGGTCGGGCGGCACCGGAACCGGGAACTCAATGGTCCACGCGTCCTTCTTCTCGTAGTCGTGCGATTGCTCCAGCACGGTCCACTCGCCGGCCAGGTGCTCCACCACGCGGATCGTCACCGGCTCCTGCTTGTGGTTGCGCAGGGTGATCTCGGCCGTGCCCTCAAACCCGTTCTGGCGCACCTGGTAGTTGGTCCACTTGCGCACGCCCACCAGGTCGAAGGCATCCCCCATGTAGAGGCGGAGCTTCTCGTTGGCCGGGGTGTGGTCTATCCAGTCCTCACCGACAAACTGCAGGGCGCCGCGGGCATCCGCCTTGTAGGCCCGGGCCTTGCCGCGGGGCAAGGCGAAGCCGAGGTTGTTGGCCTCAGTGTTGGCTATCTCCAGCATGACGCTCACCTTCTGCTGCGCCATGGTGCCGCGGCCCTGGCCGGGTTGCATCTGCGCGTAGTAGTCGAACGGCCGGTGGCCCCCGGTGAGGATGCGCTGCCATTGAGCGCGCGCCGGATCAAACAGGAAGAGCTTGGTCACCGGCACCTGCGTCGCGGAGACCCGGTTGATCTGCTTCTCGGAGCGGTCCTCAAGGGTGGTTGCCTCCGGCAGGGTGTAGAGGTGATACTCGAACAAGCCTTCCTCTCCCGGCGTGGTGCGCGTCGGGCCTGGGCCCGCGTAACCGGCAGAGCGGCCCGGCCCCGCCGGCGTGGCTCCCTCGCGGCGCACGTCACCGGCGACCAGCTTCACCTCCGCGTCCGGGTAGTCCACCCCGGAGTTATTCGTGAGGGTCACCCACCCGGTGAGATCGATGCGGGTGTCGTCCTCGTTGACGCGCGCGATGTAGTCACTGCTCCAGGAGACGCCCCCGGTGAGGTAAGAGATCTCGCCGGTGTGCTCGCCCGCTGCCGCGGCATCCACCTTCCACAGCAGCGCCGGCCGGGTAATCAGGCCGGGCGGGAGGGTTGGCACCTCCACCTGCCCCTCGGGAGCAAGGATCACTCCGTCACGCCCCTGGACGACGATCCCGGTGGCTGGGTTTGGCTGGCCCTGGCCGGGCCGTGGGCCGGCCGGCACCGAGACCTGGCCGGCGGAGAGTAGGGTGCCTTCAATCAGGCGCTCTCGCCCCCCGGTCAGGAACTGGCGCACGCGCACCGGCTGGCCGATGGACTTCTGCAGGATGTTTGCCGGCGTGATCAGGTCGTACTGGTAGTTCTGCTCCTGGACGGTGACGCCCTCCGGCGCGGTGAGGGAACGGAACGCCACCGTGGTGGGGTCGATGCTGGCGGCCACTTCCTCGAAGCGGAGCCAGTTGGTGCCGCGGTCCAGGCGCAGCGGCCGCTGGTCCTTCACCAGGGCGAACCCCTGGTTGTAGACGGTGATGCTGACCTTCTGCCGCCCGCCAACCGGGCGGGCACGTTCGGGCGCGTCCGGCGCCGGAGCGGCGGCAAGCGGGACCGGCAGCAGCGCGCAGATGGCGAGTGCAAGCGCTCTCATGGTGTCTCCTCCGTGGGAATGGTGTTCGGTTGGTTAGATGACGCCACGCCGCGATTCCTTCAGTGGCGTCAGCCGCCAAGGAGACTGAAAAGGTGAAACAGTAGCACATTACGAATCTTTTGGGTATAGGAGCGGTAATGGCGCGTTCTGTCGTGGGAAAAGGGCGCCTGTTTGGCAAAGGGCTGTGAGGAGATAGCACCCAACTGAACCGTAGTTGGCCCCGCACAGACCCCGCTGCACCCTCAGCGCAGTTGCTATGACAAGGTGTCGCGCCAGACGCACCGTTTTCTTATTCGGGGTGTGCGAGGAGGTTCCAGATGACGACGTTGACGATCCGCATCCCGGACGAACTGCGGGAGTTGGGCGAGCGCTTTGCGCGCATGCTGGAGTCAATGCCGCCCGAGGCGGTCCGCGCCTACCTGGAGGACCTCGAGGATGATGCCTGGTGTGCCGCTCAGGCGCGTCAGGCGGAAGCGGAGATCGCCTCCGGCGAGACCACACTTCTCGACTGGGAGGATGTGGATGCCCAGCTCGACGCACTACCGGATTAGAGTGCATCCGGAAGCAGTGCGCCAGATGGCCCGCCTTCCCGGGCACGTGCGCCAGCGCGTTCGCCGGCTGGTCGCCAGCCTTGCTGACAACCCCCGCCCTACCGAAGCCATCGAACTGCGGGATCTGCCCGGCCGCTACCGCATCCGCATCGACCGTTGGCGCCTCATCTACCGCGTTGATGACGAGGTCCTCGTCGTGGTGATCCTCCGCGCCGGCCCCAAGACCGGCCCCGAGTTCTACGCCGACCTTCCTGACGCCTGACCGGCGGTAGCGTCAGCCTTTATGGGCAACTTTGGAGAGCCACGGCTCGGAGCAGGCATGGGTCCGGACAGGGGCCGTAGAGGAAGGGCAAGGAAAGAGATGGCGTAGCGACCTGCGAACTCTGGGTTACCAAACACTCAGAGAGGAGCAAGAGCCGCTACGCCATGTCTACGTTACCCTCTACGCGGCCAGATGTCAACCGTGAGTCACGTCAAACGAGGCGTGAGGATGCGCACCGGTCCTGATACGTGGTGCTGCCTTCTGACTCCTGGGCTAGCCGCACCTCTCCCGGGGGTCGATGCGGGCGGCCAAGCATGGCCGCCAGGGGCGGGGCTGTCCACCCCCAGAACCGGGGGGCCAGGCGCCCGCCCTTGCTGGCTTTACCCCGGCATCGGTGGGTGGCCCGGCCCCCGGATGGTCATCGGTTGCCGGCATCAGGCGGCAGCCGGCTCGGTCTTGTGCTGTTTCTGACACTGCGGGCAGAGCGCGCGGCCAAACGACTTCAGGCTGAACTCGTACTGCCCCTGGGTCATGGCGCGGCCGCAGCCTGCCTCCGAGCACGCCGGGGAGCCATTCCCTTCGCTTTGGGGGGCGCTGGCCCGGGCCTCGCCGCCGCGGGAGACGGTCAGCTTGGTGCCGAGCGCCGCGCCGATGCGCCCGCCGCTGGCCGGCCGGCCGCCCACTGGATGGGGCGAGTCGACGATGCGCTCGCCCTCTTCCAGCTCCGGCGCGAACTGCGTGCCGAAGCCGCACAGGGCTAGCGCTCGCCCGATGGCCCCGGTCTCAGCCTTCTCAATGTAGTCGGGGAAGCCGCGCGCCGTCTCCATCTTCGTCGCCTTGGCGCGCACGCGTCCGCTCTCGTCGGAGACCGTGGCCGAGAAGACGGCCAGGCCAGCCTCGGTGTCCAGCACCTCGATGCGCGTCTCGATGGTCCAGTCCGGGTGGGCCTCGCGAAACCACACCAGGCGCTGGGCCACCGGCAGGTACTCTCGGTTCCCTTGAACCCGGATCAGGTGTTTGGTCGGGTCATATCCCATCGCTCTCCTCCTGTTGGTCGTTTACGGCTACCCCATCTAGCGCTGCCCGCCCGGGGGCGCTGCCTTGCCGGATGGGTCACGAAGCATATGTTCGCTGCACACATGCGTTCTCCTTCTGTGCCGAGCGTTTTGGGCGACAGGTCGCGGGAAGCGACGTTGGCGGCGTCTCCTACGGAGGTGATGGGAATGAGCGGGAAGTGAGTGGGGGAAAAGGATGGGCCGGCCCGGAGGCCGGCCCTGGTGTGGCGATGGCGAACGCCATGCCTGATCGGCTAGAAGCCGAGATTGTCGGCGCGGTAGCTGATCCCAACCGAGGGATAGCGCATGTCGAGGGCGCCAGCGTCGAGGGTGAAGCCGCTGCCCACAGTGAACTGCGCCCCGACGTTGTAGAGGTACTGGCCGGTGCCGAGCGAGAGGTTCTTCTGCCACTCGACGAGCAGCTTGATGCGCGGGTGGATGCTCCAGTCCAGCGCGGCGAACGGCGCGTCGCCGTAGATGCCGGTGCCAATCCCCAGGTGGGCGCGCAGCGGCGTGGTTGGCTCACCGCTGAACGGATCCTTGGGCGCCCACACCACCCCGCCGATCACGACGTAGGCCGAGGGATCGTCAGTTAGCTCGCCCACCACGTCCACGGCGCCGAAGGCCACCGCCGGCCGTAGGCCCGCCTGCGGCAGCGCCTGCCACTTGCAGTGGAACAGGAGGTCCTGCGCCCGGCGCGAGCGGTAAGAGACGTAAGAGAAGCCTGCCTCCACCCTCGGCAGCAGCCCGTAGTTCAGCGAATACCACAGGTTGTCCTTGGTCTCGCCCTGCCGGTCGATCCAGACGGCGCTGGTCGAGGCGGCCAGCGAGGCCGTCGGGATGATGTCGGTGGTCGGCACAGAGAGGCCGCCGCTGGTGCCGTGCAGCGACGGTTCGGCCCAGACGCTGGCGCTCGTTACCGAGAGCAGCAGGGCGATGATCAGAGCGTTTCGTTTCGCCATGGTCTTTCTTTTCCTCCGGTTCAGCAGATTACCGGCTTTCGCGCTCGGGCGCTTCCAGGGAACGGACGGTGACGCCGACGGTGCCGCCACGCAGCGGCGCCCGCGCCACCCGGAACCACACCAGACTGAGGATCACCACGAGGGCCACCGCCGCGAGGAGCACGTAGAAGCCCCACACTCCTTCTGGCCGGGTGGTGGTTGTCATCACTTCGCCTCAATGGCGGCTCGCCAGCGCTCAGGAACGGCGGTCGGCCCGTCGGCGAGCCGACCGCAGGAGCCAGCCCCTGCCCCCAGTTCCTGAACCTTGACGGCTGCTATTGCACCTTGATCTTCACCGAGGCGATCTCCGAGCGGTGGCCGGCCACGTCGACGGCTACCACCTGAATGGTGACCGCCTCCGGCTTGCCGCTGCGCGGCACTTGCAGCTTGCCCGTCATGAAGGTGCCCTGGCTGTCGACGCTCACCTCCTGCGCGGCGACCACGTCTTTGTCGCTCCACAGCCCGAGCTTGCGCACCTTGCGGACGACCTGCACGCGCACCGTCACCCCGGGTTGCGCCTTGCCGCTGACCACCACCGCGCCTTCCAGCACTTCGCCCTCCGCGGGCGCGGTGATCTGCGGCGTGCGCGGCGGCACGGTCAGGATTGTGATCGGCTCCGAGCACTCGCGCGTGAACTGCTCGCCCGTCTCGGTGACCAACTGGGCCACGATGCGAGCGTTCACCGCTACGTCTCCCTTAACGGCGGTGTAGCGGCCCTGGTAGATTCCGGGCGCCGTCTCCGTCATCGGCAGGCCGCTCTTCAGCGAGCCGATGCTGAACGTGACCGTGGCGCGCGGCTTGCCGGCTACCGTCACCGAGAAGCTCTGGTTCGCGTCGACCGGGCGGGTGGCGTTGTGCGTCACCGACCGGATCGGCACCTCGGGGGCGTTCACCGTAAACTGCCACTCGGCCGTCGTCTCGTTGCCCGCCAGATCGGTCACCGTCACCCGCACCGGCACCGGGCCGTTGGCCAGCGGCAGCACCGGCCGGTAGGTGATGAAGCGCGAGGTGCGCGTGGCCTCGGTGGTCACGTCTTCCCCCGCCACGCTCAGCTTCACGCTGTCGGCGTCCACGCCGCTGCCCTCGGCATCCTCGAAGACGGCGTAGATCGTCGGCTGCGGGTCGGGGATCAGGCTCTCCTTGTCCGGTGCCAGGTCGCTCACCTGCGGGGCGATGGAGTCAATCACCACCGGGATGCCCGCCTGGACGAGGGGTGACTCCTTGCCATCACGGGCCACCTTGCCAAAGATGGCGACGCGGGCGTTGAGGCCCTCCGGAATCGTATAGGTGCCGGAATACTTGCCCGGCGCGGTCTCCTGCATCGCCAGCCCCTGGGCCACGGTGCCCACGTCGAAGGTGGCGGTCGCGCCGGCCTCACCCTCCAAGGTGACGGTCAGCACGCTGCCTTGGCGCAGGGGGCCTTTGGCGTCGTGCGAGAAGGAGGTGACCTTCAGCTCCGGTGCCGGCGGTGGGGTAGGAGCGGGGGCAGGCGTTGGCTCCGGCGCGGGCGGCTCCGGGGTTGGCTCTGGCGCGGGGGGGGTGGCCGGCTCGGCCGGCGCCTGTGCCACCGTCGTGGTTGCCCGCGTGACGGCCACCTGGCTGGCGCTGCGCGTCTCTGGCCGCAGGCGCACGCGCACCGTGTCGCCCACCCGGAGGTCGGCGCGAGTTCCCTTCGTGCCGTCGGCGAGCAGCACCGGCGTGCCCTCGGCCACGGTGACGCTGCCGGCGTCCTTCAGCTCCACCCGGTCGCCCTCGGTGGCGGCCACTTCGCCGGTCACCTGCTCGTATTCGACGACCAGGATGGTGATCCGGCCGGTGACGGCGTCACGCTTCGCCTTGGCCCGGTCACCCGGGCAGACTTCCGCGAGCGTGCTCTCGTGCGCCGTCTTGCCGGGGCGGCCCAGGATCACCGCGCCGGGCGCCAACTGATACTCGGCGCTCTTGCCATCGGTGCTGATGGTGATCGTCGGCGGTGTTCCCTCGGCATTGACGCTTTCCACCGTGCCGGCGACCGATTGGGTGGTGAGGTGGTCGCCGTCATCGGCGGCGCGAGTGCCGGCCGGGGGCGTGACGCGCACGGCCGGCGTAGGAGCCGGTGTGGTGGGTTTGGCCGCGGTGGCGCGCGGCGGCGCCGCTGGCTTGGTGGTTGCCGCCGGCTTGGCGCCGGGCTGGGTGGCGATCTGGATCCGGCCGCGCGTCGCGTGGACTGAAACGCCCAGCGCCTCGGCCACGAAGCGGAGCGGCACCATCACCGTGCCGCGCATGAACATCGCGGGCACCTGCAGCGACACCCGGCGGCCGTTCACAACGGCGCTGCGCTGGCCGACGGTCAGTTCCAGGGTGGTAGTGCCACGTTGGGCACGGACCAGCTTTGTCTGCGGCGACCACTGGACGGTGGCTCCGATGCGCTCGAGGATGCCCCGCAGCGGCACGAGCACCTGCCCCGAGACGACCACCGGCCCCGCGCCCGTGAAGGCCACCGGCTGCCCATCCACTTCGAGGGTGTAGTCGGTCGCGGCGAGGCCGGGAACCGCCAGGAGGAGACACGCGCCAAGAAACCATCCCGTCCACGCCGGCCTGCGGCGCGCGCGGGCTCCTCCTGAGAGAGGGTACACTGCTAGGCTCATCTAACCGTCCTCCTCCGGCATCCGCTTGGGGCCCCGGGCCGACCACTCGGCGCTGACGCTGGCCACTTCCGCGCCGAACAGCAATATGGCGGCGGAGTAGTAGACCCACATCACCAGGAAGACCAGGCCACCGAGGTAGCCATAGATGCTAGACCTGTTGTAGTCTGCAAAGTTCGCGACGTAGAGGGCGAACCCCTGCTTGGTAAGCTCCCACAAGATACCGCCGACCAGGCCCCCCAGCAGGGCCGGCCGCCAGCCGACGCGCGCGTTCGGGAGCACCAGATAGCACAGCACGAAGATGGTGATCGACAGCGACAGCGGCAGCACCCAGCCAACGATCTGCCACACCACCGGTAGTTCCCCTGAGCGCGTGCCCAGCCAGGGAATCTGGTACTCCTGGACGATCTTGATTGCAGAGGTCGCGACGAACGAGAGCAAGCCGAGCACGCCCACGATGAGCATCATCGCCACGGCGAGCAGCCGGCTGGCAATAAAGCCGCGGCGCTCCGGCACCTCCCAGACGATGTCCAGGGCGCGGGTGATCGTGCTGAAGCTGGCGCTGGCCGCCCACACCCAGCTCACCAGACCCAGAATGCCGGCCATGCCGGCCAGCCGGCGCAGGTCGGCCAGGTGTCGGTAGAGGGTGTCCCCCCCGAGGCGCGGCGGCAGGAACTGCTCCAGGAACTGCGACACGACCTGGAACGCCTTCTCATCGCCGAGGAAGAGACCGAAGGTTGCCAGGCCGACCAGCAGTAGGGGAACGAGCGAGAGCAGGACATAGAAGGAGATGGCCGCGGCCATCAGCGAGCAACTGTCGCGGGTGTACTCCTTGCAGGACTGCCTCACGAACTGCCAGACGTGCCGAATCCGCCCTCTGGCTCCCACCCGGAATGCCTCCAAACGGAGGCCGCGCCTCCGCCGCCCATTATAAGAGGCCCCTGGGCAGTTGTCAACCCTGGCTTCGGGAAGCCGGGCGAAAGGAAGCAGGCGCGAGCGGGCGAAGATCCCCCCAGCGGCCGGCCGCGGGTCGGCGCGATGGGGAGGAGGAAGATGCCTCATGAAGGAAGTGAGGGCGGCCATCGTCGGGATGGGCATCGGCCGGCCGAACGGGCAGGCAATTGCCCGCAACCCGCGCGGGCGAGTCGTCGCGCTGTGCGACCTCGTTGAAGAGCGGATGCAGGACTTCGCGAAGGAGCTGCCGGCGCCGGTAAAGCTGTACACAGACTACCAGAAGCTGTGCCGCGACCCAGAGGTGGATGCCCTGTTCATCGGCACGCCAAACCAGTGGCACGTGCCGATTGCCCTGGAGGCGGTGCGCCAGGGCAAGCATGTCCTGATCACCAAGCCGCTGGCCGACTCGGAGAGCGCGGCGGCCGAGTTGGTGGCAGCCGCTGAGGCCGCCGGCGTGGTGAACATGATGTCGTTGAGCACGCGGTTTGGTGCCGAGTGCCGCTACCTGGGCCGGCTGGCCGCGCAGGGCTACTTCGGTGAGATGTACTACGCGCGGGCGCGCAGCATCCGCCGCAGCGGCATTCCCGCCTGGAACCTGGGCTTCATCCAGGCGGGCGGTGGGGCGTTCCGCGACATGGGCGTCCACGTGCTCGACGCCGTCTGGTGGCTGCTGGGCCAACCAAAGCCGGTGAGCGCCCTCGCCGTGGCCGGGGCGAAGTTTGGCCCCCGCGGCCTCGGCTACTGGGACTACGAGGTGCCCAAAGCGGAGACCTACCGCCAGTTTGCCGCCGACGACTACGCCGGTGGGTTCATTCGGTTCGAGGGTGGCCTGGGGGTGCAGGTGGAGAGCTTCTGGGCTTCCCACCAGCCGGAGGAGTTCCAGATCGAGCTGTTCGGCACCGAAGCGGGCGCCCGCCTTTCACCGCTCACGCTCTACCGCACGGTGGAGGGCGCGCCGCAGGATACCACCGTCCGGCTGCCCAAGGGGCCAGAGGCCTGGGATGTGATCGCCGGCCACTTCATCGACTGCATCCTGGACGGCACGCCGTGCTCGGCGCCGCTGCGCCATGGCCTGATCGTCCAGCAGATGATGGAGGCCGTTCTCCAAAGCGCCGCCACCGGCGGCGAAGTGCGGATCGACGCCGCGATGGCGTAGCGCGTGGGGCCGCGCAAGCCCCCCTGCCCGGATCAGCGGCAAGGAGAGAGGCATGAAACTCGGGTTCATCGGCGCCAACGACCTGCCAGGGGTCGAGGCGGATGCGCAGTTCGCCGCGGAGCACGGCTTCGTCGGCCTGGAGTACAACTATTGGGGCGATTTCCGTAACCTGACCGCGGGAACGGTGCGCGAGATGCGTGCCATTCTGGACCGGCACGGGGTACGGGCGTCGGCACTGGGCTTGTGGGGCTGGAACCACCTGGCGCCGGACGCGGCGGAGCGCGCCGAGGCGCACGAGATGCTGAGCCGCGCCATTGAGTTCGCCATGACGCTGGGGGCCGAGGTACTGATCACCGGCGGAGGCGACCTCCCCGGGGCGCCGCTCGCGGAAAAGGTGGCGGAGTTCGGCAAGGTCTTCCCGCCGTTTCTGGAGCGCGCCGCCGCGGCCGGCCTCACCGTGGCGATGTACGCTGTCCACGGTAACAGCTTCTTCGACTGCATGGAGGCCTACGAGCGCGTTTGGGAGCGCTTCCCGCAGATCGGCATCAAGTTCGACCCGGCCAACTGGCGGCACCATGGGGATGACTACCTGAAGATCCTCCGCGACCATGGCGACCGGATTGCCTACGTCCACATCAAGGAGCACCTCTACCTGGATGGCGAGCTGGTCTCGCAGCCGGCGGCCGGGATGGGGGACATCGCCTGGGGCAAGATCTTCGCCTTCCTGCACGAGAGCGACTACCAGGGCTACCTCTCGATAGAGCCACATGGGCCGATCTGGTCGCAAGGGGCGATGCGCGAGAAGATGCTGCTGCTCTCGAAGCGCTACATCAGCCAGTTCCTGCTGTAGCCCGCGCCAGCGCGTGGGAAGCGTTGGCACCCACCAATCCGTTGTAGGAGGGTCTCCGACCCCGATAACAGGACCAATCAGGGTCGGAGACCCTCCTACGGCGCCGCAGGAGGAGGCCGGCGAGACGCCGGCGATCCGACCGGGCTCGTAAGGCAGCAGGCCCCTACTTCCGGCGGCGCTGGCGCCCGCGCGGCTTTGGTATCTGCAGGGGGGGGGCACCTTCCGAATCCGCTCACGCGGCGGCCCGTCGCCCCCTGCCTCCCGGAAAAGGGCATAATGCCGCTTCAGGCGCTCGACGTAGGCGCGGTCCTGGATCAGGTACTCAAAGAGCTCCAGAAGCGCTGCCGCGTGCTCCGATTGCGGGTTGATTGGATCTAGCTGCGCGCCGGCCATCTCTTTGGCCAACTCGGGATCCTCGGACCACTGGGCGTAGTACTCCTCGCTCTCCCAGCCGTAGTTGATGGTCGCCAGGGGCCTTGAGCCCGTCTCGCGACCGACGACGGTGATCAGGACGCGCCGGCAGTCACAGCCGCGATCCTCGCAGTACAACTCGAGGAACGCCTACTCGCCGGGTGGCAGGCCGAACTCGTTCCCGGGCAACAAGGTGGCGCTGCGCGTCTCCGCTCTGGCAACCTCCGGAAGCCTCGAATAAAGTGGTATCATTTCCTCCCTGCTCCGAATCCTCTCTCCGAACATTCTAGCATACTTGATGTCGATGCGCCAGATGCCGGACAGCCAAGATTCTGCCACCAGGACACCAAGACGCAAAGGCACCCAAGAGCCAGGGCAGAGATAATCTGTCGCTGTGCCGCCGGGCTGCTGGGTGTCTTCACATCTTGGTGGTAGACTTCAGGCCGCTCGCGCAAGAAGGAATCTGCTGCCCGCTCCCGAACTGCCGGCCAACGCTACCGCCTGGAGGACCGGCCCATGCTTTCCCGCGTGGACTCTGCCGCCATACACGGCATCGATGCCTACCTGGTGAACGTGGAGGTAGACATCCATCCGGCGGTGTTGCCCTCTTTCACCATCGTCGGCCTGCCGGACACCGCCGTGCAGGAAAGCCGCGAGCGCGTGCGCGCCGCCGTGAAGAACGCCGGCTTCCACTTCCCCGGCGGGCAGCGGATCACGATCAACCTGGCGCCCGGCGACACGCGCAAGGAAGGCCCCTCCTTTGACCTGCCAATCGCCGCGGGCATGCTGGCGGCCACGGAGCAGGTGCCAGGGGGCCGGCTGGAGGAGTGGGCCTTCGTCGGCGAGTTGGCCCTGGACGGCAGCGTGCGCCCGGTGAACGGCGTGCTGCCGATGGCGATCGGCTGCCGCAACGCCCGGAAGCGCCGCCTGGTGGTGCCCGAGGCGAACGCCCGGGAGGCCGCCGTGGTGCGTGAGGTGGCGGTCTACCCGGTGAAAGACCTGGCCCAGATGGTGCGGCTGCTGGGCAACCCGGACGCGACGCGGCCCTTCGTGGTGGAGGACCCCGAAGAGAGCCTGGTCCAGCCCCTCTACGAACACGACTTCGCCGAGGTGCGCGGCCAGGAACACGTCAAGCGCGCCCTGGAGGTGGCCGCGGCCGGCGGGCACAACGTGATCATGGTCGGCCCGCCCGG
>JAAZEB010000030.1 GCA_012512505.1 Armatimonadota bacterium | reverse complement strand
CTCGCCGGCAAGCAGTGGGACGCCAGGCATAGCAACCATGGGCAGCCCGACCCACACGGCGCGGGTGTCCGCGTGGAACGAGAACGCCCGCCTAGCGCCTCTGGCGCCTGCCAAGCCCAGGGGCTGCAAGCTGCCGGCTGGCAATCTGTCATCCTGAGCGAAGCGAAGGATCTCTGCCGGCAGTCCGGGGTGTGCGAGCCCGTGTTCTGGGGGCCAGCGAAGGGATCACTGTCAGTGGCTTACGGCGCACAGGCCCTTGTCGCCATCGAGGCAGCCGGAGGCCTGTTTGTTGCCGGCGCAGTCGCTAAGAGCACGGGCCAGTGCACCCTCTCTTGTCGGCAGAGATCCTTCGCTGCGCTCAGGATGACAAGGTATGACAGTCTGTGGAGAGCTCTGAGATGGCTGCGTGTCCTTCACTTGTTACCCCGGGGCTGTCCCGGGGCACCCGCCATGGTGTGGCCAGGTGCGGGAGCTATTGGCGCTCTCCGGTCCCTGCGTTCGCCTCGCCCGGTCGTCTGCTGAGGGCCTGGGCAATCTGGCGGCGCACGCGCTCGTAGACCGCGGGATCCTGTGACCAGTGCTTGAAGTCCGTCGCCGCCTGGCGGGCAAGCCGTAGGGCCAGCTCCTTCTGGCCCACCTGCTTCAGCAGCTCCACGTACTCGTAGTCCTCGAAGCCCTTGCGGATCCACTTCATCCGCAGGGAGGGGGCGATCCCCTTCAGGCCGGCGGGGGCGCCCGGGTAGGCCAGCGCCCCGTCGCCCGGGTAGTTCCCGGTGCCGTCCGAGGGGTCCACCCACGGGTTGCGGTTGGCCCAGCGGTCCACGGCCCAGTAGAGGGTGCCGGTGAAGCCCATGCTCTGGTTCATGAAGCCCTGCATCGCGCGGAAGTGAATCGGCGGGAAGTCGAGGGGCCACTTAGGCGAGTAGCCGTCCTGGTTGAGGCAGGTGTAGCTCCACGCCTCCATGCCCCGGCGGATCGCCTCCTGCGTGTCGCGCCAGTAGGTGCCCTGCTCGTAGAAGCAGCCGAGCATCACCCAGATGTCGACGGCCGGCTTCCCCGTTCCGGAGCCGTCGTCGAAGAGCGCCGGGTCGGCCGGCACGGTGATGAGCTGCTTGATGCCCGCCTGGTGCAGGCTGCGGGCCCACTCCTTGATGCGGTCGTACCACTCGGTGTGGCCGGTGATCTCGTCCGCCGTGTAGGCTACCAGCGGCAGATCCTTGGGATAGAGGCCGGCCTCCTTCACGCACTGCTCCACCGTGGGCGCGGGGCCGAACCGTCCGGAGCTTACGTCCGCCCCGCTCCAGAAGCGGGCGCCGCCGATGTTGAGGCCGTACTCCCGCATCAGCTCCGCCGCGTGCGCGATCGGCGTCTGCAGCGGCATCATCCGGTGCCGGAGGAGCTCTTTGTGGACCTCCAGGTTGTCGCGATCGCTATCCCAAATGAGGAAGAGCGACCGCGCGGCGGGCTTCAGCGGGAGGGTGAAGCCCCAGACGTTGAGGGTGATCCGCCCCCGGGCGCTCCCCTGGTCGCTGGTGACGACGTAGCGGCCGGTGTACCTGCCCGGCGCCAGGTCTCGCGGAACCGGGATGTCGATCCAGTAGGGCTGGTTCTCTTCGGCGGCGACGGCGGCGGGCGCCGCTTTGTACGGAGCCTCGGCCGGCGGCTGGCCGGTGGCCGGATCGATGAAGGGGATGAGGGCGTCGGCATACCAACCTGGCCCGAGCGGCACCGACCGGTCCTCCCAGTGCGCGGTGCCCCGGGTGTGGAGGTAATGCTCGCGGTAGCGGGCCACCTGGCTCGCCGGGATCTTGTTCCCACGCCGGCCGGTGAGATCGGAGACCTGCAAACTCACTCCCGTCAGGCCGCCCCGCGGGGCGCGGACCACCACCTGGAAGGCGGCACACTCCCCCCGCGCCGCATACAGCTCGATGTCGCGGGCGCGCTTCGGGGCGTCGGTCTTCCCCACGCGCTCCATGTCCGACACGACCCACACCACCGGGGCGCCGGCCTGACCTGCCTGCGCCGAGGCCATCACCAGTGCCAGCAGCGGCACCGCAAGCATCAGTACCCCGTTCATCGGTGCTCCCCTCCCCCGCTTCGCCCGGCCTTCCCTGGCGAACGCCGGGCCGCCGTAGCGGCAGGTTATTGCATCTCCAGGGCGCGCGCCTGGTCCGGCCCGAGCGGCACGCGGGCGCTCCGTCCCGAGAGGGAGAACGCCTCGCCGGTGACCAGGTCTACCAGCTTGGCGGCAGCCGGGGCGCCCGCCTCCAGGCGCAGCTCCGCCTCGACTGGCTGGTCGCCCGGGTTGTGCAGGGTGAAGTAGGTCTTGCCGTCCGCTCCCGGCCCGAAGCGCTCCACCAGCGCCTCACGACAGCGCGCCCCCGTCACCGGGCGCCAGCCGGCCTCAGCCACGCGCCGGATCACCGGGATGTAACGCTTGAAGAGGTGGCGGTCGCGGTTGTACCAGGCGGGGTTCGCCCAGTAGGGGTCGTCGCAGGCGTTGTGGCTGAACATCGACGGGAAGATGCCATAGAAGAGGCAGCGCTGGAAGTAGCGCTCTGTCAGCGCCGGCACCAGCTTCTCGTGGTCGGTGTTCATCAGCAGGAGGTACGGCTTGGCGCCGGAGAGGGTGCGCCAGTAGAGGAGAGTCTCGTCGTTGGCCGGCTGGTAAGTGCCGCCGGGCAACCAGTCGACCTCCGTGCCCATCACGTCCAGGTAGGCGGTGAGGAACGAGTAGCGGTGCGGCACGGTGTTGGCGAACATCAGCTTCCCCATCGCGTGCACGTCGGCGGCCATCCAGCGCGTCAGCTCCCACACGGCCAGGAAGCGGGGAATGGCCGGCCGGCCGGTGCCGGTTTCGAAGGTGAGGGGGGCGCGCACGGCGGCGAAGTGCTCGCGACGGAAGTTCAAGTCGGCGGTGACGTAGCCCTCCAGGCTGTCCAGGTACTCGCCGTCGAGCGTACCCTTGGCGCCGGGGCCGTGGCGCGCCGCCCGCGTCTCCTTGTTCCAGTGGAAGGTGGCGGCGTTCGGCTCGCCGGCGATGTCGGGGAGCGGGCAGAGGCTCCAGACGGCGCCGTCGCACCAGGGCATCTTCAGGAACTGAAACTGCGGCTGCCCGTTCGCGTCGTGAATGAGGGCGCTCAGAGTAGCGGCGGCCCAGCGGCGCTGCTCCGGGTCGCCCTCGCGGTGCAGGCGTTGCAGTTCGGCCAGCGCGGCCTCGGGGGTGCGCGGCATCTCCGGCGGCATCGGCATCCAGTAGGTGGAGATCTCCTGGTAGGCGAAGGAGAGGATGCCGGCGGCGTCGTCAAACGGCACGTTGTTGTCACCCTCGTGGTAGCGGATGCCGAAGTCTTGCCACCCCTGGATCGTGCTCACGTCGGTGAACGGGATCCAGATCCCCTGCTGCTTGCTGCGCACGACATAAGCCGCCGGGAAGAGGCGCTGATAGCGCTCCGCCGCGCTGCGGAAACCCCAGGTGGGATCGACCGGGTAGACCACAAACCGGAACGGCGCGGCCGACGGAAAACGCTTCGTCTCCTTCACCAGGGCGAGGTCGAACGCGACCACCAGCGCCTGCAGGTCGGCGTGGTAGAAGAGGCGGTATTGCGCCGGCCGGTCCATATCGATGCCGACGGCCAGGCCGCCGGCCGGCCCGGTGACACACGCCCAGGGATAGCGCGACATCGTCCCCGTCGCCCCGGATCCAACCGGCCGCGCCACGGAGTACTCGCCGCTCGTCAGCGGCCGGGAGCGCCGGCCGTCATCGTGCCACACGCCCTCCGCGCGTGGGAAGGGAAGGGCGAAGAAGAGCGTGATCGCCCGGTCCTTCCCTCGCTCGTCGCGCACCTGCCCCTCGATGACCAGGCACTCCTTCCGCGGGCGGACCGCCGCCGTCAGCGAGAGCCCCAGCGCCTGGCAGCGTCCGCCAGGAAAGGGGTAGACCGCCGGACCGGCCGCCGCGTCGCGTGCCAGGAAGCCGCTGGGAGCATCCGGCACCCGCACCTGACGGCCGCCCAACCGCAAGGCCGGCACCGTCCAGTTGGCCCTATCGCAAGAGAGCGACAGACCGTTCCGCGTGGCGAAGCTCTGCGCGCGGCCCGGGCGGGGTAGCGTGCCGCGTTGCACCGCCTCCCCATCGAAGAGGGTTGCCTCCGCGCCAGCGCCGATCTCGCGCACGGAGACCGCGGCAAACCACGCCCGGCCCGCGCGGCCGCGCAGCAGGCAGTTGAACGAGAGCACGGCGACCGGCTTCTCCGGCACGATGCGGATCTCGCGCTGCTCCCAGTCGTGGGTGCCGGTGGAGAAAGGCGCCGCCTGCGCCCACAGGGTGGTGCCGTCGGTGTAGGTCAGGTCTACGTAAAGGGCGTAGTCGAGGCCAGGGGTGCCGGAGACGGCCTCTGCTTTGCTCCAGCCGGTGACCACCAGCGGTGCCGGCTGCGACCGCTTTAGCTCCAGGAACTGGCTGGCACCCGCCTGCCCGTCAGCCGTCGCGTTCTCACACAGGATGGCGTCGCCGCCGGCAGGCCCACCGCCAGGCACGCGCCGGTAGCCCGAAGCGTAGGGCACCCAACCCGCCGCGTGCTCCCCCTCCGCCTGGCGGAAGTTGCCGTTGCGCAGCAGCTCGGTGCCGGCGCTGCTCGCCTCCTTCAGGACCGGAGTCTGCGCCCAGGCCGGCAGGGCGAGCAGCGCCACTCCCAGCACCAGCAGGCAGCGAAGGAGCCGTGCGCTGCCTAGGGGTGGCCCCCCCTTCCCCCCCGAGATCGGGGGGGCTTGCGGGCCCAGGGGTGGCATCCCCTTCCCCCCCGAGATCGGGGGGGCTTGCGGGCCAGGGTCTGGCATCCCGTTCTTGCTCAGGCGCGGGCGGGCAGGCAGGCGCCATGGCTCAAGGCCCCCCCGGCTTCGGGGGGGTTGGGGGGGCCAACTCTTCACGTGGCATCCACCAACACCATTCATGCGGGTACGTTGGCGGCACGGCCGGCCGGTTCCTGCCGGCCGCCGACGCCAGGAGATCGCCTGCCCCTCATGGAAAGACCCTGGGGTACGCCAGGCCTGCAGCGACGCGGTGGCGCAGATCGAGCGGGCCTTCGGGAGTCGCCGGCAGAGCTGGAGGCGGTACTGCCGCCGGCCGGGCGCGGCACGGAGCTGGAGCAGGCCCCCATCCCGGAGGGCCGCGGCACGGAGCTCACCCGCGGCTAACCGGCAGGCAGACGTGGCACGGGCAGCGAAGTTCCCCCCAGGCGCTATAACGGCAGGAACAAGCATGACCAATAGGTCCTGACACCTGACACCTATCACCTATCACCTGTCACCTGTCACCTGTCACCTGTCACCTATCACCTTGATTGACATTCAGGAGGCCATTCCCGTGAAGCTCTGGATGGATGTGATGCGCGACCTGGAGCTGGTGCTGGATGACTACGACCGGCTCTTCGATGCCTGGGCGGAGGGAGGCGTGGATGGCCTGGTGATCGGGCCGATGGTCTTCGACGCCGCGCCGCTCCACTTTGGCGCCCACTACGCCGAGCGCGAGCGCCGGCCGATGGCCACCTTTGACCCGGACCCGGCCCTCTATCGCCGCCTGGGCGTGGAGCCGCCGCCGGCCCCGGAGCAGCAGCAGCCAGAGAAGCGCGCGCAGCTCGAACGCGCCCTCGTGGCAGCCAAGGACCGTGGCTGGAGTGTCTGGATCTTTACCCCGGCGGCGGGCATGGGTCCTGGTGGTCCCGGGCACCTCCTCGCCGATGAGAAGAGCCAGGCCGCCTTTGCCGCCCGCACCCTGGATACCCTGGCGCACTACCCGATGGCCGACGGCGGCATCATGGACGGTCCCGAGTGGGGCTATGAGATCGCCCCCCACCACATGAACCACCGCAGCGACCTCTTCAACGACCTGCCCGAGTCGATTGCCCCGAAGTGCGCCGCGCTCGGCTACGACTACCGGGCGCTGGTGGCGGCCAAGGAGCGCCTCTTTGCTCGCCTACACGCGCTGACGCCGGACCAGGTGGCGCTGCACGCCTCCGGCGGTCTGCTGGGCGCCTTCCAGCTCTTCGGCGCCGACCCGGATCTGATGGCCTGGCTGCGCTTCCGGATGGACTCGCTCACCGCCTTCTTTGCCTCCGTCCGCCAGGCGGTGGAGGCCTACTCCAGCCGGCAGGTGAAGCTCGGGGTCGGGCCGCGCTCCGCCAGCTTCGCGCCGCTGTGCGGCTACGATCTGGGCCGCTTGGCGCAGTGTATCGACATCCTGCTGCCAAAGCACTACTTCTGGCAGCGGGGCTTCGATGGGATGTACGGCACCGTCTACCGCTACGTGGAGACGCTCACCCAGTGGAGCCCCGCCTTGAGTGACGCCGACGCGCTGGCGGTCGTCTTCGCCCTGTTCGGCCTGAAGCTGCCGGACGTGGCGGATCGCTTCGACCTGGATGCTGGCTTCCCGCCGGAGTTCTACGAGTGCGTGGTGAAGGAGGAGACGCGCCGGGCGCTGGCCGCCGTGGACGACCCGGAGCGCATCGTTCCCTGGGTGGATGCCGGCCGCCGCCCGCACGATGGCGACCCGATGACCGCCGGCGAGCTGCGGCGGGTGCTGATGGCGGCCGAGGAGGCGGGCCTGCGCCGCTTCCTGTACCACCATGCTGGCAACTTGAGTGAGGGCGAATGGGTGGTGATGAGCAAGCTCTGCGGCCAGGCGTGGCAACCGCTGGCGAGCGACTACCGGCCCCCGGACGCGGCGATCCTGTAGCGCGCGGCGCCGGCGGTCGGGGGCTACACAATGAAAGGGCCGGCAGGTTTGGCCCGGCCGGCCCCAACAACACAAGCGTAAGGGGCGACTACGTTACTCGGCAGAGATCGCCTCGGAGGGGCACTCGGCGGCGCAGCTTCCGCAGTCCGTGCACAGCTCCGCGTCAATCACGTAGGAGTCCGGACCCTCGGAAATCGCTTCCACCGGGCAGGTCTCGGCGCAGACGCCACAAGACGAGCAGATCGAGGCATCGATCACGTGCGGCATTGGGTTGTCCTTTCCATCACTTCACGGCCCCGCGTTAGGGTATGCCGCGAGACTGGTTGCAATTCCATTATAGCACATCCCGCCACCGGATGCACCACACCGGCAACCGCTCGGTGTGCGCGGGCTTCCGGCGGCCAGGGCAACATCCCGGCGCCGGGACGTCGCCCTGATGGCTCCGGTTTTGGGCTGGCTACCAGGTCACCAGGTAACGGCCGGCGCCGGGTCGGCCCACCTTGAAGGTGAGGCGCCCGCCCTGGAAGGCGTGCGGGGTCTCGCCGAGCTCCTTCAGCGTGCGCGCTGCCAGGGCCCGCACCCGCACCCGGCCGGGCACCGCCTTCGGGGCCAGCGCCTTCAGGTCGAGCGTCACCCGGAACGAGCGGTCGCGCGGGTAGGGGAACACCACCAGGCGGTCCGGCTCGCGGTTCACTTTCACCGAACCATCGGTGGCCACCGTACCGAAGTCGACCCAGGTTCCCGGCGGGTTCAGGTGGGCGCGGAAGTTGGCGCGGGCGGCCGCGGCCCGCTTCGCCATGTCTTGAACGTCGCCCAGGGTCACCCGGGTGATCTCCCCTCCCTCACGCTCCACCCGCAGGCGACCAATCAGGATCCGGTTGCGGCCGTCGGACAAGCCTTTCAGCGAGAGGCGCCCACCCCTAAACAGCCCGATGGTGATGTCGTAGTAGTCCTGCGCGTCATCCGGGAAGGTCACCTCGTAGGGACCATCGATGATCGTCTCTCCCTTGCGCCACTGAGAGGTCGGCTTCGGCAGCTCGTGATCCTGCTGAAAGGCGATCTGCTCCGCGTGACCGGTGCCCTCGTGGAGGAAGTGAACGAAGCAGTGGTAGTCCTCCTCCAGGGTATCGTTGACGTGCCACTCATAGGTGAGGCGGACGCGGTTGCCGCCAAGGTACTCGAAGGCGCGCAGCTTCGGCTCAATCTCCTTCTCGCCCTGCAGGTAGGGCATGTGGATGGAGGTGCGCGCGTCGGCGAAGACGTACTGCGGGCACTCGGCGTAGTCGGCAAATTTGCCCTGGTGCCGCACGGTGCAGACCTCGGTGT
>JAAZEB010000232.1 GCA_012512505.1 Armatimonadota bacterium | reverse complement strand
GGTTGGGGGTTACTAGGTCGGCCACGGGGAGCAGACGCTGCCGCACGGCGGTGATGGCATCCGGCTCCAGCAGCACATCGCCTGAGGAGGCCACCATCACCGGGTCGACCACCAACGGCCGAATGCCAAAGCGCCGAACGCTCTCCACCACCGCCTCGATGATGGCGGCGTTTGCCAGCATGCCGGTCTTGGCGGCCTGGGGATGCAGGTCCACGGCTACCGCCTCGATCTGCGCCGCTACCAGGCTGGGGTCGAGGGCATCGGCCCGGGTGACGCCCAGCGTGTTCTGCGCGGTGATGGCGGTGATGGCCGAGGTGCCGAAGACGCCGAGAGCGGCAAACGTCTTCAGATCGGCCTGGATGCCCGCCCCGCCGCCCGAGTCGGATCCGGCAATGGTCAACGCGATGCGCATAGTTCCTCCCACGGGTACATAGTAGCACCACGGCGGTGGCACGGTCAACCTGTGCGCGCACGTTCCCGGTAGCCCGAGATGACGGAACGCGCTCGCCCCGGGGTTCCCAAGGAACCCCCGAGGCACTCCGCGATCGCCCCCAGGATCCATGCCGCCTCCCACTCGCGTGCCCGCCCCTGTTTTGGGAGCCCAATCGCCCCTCGGTGTGCCTCCGTCCGGTCGCGGAGCGGCCACCGCCGCTGCTTGTCTGCTCTGCTGCGGCCTGGCATGCGTTGTTGATAACTGTCGCGTGATAAGCTATAATGGTGACAGGAGGAGGATGGCGTGAAACCGGAGACTGAGGTGCTCACCGTGCCGGAAGCCGCGCGCTACCTGCGCATTCATGAGCAGACGGTGTACAGCCTGCTGCGCACCGGCCGCCTGGCCGGCCGCAAGGTGGGCCGCGCGTGGCGCATCCATCTTGAGACCCTGGAAGCGTATGTCAAAGATTCGAGTGCGGGAGAACCCTCTCCCCGCGTGCCCTCGCGTTAGCCAAGGAGAGCTATGCTTCGCGTGATTCCCATGGGCGGTGTCGCCGAGATCGGGAAGAATATGACGCTGATCGAGCAGGATGGTGAGATCCTGATCATCGACTGCGGCCTCATGTTCCCCGAAGAGGAGATGCTTGGCGTTGACATCGTCATCAACGATTTCCGCTATCTCATCGAGCGCGCCGACCGGGTGCGCGGCATTATCCTGACGCATGGGCATGAGGACCACATCGGCGCTCTTCCCTACCTGCTGCGTGACCTGAACGTGCCGATCTGGGGCACCCGCCTCACCATCGGCCTGGTGGATGCCAAACTCGCTGAGTGGGGCCTGGTGGACTACACCACCAAGCACGTCATCGAGGCTGGCGAGCGGGTGGAGATCGGCCCGTTCGCCATCGACACGATGCACGTCAGCCACAGCATCCCGGACGGCATCGGCCTTGGCATCCACACCAAGTACGGCATCATCGTCCACACCGGCGACTACAAGCTCGATCCCACCCCCGTTGACGGCCGCATGACCGACTTCGCTGGCTTCGAGCGCCTGGGCGACCAGGGCGTGCTGCTGCTGATCACCGACACCACCAACGTGGAGCGGCCGGGGCACGTGCCCTCAGAGCGCATCGTCGGCCAGACGTTCCATGATGTTTTCGCGCGGGCCGAGCGGCGGGTGATCATCGCCACCTTTGCCTCGAACATCCACCGCATCCAGCAAGCCCTCGATGTCTCGGCGCATTTCGGCCGGCGGGTAGCCATCCTGGGCCGCAGCATGGCCGCCAACACCGATATCGCCGCGGAGCTGGGCTACCTCAACGTGCCGGAGGGGATCCGCATCGCCGTGCCGGAGATCGACTTCCTCGCCGGCCACCAGGTGACGATCCTCACCACCGGTAGCCAGGGCGAACCGATGTCCGCCCTCTCACTCATGGCGACCGAAGAGCACAAGAAGGTGCAGATCCAGCCGGGCGATACGGTGATCATCTCTGCCACCCCGATCCCGGGCAATGAGGACCTGGTCCATCGCACCATCAACCACCTTTTCCGCCTCGGAGCAGACGTGGTCTACCACCCGCTGGCGCCGGTTCACGTCTCCGGGCATGCCTACCAGGACGAGCAGAAGCTGATGTACAGCCTGGTGCGGCCGCGCTACGTGATTCCGTTCCACGGCGAGCGCCGCCACATTGCCCACTACGCGAAGGTGATCCAGGCGCTGGGCCACCCCGCCGAGCGCATCCTGAGGCTGGAGCCGGGCGACATCCTGGAGTTGGACGGCGATGACGCGCGCCTGGCCGGGCGCATCGACGGCGGCGCGATCATGGTGGATGGCCTCGGCGTGGGCGATGTCAGCCATGTGGTGCTGCGTGACCGCCAGCACCTGTCGCAGGATGGGATCCTCGTCGCCGTGATCACCGTGGACCGCGCGACGGGCAAGGTGGTGGCCGGCCCAGAGATCGTCTCGCGCGGATTCGTCTACATGCAGGAGGCAGAATCGCTCATCGAGGAGGCCAAGCAGCGGATCCAGGCCGAGTTGGCGCAGGCGGGCGAGACCCCGCCGGACTGGGCGACCATCAAGATGGACGTGCGGGCCTCACTGAGCAAGTTCCTCTTTGCCATCACCGGCCGGCAGCCGATGATCATTCCGATCATCATGGAGGTCTGACCCGAAGCTGCCCCCAGACAAGGAGGCCTTTGGCATGCCGCCGAACGAGTGACGCGGCGGCTGCCCGGCGAGGCCGGGGCCGTTGGCCGCCGTCAGGAGGGACGCCGTGGTGAAGCTCAAACCGGCACTGCTGCTTGCGGCTGCCGCAAGCCTGCTGTGGGGCGCGGCTGCCATGGCCGCGCCGCGGCCACGTGACACTCCACTGCCGGTGCTGACCCCCACGCTCTCGCCCGCGCGGGCCAATGCCTGGCGCCTGGTGTCGGGGCAGTGGCGCTTCGGCGAGGGGATCCTGGAGCAGGAAATGCCGGAGCGGCTTGCCGCGGCCATCCTCACCACGCCGGTATTCGCCGACTTCCGCCTGACCGCGGAGGTGAACATCCGCGGCGTGGGCAGCGGCGTGCGCGCGGCGGCGATCCTCTTCCGAGCCACCGGCACCTTGAGCTACTACTGGCTGCACCTCGACGCCCGCAACAACCAGGCGATCCTGGTGCGCTCGGCTCCCGACAACCCCTGGATCGAGCTGGCCCGCCGGCCGCTGCCGATCCGTCAGGACACCTGGCACACGGTGCAGGTGGAGTGTGCCGGCCCGCGCCTCACGGTCCATTTCGATGACGCGCCGGTGTTCAGTGTGACCGACTCGGCGCTTGTGGCCGGGCGCGTTGGCTTCGGCACCAGCCAGGGGCGCGTGGCGTTCCGGGCCCTGCGCGTGGAGGGCCGGCCGGTGAAGGGAAGCAAGCCGTTGAAGAACGAGCACCCACCCTATCAGGTGATCTCCCGCGGTGAGGCGGCCGGCCCCTACCAGGCGTTTCCTGATGTCTGCCGCCTGAAGAACGGCGACCTCCTCTGCGTGTTCTACGCCGGTTATGGGCACGTCTCGCTGCCTAACGCCGAGTGGCCGAAGGGCGGGCGGATCTGCCTGGTGCGCTCGCGCGACGAAGGCCGCACCTGGAGCCCACCGCGCATCCTCTTCGATGGCGAGCAGGACGACCGTGACCCGCACATCGCTCAGTTGAGCGACGGTACCCTCCTGTGCAGCTTCTTCTCCTATTGGAGCGAGGCGGGCAAGATCCGCTTTGGCACCTGCCTGGTTGCTTCGCGCGATGGGGGCGAGACGTGGGATACGCAGTCGCGGATGGTGCTGCCCAACTGGGCCTGCTCTGCCCCCGTGCGCGAGATGAAGGACGGCACCTACCTGCTAGGCGTCTACACTGAGGAGAACGGCAAGGCGTGGGGCGGCGTGATCCGTTCCACCGACCGGGGGCAGACCTGGAGCGCACCGATCCCGATTGGCAAGGATGCGGGCGTCTCCCTGGATGCCGAGACGGACGTGATCCCCCTCAAAGACGGCACGCTCTTCGCGGCGCTGCGCAGCAGCCAAGTGAACCAACACTACGCCCTCAGCCCCGACCTGGGGCTTACCTGGTCTCCGGTGCAAGACATCGGCTTCAAGGGGCACTGCCCGCACCTGACCCGGCTGCGCAATGGCGCCATCCTGCTCACCCAGCGGCTGCCCGGCACCGCGCTCTACGTAAGCCGCGACGAGGCAAAGAGTTGGCAGGGGCCCTATGCCCTCGACAGCGTCATCGGCGCCTACCCGTCCACCGTAGAGCTGAAGGACGGCAGCGTGCTGGTGGTCTATTACGAGGAGGGCGAGGGCAGCGCGATCCGGGCGCTCCGCTTCCGCTTGAAGAAGGACGGCATCGAGCCCCTGGCGTTCCGTTAACGCCCGCCAGCCCGAGGCCGCCCCTCGCCAGCCACAGCCGCTTGAGGTAAGCCTGGGAGCTGCCAACCCGCCGACCCCGGCGCGGTTGCCAGCACCTCGCCCGTGTGGTAGAATTCCGGCAGCCACCACGGCATGCCGGGCAGGAGCACCGATGGCCAGGCTAAGCTCGGACTTCGATACCTCCTGGAAGGAAGCGCTCCGGGAGTTCCTCCCCGAGGCGGTGGCGTTCTTCTTCCCCGACGTGCATGCCGAGATCGACTGGGTCCGGGGCTTCCAGTTCCTTGACCTGGAGCTGCGGCAGGCGGTGCGCCGGGCCGCGCGCACCTCAAAACGCTTGAGACGCGGCGCAACCCGCGAATGCGTTTGGAGTGGAAGCTGCGCCTGGTACGCATGCTGTACGAGCGCGGCTACGAAGCGGAAAGGATCCGCAAGCTTTTCCGCGCCATGGAGCTGATGATGGTGCTCCCGAGCGGACTGGAGGACGAGTTCGCCCGGGAGCTGATCCGCTACGAGGAGGAGCAGGCGATGCCGGTATTGACGCAGTTTGAACGCAGAGCCCTCCGCAAAGGCCGGCAGGAGGGTCGGCAAGAAGGTCAGGCCGAGGCCCTGCTGCACCTGCTGGAGCGCAAGTTCGGCCAGGTGGACGCGGCGAGCCGCGAGCGGGTTGTCGCCGCGGAGACCGGCGACCTCCGCCGCTGGCTTGAGCGCGTACTGACGGCCGAAAGCCTGGAGGAGGTGTTCGCGTAGAACGCGCCAGGTGGATGACCGTTCTGCTGGCTTTTGTTATCTGAGACGGAATGAGGATTGGTATCATGCAACTGCTTGTGAGCGCCCTGGTGGCGGCTGTCCTCTCGGGCCTGCCAGCGGCGATGGCCGGCACTGAGGAGCGGGTGGTGGTCCGCCCGCCGGATACCGGGGCGGCGCTGGAGAACCCGGGCATGGGCTGGGTGTTCCACCACTTCGATAACGCCTTGCATGCCTACGGGGCGCCGCTGGGGCCCGGCTACGACGGCCGCGACTTCCCCGGCCTGACGGTGGTCTACCTCCGCGTGCCGTGGTCGGTGATCGAGCCGGTGGAGGGCCAGCGAAACTGGGCAGTGCTCGACACGGTGGCGCAGCGCTACATCGCGGCCGGCAAGCAGATCGCCTTCCGCCTCACTACCTTCGAGGGGTCGGTCTACCAGGGCACGCCCGAGTGGGTGCGGCAAGCCGGTGCCAAGTGGCACCAAGTCTCCCCCTACGAGGTCACCTGCTGGGAGCCAGATTACGAAGACCCGATCTACCTGGAGAAACTGGAGCGCTTCCTGGCGGCCGCCGGCGCCCGCTACGACGGTAGCCCCCATCTGGCGTTCGTGGACGTCGGCACCATCGGGATCTGGGGCGAGGGGCACCCGATCGCCCGCCGCTACGGCATGGCGATGCTGAAGCGACACGTGGACCTGCACCGCAAGTGCTTTCCCCGCTCGCTGCTGGTGGGGCAGGACGACTGGGACCGTAACCTGAGTGAGCCTGGTGAGCCCACCCCCCTGGAGTACATTCGCTCGGTGGGTGGCACTTTCCGCGACGACTCTATCCTCGTCTACGAAGACCCACAGGCCTACAAGACGGCCGACCTGGCACAGCCGTTCTGGCCGGATCGGCCGGTGATCCTGGAGATGGCGCACCTGTCGCACATCCGCAACAACGCGGTCCTCTCCAAGAGCATGGGGCGTTACCTGGAGGACGTGGAGGCCTACCACGCCAGCTATGTCTCGATCCACGGCGACCCGCGGGAGCTACTGCAGCACTATCCGGACGTGGTCCGGAGCATCAACCAGCGCCTGGGCTATCGCCTCAACCTGGTGGAGGCGTCCTGGCCAAAGCAGGTGGTCGCCTCGGGCACGCTCCCGCTGACGGCGACGTGGCGTAACGTCGGGGTGGCACCCTGCCTGCCCGGCGGGCATCCGGCCTATTCGCTGTTCGACAAGGACGGCAACCTGGTAGCCTGCCTGGTGGATGATGCTTTCGACGTGCGTCGCCTGCCGGTGGGGGCGCCGGGCCAGGCCGAGGCGGTCACCGAAACGCGTGCCTTCCCCTTGCCGTACGACCTGCCTGCGGGCGAGTTGGAGGTGCGCGTCTCCGTGGGGGATGCCGACGGCACGCCCCGCATCGCGCTTCCCCTCCCGGGCGACGACGGCCGGCGGCGCTACCGGCTGGGCACTCTCACCATCGCTGGCGAGTTCGCGGTGACGGTGGGCACGGCCCGGGTGGAGGGCGACCGGCTGCTGCTGCCGGTGACCTGGGATCTGCGCAACGTGCTGCCGGATGGCGTTCTAGCCTACTGCGACCTGGACGAGGAGGCGAGGACGGTGCTGTCCGTGAAGTCGGCACTGACGGCGCCGCTCACCACCGTCGGCAAGCACCGGGACCGCTTTGAGATCCGGGTGCCGGAGGAGCTGCGCGGCAAGCGGTTGGCGCTGTCGGTGGGTCTGACGCACGAGATGCTAATGGGGTTCGGCGATGCCAAGGGGTATGCCAGCCTCCTACCGGAGCGAGGTGACGCGCGCCGACGTGTGCCGGTTGGCACGCTGGAAGTGGGGCGTGACGGCCGGCTTCGCTTCCAGCGCGCGCGGTAGGCGGCTGGTGGCGCGGCGATGCCGCCTCCCCAGGGAGGCGGCATCGCCGCAGGACGAGCAGTTTAGCTCTTCTCGAGGGCCAGGGTCATCGTCGGCGCGTCGCAGACCTCACACGGGCCGAAGTACTGGATCGGGCCGGGGAAGATGTAGCAGTCTTCCAGCGCCCACTCCTCGCGGTGCCGGGCGAACGTCTGGAACGGCTTGCCGTTCAGATCGACCAGGGCCTTCTTGATCACCGGCACCTGCTTCCCCTTGCGCGTCTCGATGTTCAGCATCATCGTGACCGGGGTGCCGCCGGCCACCCACTGCTCCGCGGGCTGGGTGAGGTTCTGCACGTTCACCGTGTAGCCGGTGAGGCCGCCGCGGATGAGCTGTGCCGCCGCGTAGCCGAGCGAGTAGGTGTAGTCGGCATCGAAGTTGGAGGGCGCGGCACAGCGTCCCTCATAGCCAAAGAAGTGCGACAGCGGGCTGAACTTCGCCTCTGTCTCGCCGCGGGCCTTCATCAGCCGGATCCGGTCGGAAACCAGATCGATGAGGAGGCGCTCCGTTTCCACCTGCGAGAGCGGCACGTTGCCGTGGCTGTCGCGGGTGAGCAGCACTTCCTGGATGCTAAGCGGCAGCGAGCTGTAGACCTGGGCGCTGGCCGCGGTGAGCTGCGTGCTGAGGTACTGCACGCGCTCGGAGTGGTCCGGCAGGCGCTGGAGGTACTCCTCGTCGCGGCCAAGGATGGTGCTCAGCTCGTCGATCATCACCTTGATGTCGGGGATGAACTCGACCAGGCCCTCCGGCACCAGCAGCACGCCGTAGTTCTTGCCGGCGGCGGCGCGCTTGACCACCACGTCGGTGATGTAATCCACGATCTCCTGCAGGGTGGTGCCCTTGGCCTGGATCTCCTCGGAGATGAGGGTGATGTTCGGGTGCGTCTGCAGGGCGCACTCCAACGTGACGTGGCTGGCGGCGCGGCCCATCAAGCGGATGAAGTGCCAGTACTTCACCGCCGAAGTGGCATCGCGGGCGATGTTGCCGATCAGCTCCGCGTACACGCGCGAGGCGGTGTCGAAGCCGAACGACGCCTCAATCTGCCCGTTCTTCATGTCGCCGTCGATTGTCTTCGGCACGCCAATCACCGCCGTCGAGCAGTCCTGCGCGCGCAGGTACTCGGCGAGCATGGCGGCGTTGGTGTTGGAGTCATCGCCGCCGACGATCACCAGGCCGTCCAGCGCCATCTCCTCGAAGTGGCGCTTGCAGGCGGCCAGGTCCGCCGGCTTCTCAATCTTGTCGCGGCCGCTCATGATCATGTCGAAGCCGCCGGTGTTGCGGTAGCGGTCGATGATCTCCGCGGTCAGCTCTCGGTATTTCCCCTTGATCACGCCCCCGGGGCCCTTGAGGAACCCGAACAGACGGCTCTCCGGGTGCGCTGCTTTCAGCGCGTCAAAGAGGCCGGCGATCACGTTGTGCCCGCCCGGCGCCTGCCCGCCGGAGAGGACCACGCCAACCCGCAGCGGCTCCGTCTTGAGCTGCTGCCCGTCGCCCTCGGCGATCGTGGCGACCGGCTGGCCGTAGGTGTAAGGGAAAAGTCGCTTGATCTCGTCTTGATCCGACGCCGGCTCGGTGGGCGCCCCCAGAACGATGCGGATGTTGCCCGCGCGCAGCGCCGGCGGCAGCTTCGGACGATAGGCGGCGCGCGCCTTCTGCAATGCGGAAACCTCAGGAATCATGGCACAATCCTTCTGTATTGCCGGTTGTAGTCGGGTGTGGCTCTGGAACTGTTCGGGCCTGCCGGTGGGGGTTCCTTCCGGCCGGGCGGGCGTGCTGCCCGCCGCGCGCGGTGCCGGGGGGCACTCCCAGGCGCGTACCGGCGCGAGCCTGCCCCGTTTCCACCTCCCATTATACCGCAGAAACGGTCGCGAGGGAATCCCCTGGCGCGCGCCAAGGGCGGCGCGGCGTGGGCGAAGGCTGCGGGGAGTGTGGGGATCTAGTTGGCGGTGTTGGCTCACCGGCGTGGATCGTGGACCGAGCTGCCGCGGCTGGCCGGCGAAGGCGGTGGGCGCTGCCGCGCGCCCACCACTCAGACTCGGTCCGGGTCGTGCTGGCGGCCGGGGCCGGAAAACTCCTTGCCCCGGTCCGGCTCTGGTGCCTCGTCCATCTCCGGTGGGTTGCCGACGGCACGGATATCCCGATACTCCTCCGTGCCGACCCCCAACTGCTCGGCAGCGAAGATGTCCATCGCTTCCGCCTGAACGTTGCCGCCGTGATGCGGCTTGTTCGCTAGTTCCGCGGCCGACCCGCCGGGGCGCTCTTTGATCTGCTTTTTCGTGCTCATCGGCTCCGCCTCCATCGAGACTGTACCCGCGGCATCTCTCACGGAAACCAGTGGATCTAGCAGCCGTTGGGGTGCGTCCGGGGGTCAGCGCCAGGCTCGGAGGCCCAGCCCTCAGCGTCAGGAGTCGCCTACCCTGAACATAGCCCTTTTGCGGCTAGCCTAACTTCCCGAGCGGCGGTGCCGCCTCACCCCGAAGGGGTGGAACAACCTAGCCCAGGGTTCCGAACCCTGGGGGAACCCGCCCGTGTCCAACCCCAAAACCCTGAAAGGGTTTCACAAAGAGAGGGCACCTGGTAAAACCCTTTCAGGGTTAGGCGAAATGCGCTTGTGGGGTGTCCCAGGGTGCGGCACCCTGGGCTGGGTGATGGCACCCCTTCGGGGTGCGGGTCGGCTGCCTGCCTCCCGGATTGGCGGCGGAGCCCCAGTTTCATTCTCTTGGCCGCCTGCCGGCCATGGAGGACTCCTACGGCGGGGCGTGCCTCAAGCGGGGGGCCGGCGGGACGCCGGCGCTCCGGCCAGTCGGCGGGGGCATGTTGGCCTCAGTCGGCTGGCGGGTCGGTGTAGACTACCTGGCGGACGACATCGCCCACTACCTTCAGCGAGCGGGCGCTGCACTTGTCGGGCAAGTCCTGCGTGGTGTGCCACGGAGGGTAGTCGAAGTCAATCACGTCGATGACGGGGATCCCCTTGTCGAGGAGGGGGATGTGGTCGTCCTCGATGGTGTAGCCGATAGAGGGGCGGAACTCCTCGTAGCCGAGTTCGGCGGCGGCGGCCCAGACGCGGTCCACGATGGCGGGCGCCCGCTGCTGGGAGTGGCGCTCACGGTAGATCTGCAGGTCGGCGTCTCCCACCATGTCTAGCAGGATGCCATAGCGGAACGGCCCTCCCACCGGATGCGCGGCGAAGTAGCGCGAACCGAGGAACATTGTGTCGAGGGTGCGGCCCCAATCTTCTCCGTCGAAGAGAACGATGGTGACGCCCACGGGCGGAGGTGTCTTGCGGAAGAGGCGAGCCAGCTCCAGCAGCACCGCGACCCCCGAGGCGCCATCGTTGGCTCCGGGCACCGGCTGGTCGCGCTTCGCCGGGTCGGGGTCCTGGTCGCAGAAGGGGCGGCAGTCCCAGTGGGCGCATAGGAGAATGCGCTCGCCGGTGGTGGGTCCGAAGCGGGCGATCAGGTTGGCCATCGGGATGGTGCCCTGGCGCGTGCGGTGGGTGAACTCTTGCACCTGGGTGTCTGGCCCCAGCGCCTCAGTGAGGATGCGGCGGGTAGCGGCATGAGCCTCGCTGCCGGGAACGCGCGGCCCGGCGTCCACCTGGCGCTTCAGCCACTCCATGGCGCGCTGCCCATCGAACTCCTCTGCCCGGATGGCACTGGTGGCCGAGCGCGCTTCCGGTTGGCAGCCGGCTCCGGCTGGCAGCAGGAGCGCCAGCCCCAGCAGCAGGGGGCCTGCCGGACCTACGCGCCCGGGAAAGCGACGCCTGAGGTTCCCCATCATCTCATGCTCCTTGCGTTAGCCGCTCTGCCAGCCAGAAGGGCAAGCCGGCGGCGCGGATCTTCGCCTGCGCCGTGTCTATATCGTAAGGCACGCGGTAGCGCGTGAGGGTGCCAGTGTCCGCGTCGAAGAGGCCGCAGGCGGCATCCGGATTCCCGTCGCGCGGTTGGCCCACCGCGCCGCAGTTCGCCAGGTACTGCCGGCCTGGCTCCAGCACGACTCGCTGGCCGGCGGCGAAGGCAAGCCGGCCGACCAGCACGCCACCGCGGCGCCGGGCATAGAGCGCCGGCACGTGGGTGTGGCCCACGAAGCAGACCGGCGCGTGCTGCAGCTCCAGCGAGGCGCGCGCCGCGAACGAGTGGGTGATGTAGGCTGTGGTCGGCTCCACCAGCGAGCCGTGTACGAACTGGAAGCCCGGGCCGTCTCCCTCTTCTGGAAGTGACCGCAGAAAGGCACGGTTCTCCGGGCTGAGCTGGTGGGCGGTCCACTCCACGGCGGCGCGCGCCAGAGGGTTCATCCAGGAAAGGTCGAACGCTCCCAGCGCGGCCAGGTCGTGGTTGCCGACCACGCACTGCGCGCGCAGGGCCCGAAGGCGCTCGCAGCAGGCGTTTGGGTCGGCGCCATAGCCGACGATGTCGCCTAGGCACAGGTAGGCCGAGGCCCCGGCGTCGTGCAGATGAGCCAGCACGGCATCCAGGGCCTCGAGGTTCCCGTGAATATCGGCGAGGATGCCATAGCGCATGGCATCCCTCAGAAGTTGAACGTCTGACTGGCGACCAACGGCGAGCGGCTGGCATAGGCGATGCCGAAGCCACCGATGGAGAAGCCGGCCGCCATGCCGGTGGCGCTGTTGTAGCCGGCGCGCACTGCCAGCAGGCGCAGGCCCGGCAGGTTCGGGCGGAACTCGGCGCCGACGCGGAACTGCGCCTCGCCGTGCGGGTTGGCCTTGTTGGCGCCGGTCACGTCCAGCAGGTCGGCGGCGAGCAGCAGGCCGCCAGGCACGGAGATGGCGGCGCCGAGGTTGACGGTGCGCGGCAGCAGCTTCTCGCCCACTGGCACCACGCGTGGGTCGGCGCCAGCCGGGAAGGTGAAGCTCGGCTCGATCAGGTTGTCCACCGTCAGGGCGAAAGTGGTGTAGGGGATCAGGGCCGGCTGCCAGAGGAGGCCGAAGTCCACCCCCCAGCTTGTCTCGGAGAGGCTGGTGTCGCTGCCTAGCTCCGGTGCGGCATCGGCCCGCACCTGGATCTTGTTGTAGGCTGTGAAGCCGTTGGCATTGAAGTCGCTCGACGTGATCGCGTTCACGTCCACGGTGGGGCGCACGACGTAGTGGCTGTAGTAGATCCGGGTTGGCTTCAGCCGAACGCCCACCCGCACATCACCCAGAGTGCCGTTACCGAGCAGGTGGTCCGGAACGCGCACGCCGACCCCGAACGACGGCGAGATGGCCGCTGCCCCGATCACATCGGCGCCAAGCTGCTGGCTGATCTGATTGACGGCGTTCTGGACCTCAGCCGCGGTGGTGAGGCCGGCAAACTGGTTGGCGTAGTTGTTGGCGAGAAAGTTGCTGATGTCGGCGCCGGAGGTGGCCCAGCGGGCGAACTCGGCGCGTGGCCGCACCAGCACGCTGGCCAGGGAGCGGAAGCGCAGGTCGGCAACGCTGGCGGCGAGGCCGAAGCCAAGGGAGGCCTCGATGCGGGTCGGCTCGGAGCCGAGGTCGCGGGCCAGGTCGTTGGCTTCATCGGTGCTGATGCTGCCGGAAGCGAGGTGGCTAAGGGCGTCGCCGAAGCCGCCGCCGCGCCAGCGGAAGCCGAAGTTGGGCCACTGAATGCCAAACCCCAGCGGGCGCAGCGAGAGGGCCGCGGGGTTGACCAGCGCGGCCTGCGTGGGGTTGTCGATGATCGCCAGACCAGCGCCGCCCAGCCCGACGTAGCGTGCTTCGTAGCCGAAGCTGAGGTCCGCCCGGGCGGGAGGGGAAAGGAGCAGCGCGGCGGCCAGGCCCAGGGCGCACCATTCGAGGAATCGCTTCATGCGGTGAGTCCTCCTTAAGTGGTACATCCGGTCAGCGGGCTCCTGTGCGTGGCGCGGCGACCGATGGCCGCCCGGAGCGGGGGCGGCGATGAGACGCCACGCTACGCGCCGCAGTGCCTCTGCCGGAGGCATCACTTCGTCGCAACTAGCTTTGGGTGGCGCCGCCCCGGCGATGGCCCGCGGCGCTGGGCGGATCGACCGCGTGCGCCTCAAGGTGCCAGCGGAGGTCGAGGTCGGCGGCCGGCAGGGCGGGTGGCGCTCCGCGTGGCCACCGCCTGCCCGTAACGCGGCCAGTATACCATCCGTTCGCGGCAGGTGTCAACGGCAGGAGCCGGGCGCGCCGTTCTGGTTCCGCCGGCCGGCAAGCCGACTCTGCTACCTTCCAGGTGCGCTTGCGGCCCCGCCCGCCGTCGGGCGCCTTTCACCAGGCAGGAGTTGCCCCGACGGCCGGGGAACGGAGTGTCTGCATCCCGCACCGGTGCCTACGAAGGGACAAGCGCTGTCGAGATGAAGATTCGCGTGTTGCCGCTGGGCGCGGAGGTTGAGGCCGCTCCCGGCCAGGCGCTGCAGGACGTGTTGTTTCCGTTGGGAGTGGAGTTCCCCTGTGGCGGTCGGGGCCGCTGTAAGGGGTGCCGGGTGCGCGTGCTGGAAGGCTCACTGGCGCCGCACGCGATGGACCGCGAGGTCTTCACCGAAGCCGAGCTGGCCGAGGGGTGGCGGCTGAGCTGCCGCGCCCGGGTTGAGGGCGACCTGGTGCTCCAGGTGCGCCAGTGGGATACGCTCATCCTGGACGACAACAGCCCGGTTGCCTTCGACCCGCAGGAGGGCTTCGGCATCGCCGTGGACCTGGGCACCACCACTGTGGTGGCTCAACTGCTGGACCTGTCCAACGGACAGGTGCGCGCGGTGCGCACCGGCCTCAACGCGCAGGCGAAGCGCGGCGCCGACGTGATGTCGCGCCTGGAATACGCGATGAACTGCGGCGCGGCGGAGCTGCAGCAGACGGTCAACGCGCAGCTTGCGCGGATGACGACAGAGCTGGTGACTAACGCCGGGATTGCCTGGGAGCAGTTGCGCCAAGTCACCATCGTCGGCAACACGGTGATGCAGCACCTGATGTATGGCTTCCCGCTGCCGCAGCTCGCGCTGGCGCCCCACGAGCCGCATACCCTCGAAGAGCAGCGATCGCCGGCCCCTGCGCTCGGCTGGCCGGTGCCGGAGCACGTGATCGTGCGCTTCCTCCCCAACCTGGGCGGCTTCGTGGGCAGCGACATCCTGGGCGTCATTCTCGCCACCCGGATGCTGGAGAGCGACGAACTGGTGGCCGCGGCCGACCTGGGCACCAACGGCGAGATCGCCGCCGGCGACAAGAACGGCATTCTGGTTTCCTCCACCGCGGCCGGGCCTGCCTTCGAGGGCGGCAAGATCGAGCTGGGCATGCGCGCCGGCAAGGGTGCCATCTCTCGCGTCAGCGTGGTAGACCACCACCTCGACGTTCAGGTGATCGGCGGGGGGGCGCCGCGGGGCTTGTGTGGCAGCGGCCTGCTGGATGCCGTCGCCGCCGGGCTGGACCTGGGCCTGATTCAGCCGACCGGCCGCATCACGGATAGCGACCGCATGATGATCCAGGAGCCGGTCTACATCACCCAGCGGGACGTGCGCGAGCTACAGTTGGCCAAGGCCGCGATTGCCGCCGGCCTGCGCCTGATCCTGGAGGAGATGGGCAAGGAGATCCAGGAGGTGAAGCGCTTCTACCTGGCCGGCGCCTTCGGCAACACCCTGGGCGTGGAGAGCGCCGAGAAGATCGGGCTGTTCCGCTTCGGCAAAGAGCGCACGGTGCCGGTGGGTAACTCGGCGCTGCGCGGCGCCAAGATCGCCCTCCTCTCGCGCGACGGGCAGATCTCGGAGAACGTGCGGCAGCGCGTGCGCTTCCAGAACCTGAGCGCCCGCCCCCGCTTCCAGGAGCTGTTCGGCGAAGAGATGTACCTCTCGCCGGAGCCGCTGTACTAGCCGGCTTGCCAGGTGACAGGTGTCGGGTGTCAGGTGACAGGTGATAGGTGTCAGGCGCGGGGCGCCGTAAACGACGCCCCCGTTCTAAGGGACAAGCACCTTGAAGGGCGCTCTGGCGCCGGCTTCCGGCCGGTACGGCGGCGCGTTGTGCCGACAACCGTATTTCGGAGCCGGCTTTAGGCGGCTCACCCCTTGGGACAGGGCGGTCCTTTAGGGCTACCCGTCATCGGGCCACCCGTTCGCCGGCCACCTGGCGGGCTACCCGGCGGCGGGGTGCCCAGAGCAGTGAAGGCGGAGCGCTGAACGCTCCGCCTTCGGAATGGTGCCCTCGAAAGGAATCGAACCTTCGCTTCGGGTTCCGGAGACCCGCGCTCTATCCACTGAGCTACGAGGGCATCACGGCACCTTCGTTGACTGCATTATAGCACATCGTGCCCGAACCTGGCAAGTGCGATTCTGCCGGTTTCTGGGGTTTCGGCGCCCAGGTGCGCAGCCCGATCCCGCGGAGAACCCATCGACGACCAAACCGGCTCTCTCACCGGACGCTCCTGCGGGTCCATGTCGGAATCCCAGGACGGCAGGCAAAGACAAAGGCCCCCGCGAACGGGGGAAGGTCCGCCCGGGCGGGGGAACGCCGCGGGTGGCAGCAGGACCTATGACAACAACCAACCCGTCTCCACACAAGTATGCCCGGGCAGTCACCCTGCGGGCGGTGCTGATCGGCCTGATCCTGATGCCGGTCAACGCCTATTGGGTGATCCAGATGGAGATGGTGCGCTACTCGGCGCACCCCACGACGATCTCCCTCTTCTTCAACGCCGTCTTCACGCTCCTCGTCGTCACGCTGCTAAACCGGCTGGTGGCGCGGCGCTGGCCGCAGCGGGCGTTGACCCAGGGGGAGCTGCTCGTCATCTATACCCTGGTGGCACTGGCCTCGGCCCTGTGCGGACACGACATGGCGCAGGTGCTGGTGCCGATGATCACCTGGCCCTTCCGCTATGCCACCCCTGCCAACCGCTGGCAGGAGCTGTTCTTCGAGTACCTGCCTGGCTGGTTGATGGTCTCCGACCCAGAGGTGATCCGGGGCTACTACGAGGGCAACACGCGCCCGTACGGTTGGATGTTCGTGCGGGCCTGGGCAGTGCCGATCTTCTTCTGGACGCTGCTGGTCACCCTGATGCTGGGGGTGATGCTGTGCGTCAACGCGCTGGTGCGCCAGCAGTGGAGCAACCGCGAGAAGCTGAGCTACCCGCTGACGCATCTGCCGCTGCAGTTCACCCGGGGCGGCGGCGATGGCCTCTTCGCCGAGCTGTTCCGCAACCGTCTCTTCTGGATCGGTTTCGCCGCCGCCGCTTTCGTGGATATCAACAACGGCCTGAACCTTTACTATCCGTTCATCCGCCCGCTGCTCACCCCCGGGTTCGGCCAGAGCTACCTCGACCTGGGCAGCTTCTTCCCCGATCGCCCCTGGCGTGCCATCGGCTGGACGCCCGCCTCGTGGTACCCCTTCATGGTCGGCCTGGGCGTTACCATGCCGCTCGACTTCCTTTTTTCCGCCTGGTTCTTCTATCTGTTCTGGAAGCTGGAGCTGGTCGGAGTGATGGCGCTGGGGTGGGACAACATCCCGCGCTTCCCCTACATCAACGACCAGGCGTTCGGGGCTTACCTCTCCTTCTTTGCCTTCAGCCTGTGGCTGGGGCGCAACTACCTGAAGGAGGTGGGGCGCAAGATCCTCGGGCGACCGACGAAGTTGGACGACTCCCAGGAGCCGATCTCCTACCGCATGGCCGCCCTGGGCATCGTGATCGGCATGATCGGGCTGGTCCTCTGGTGCTGGGCGGCCGGCATGTCGCCCTGGCTGGCGGTCATCTTCTTCGGCATCTACTTTGCCCTGTCACTGGCGATCGCCCGCATGCGCGTGGAGTTGGGCACCCCGGTCCACGACCTGCACTTCACCGGGCCAGACTGGACGCTGACGGAGATCTGCGGTCCGGCGGTGTTCGGCCCCCGCAACCTGGCCGTCTTCTCCCTCTTCTTCTGGTTCAACCGCGCCTACCGCTGCCACCCGATGCCGAGCCAGATCGAGGGGTTCCGCATGGCGGAGCAGACGCGCAGCTCACAGCGGGCGTGGTTCTGGCTGCTGCTGGCCGGCGGCACGGTGGCGATGCTGGTGGCGTTCTGGGCGATGCTGCACCTGATGTACGCCTACGGGGCTGCCGCCAAGTCCGGCTCCTTCGGGGCGGAAGCCTACAACCGGTTGGCCACCTGGATTACCAACCCACCCCCGGCCGACCGCAACCCGGCGATCGCGGTGGGGGTCGGCTTCGCCATCGCCGCGTTCCTGCAGTACATGCGGGTGCGCCTTCCCTGGTGGCCGTTTCATCCGCTCGGGTTTGCCGTCACCGCCTCGTGGGAGATCAACCTGGTGTGGATGCCGCTCTTCATCGCCTGGCTGTTGAAGATGGTGATCTTGAGCTAAGGGGGGTTGGCGGGGTTCCGGCGCAGCTTGCCCTTCTTCTACGGGCTGATCCTGGGGCAGTTCGTGGTCGGCAGCCTCTGGAACATCTACGGGATCGCCGCCGGCGTGCCCACCTACCAGTTCTGGCAGTAGCAGGATCGCCGATCTGGGATCGAGTTTGCCTGGCGGTGGCGCGCCGTTCAAGACCGCGATCCCAGATCGGCGCGGCCTCACGGCTCCTGGCCGGCCAGCTTCATTAGCTGCTGCAACTGCTCTTGGGGAAGCTCCTTCACCAGTTCTTGCTGCAACCGCAGGAACGCCTGGAGCTGTGCTGGCGACATGAGCTGCATCGCCTCGATGCTGGCCTGCATCCCGGCCTGCATGATCGCGCGCGACAACTCCGGGTTGTCGGCGATGAACTTGAACTGCAGGCCGGCGCTCTCGTAGATCATCTGGGCCATGAGCTGCGGGTTCTGGACCATGATCTGCAGCTGCGATTCCATCGCCAGGGCCAGCACCGCCTGCCGCTCCTCCGGCGGCAGTTGCGACAGCGCGATCAGCATGTCGTTGGCCAGCTTCGTGTAGTTCTCCGGCGTCATCCGCGCGCCGGGCCGCCACGCCTCGATGCTCTCCACCTGCGGCGCACGCGGGGTAAGGGCCACCCGCTCGTTCAACACCAGGTAGGCCATGCGGAACCCGGAGTTGGGCTGCTCCATCACCCCCCGATACTCCTTGGGGAGAGCGGTGTTCAGGAGCAGCACCGTGCCGTGCTCGCCATTCGGCTCGAGGGCGACCAGCCCGCCCGCCTGCAGCGCGCGCAGCGCGCGGTAGATCTGGCTGACGTTGTCCCCCGTGGCGGCGGTGCCCGGGGGCAGGTAAACCCGCTTCCACGACAACTTGAGCTGCCCGGCGATTGCCGTCAGCACATCTTCTAGCGCGGCGTCTTGCCACTCGCCGGTGACCTTCCCCACCGCCGTGCTGTCAGGCAAAATCAACGCGCCCGAGGCTTCGCCCACCCGCGCCAGCAGTGCCGCTACCGGCTCCCCCTTCGCGGAGAGGGTGAGCCGCTTCGGCGCCGCTGGCTGCGGCGCGGCAGGGGCCTCCGGCGCGGCCAGGACGGGAGCGGCCAGCAGCGACACGGAAAGAACGGCAAGCCATCTCCTACGCATCGGCGTCACTTCCTCCTTCGGAGCCTACTACGCGGCGGCGCTACACCCGGTTGCACCGGAGGCTGAGGGGGGCTTGGCGGCTTCGGCGGCAGCGCCCGCTGAGACTGCCGCGGGGGCTACCGGCGTCAGGCGGGGTTGGGGGCCTGGGCCCGGTCGATGACCAGCTCGCACTCCGCCTTCTGCAGTAGGGTGGTGAGGATGCGTTCCAGCCGGGGGTCGGCCCCGGAAGCGGTGGCGCGGACCCCGGCGACGATCACGTCGGCCTGGAGGTCCTTGGCGGCCTGGAGGATGCCGGCGCCGATCTCGCGCGTGCGCTCGACGCGGGCTTCGGCGGTGGCACCACACTCGCGAACCCGCAGGCGCGCTTGCTCCAGCGCTTCCTTCGCGGCCTGCTCTGCCTCTGGCAAGGCGGCTCCTAGCGGCAGCGACAGCGGCACCTCCAGCAGGTAGACCAGTTGGATCACTGCCCGAGCGCCGATGGCGAGCCGGCAGGCCAGGTCGATGCCATGCTCCCAGTCGAGCAGATCGACCATCGGCACCAGGATCACCTTGCCGGGCTTGATGGCGGCCTCCGTCGGCTGCACCGGGCGCAGTTCGAGGAAGCGGCGGGCCTCTTCAATGTTGCTGGCAACCGGGAGCTGCGAGCCGGCGCCCGGCACGTTGCGGAGCACCTGCATCACGTTCTCGGGCACATCGGTGAGCAGCACGCGCTTGCCCTGCTTCTGAATGTAGTTCATCGCGTCGACGAAGGTCTGCACCCCTTCGCCGGACGCCTTCTCCAGGTGTCCGCAGTCGATGATGATGCCGTTCGGGTGCTGCTTCAGCAGCAGGTTGGTGGCAGCCTGAATGGCTGGCCACATGTTCTCCAGCAGGCTGCCATGCAGCGTCACTACATCCTCACGCGCCTCGATGATCATCCGCGAACCTCAACCCCAGGGCAAAAGAGCGCCGGACGGCGCCTCATTGCCGTCATCAAGAAACCTCAAACTCCGCCTTGGTTTCGGCGCCTGGCACCACTCTCCTGCCCTGGCGATGGCGGGGCGTTGCCTACGGCGCCTGGCGGTGGCTGGGGATGGGTGCCAGGCGAGGGCGTTCTGGTGGCCCGCCGGGGTTGTTAGAATTCCTGCCTTCCAGGCGTTGACAGAACTCCGGTTTTGGTGTAGAATAACAGCGTGCCGAGGGCTGGTGAGGCTCCGGCCGGACAATCAGACTATTCCTCGGTAGCTCAATGGCAGAGCGCCCGGCTGTTAACCGGATTGTTGGAGGTTCGAGTCCTCCCCGAGGAGCCAGAGTGAAGGCGGGCTTTCCCAAGCGGGAAGCCCGCCTTTGTTGACTCCGGGAGCCGCGCGGCGCCAGCGGGCACTACGCGGCTGTCAGCGCGCCGTCGTCGTACAGGAGGTCCCCCTCGATGCCGATCACGACCCGGCGGAGGGGCACCCGCTGTCCGGCAAGCTCCATCGCGGCTTCCGCCAGGCGCTCCAGACCACGGCAGCAAGGGACCTCCATCATCACCACCGTGAGGCTGCGGATCGACGCCTCGGTGATCAGCGTCGCCAGCTTCTCCACATAGCCGCTCGGGTCGTCCAGTTTCGGGCAGGCGATGGCGAGGGCATGCCCCGCCAGGTAGCGGGCGTGGAAGTCGCCGCGGGCGAAGGCGGCGCAGTCGGCCGCCAACAAGACATCGGCGTTGCGGAAATAGGGCGCCAGCGGCGAGACCAGGTGAAGCTGGATCGGCCACTGCTGCAGGGCGCTGGGGCTCTCCGCCGTTGGGGCGGGTCGGGCGGCGAACTGGCGCGCCGCCGCGCCGGGGCAGCCGCCGCCGTGGCCGCTGGGTGCCGGGGCCGGGTGCCGTGCCCGATGTGCCTCCATGCTTTGTCCCAGGCGCTTCAGGTGGGCTTCCACTGCCTCCATGTCGAACTCCGGCGCCTCCCGCTCGACCAGGGTGATCGCGCCCTGGGGGCAGTCGCCCAGGCAAGCACCAAGCCCATCACAGTACTGGTCCTTCACCAGGCGTGCCTTGCCGTCGATCACCTGGATAGCCCCCTCGGCGCACGCTGGCACGCACACGCCGCAGCCATCACACCGCTCCTCATCAATCTGCACAATCTGACGAACCGCCATCGCTGTTCCTCCCTCTCCAGTGGCCCCATTGTAGCGCGGCGAGGGCACCAGCGGCTATGATATCGGTCATAGCCGCCCGGGAAAATGGCAGGCGTCATGCGACCCGGCCGGCCATGCCGCTGCTCGTATTGGCAGTTCTGGTGGTGGCCGCCAGCGCGCTGCTGGCCGTGGTGCTGGTGCGGTTGATGCGGCACCCAGTGGCGTCGGCGATGGCGTCGCCCGGTACCGTCGATGTCGAGGGCGCGTACATTACCGTCGTCGGCGGGTTGTACGCCATCTTGCTGGCCTTCATGGTCGTGGTGGTATGGACCGACTTCCAGGCCGCGGGGGACGCGGTGGACCAGGAGGCGAACCGGGTGGCGGACCTCTACCGTCTGGCGGGGGCTCTGCCGCCCGACCTGCGCCGGTCGATTCGGCAGGCCTGCCGCGACTACGTGGAGGCCGTGGAGCAGGACGAGTGGCCGGCGATGGCCCGGCGGCAGCCCAGCCCGCGTGCCTGGGCCGCCACGGACCAACTGTGGGTGCGTGTGCGGGCGGCAACTCCGGCGCGGGTGGAGGACGCGGTGCTGCGCGAAAGCCTGCTGGAGACCCTCCTGGCGCTGGCGGAGCAGCGCCGCCTGCGTCTGTTCCAGGCGGAGGCAACGCTCCCCGCGCTTCTTTGGGGGGTACTGTTGTTTGGCGCGCTGCTGACGGTGGCGCTTGCCGCCGCCTTTCGCGTGGAGCCATCCGCCACGCACGCCCTCAAGGCGGCGGTGCTGGCGGCCATGATCTCGGTGCTGCTCCTCACCATCGGGGTGTTGGACCGCCCCTTTGGCGGCGCCGTTCACATCACTCCAGAGGCGTTTGCCCAGGCCCGTGCAGTCTTCAGGCGGATAGATTAGCCGCGCGGCCGGCGTTCTACGGGCGCACGAACTGCTCGCGCAGCCAGGGCCAGACCCGGGCGGAGTAGTAGCGGTGGCCGCCCTCGCCAACGAACAGCTCGAGGCGCTGAGGGCAGCCGGCGGCGGCGTAGATCGCCTGCAGGCGGGTGTAGGCTTCCTCCACCCCGGCCAGGGGAAAGATCGGGTCGTCGCGGCCGGCGACGATCAGCATCGGGCGTGGGGCCACCAGGCCGGCCAGGTCGTACATCTCGATCTGGGTGGAAAGCCCGGGCACGAAGTTGCAGGCGCAGTGCGGCATCGCCTGGATGGAGGCCGCCCAGGTGCAGAAGTAGCAGCTCGGGATGGCCGCCGCCACGCGGGTATCGATCGCGGCGAGGAACAGCGTGGCCGTGCCGCCACCCGAGTTCCCCGTCGCCGCAATGTGGTTGCTGTCTACCTCGGGACGCGACTGAAGGTAATCCACGGCGGCCATCAGGTCCCAGACGCGCATCCCCAGCAGCGAGCGTCCGATCTGCATTGCCAGCAGCGAGAGCCGCTCGCAAGAGTTGCCGGCGCCCCGGCGGATGTCGTCGGCCAGGCGCAGCTCGCCGAAGCCGCGCAGGTCCGGCGCCAGCGCCACATAGCCGTGACGCACCGCCTGCACGGCGTAATCGCGCTCGCCCTCGGCGATTAGATGGCGGCCTTCCTCATCCTCTGGCAGGCCGGCCGGGATGATCTTGCCGGGGCCATGGCCGTGCAGGGCGAGAACGGCGGGTACCTCGGCCGTCTGGTTTAGTGGCCGCAAGAGAAACGCGGGCACCTGCAGGTCGGGCTCCGTTTGCAGCAGCACGCGCTCGCGGATGTAGCCGTCGACCTCCTCAACCGACTCCACCTGGGCGCCCAGCAGGCGCGACGCGGCGGTTTTTGGGATCCCCAGGCGCTCGCGCACGAGGGCGCGCACCTGTGTTTGCCAGGACGTTAGATCGGCGGGGCGCATGACGTGGTAGGACAGCGCGCGCGGCTGTGCCTCCCGAAGCCGCGCGAAGTGCTCGTCGATGGCGGTAACCGGCATGTGTGCTCCCAACGTTGGGCGAGAGTGCGTAACGCAAGTCTACGATACAGATTCGCCGGGCGGTGGCGTTCCCCTCTTGGGGCAGGATCGCTCGTTGTGGCGGCGAACATGAAACAAACCCTGTGGCCCGGCCGTCTACAGGATGGGGGAGTTGCGCGCGCGCCGTGGCAAGCTACTGCATGCCCGGCAGCCCGCCGGCCTGGCCTTCCGAAGAGGGCGGTGAGCGTCGTGAGGACGGAGTGGAGTAGGCCATGAACACGGCATCAGACATGTCTGAGGTGCTTGATGGGCCCGCTCCGCAGAGCGGACCTGGAGTGGAGGTCAGCGCAGCGGGGCTGCCGTCGTGGCGTGTCTGCCTGGCGGCCACTTTCGGCCTCGCGGCGGTGACCCTGTGGTACGCCGTCGCTCGCCAGGAGGGCCAGTTCGCCCGCCGCGCGGTGGGCCCGGAGAGCAACCTGCTCTCCTCGGCCGAACTGGAAGACCAGCTCAACATGTGAGGGGTACAGCCGGCCCGTGGTGCCCCTTCCGGGCGCTAGTGGGTGGGCTTCGCCCGGGGCGCTATTGCCCCCCGGGCGAAGCAGGCGCGATGTCGACTACGGCAGCTCCCACACCTCGCTTAGGGCGACGTACTCTCGTGCCCGCGCGGCATCCTCCGCCAGCGCTACCCAACTCACCGCTTCCTTCGTCTCTCCCGGCTCCAGGGAGAGCCACTGCTCGCTCTGCACGGAGACGCCGTGCGGGCCGTCGTCGGTGGCCTCCAGGCGGGCGTTGGGGTGGGATGCAACAACAGCCAGCGCGGAGCCGGAGGGCGCGTCCTCGATCACGGCCCAGCGGCCACACGGCACCCCCGCGCTGTACTCCCCGCGGCGGCGCACGCGCAGCACGCGCTCCTGGTCGTCGGTGGAGGCGGCTTGCTCGTAGCGCGGCCGGCTCTGGGCGTAGTGCAGCACGTTCCTCGCCACGCTGCCACCCACAGCCGCCCACAGGCTGACCCCAGCCGTGATCCCCTGCGGCGCATCAGTGCGGTTGGTCAGCCGCTGCACGAGGGCCACCACGTTGCTGCCGCCGGTGGTGAGATACTCCGTTTCCAACCGCAGCCAGCAAAGGTCCTTGTGCTTCAAATCGCAGGCCACGCCCACGCCTTGCCAGGAGATACCGCGGTTGCCCTGGCGTTCCACCGGCGCGCCGGTGAACGTCTCCTTGGCAAAGCGCAGGTCGCCCACCCAGTTCAGGTAGGCATGGGCGCCGCCAAACCAGGGGTTCATCCACTGGAAGGCACGCGCCTCGGGGTAGGCGCTGTTCAGGTGGTTGACGCCGTGCCGCTCCAGCACCGTCATCGCCCCCAGGAAGCCCGGCGCCACCTGGAACGACAAGCAGCCATTTTCTACCTGGAACGGGATCGGGATGTCTCCCTTGACGGTCACCGTGCTGATGGAGACCGGCCGGCTGCTGTCGCCCAGAATGACCACCGGCACGGCAAACTCGTGCGTGGTGACCGGCTCTTCGACCGCCAGCCGCACCGTTTCCACACGGGGCGTGCGGTCACGCGCTACGACGACTACGTCCTGGGTGAAGGGGCTTCCGCGCTTCACGTCGGCTAGCGTCGCTGCCGCCGGCCGCACCTCCACCTGCCCTTGCCCGGCCGCGACCGCCAGCGTCGCGGCGAGGGGCTTGTCGCGCAGGCTGCGTACCGCCAGGGTGGCCGCCGTCTCGGGGCCGGTGATCAACAGCGGCGCTGGCTCCAGCGTGGCGTTCAGCACCGGCGCGACGACCGGCTTGCGCTCCTCGCGGACGCGGCTGGGCTGGTGCGCCCAGCGCCACACCTGGCGCACCAGCTCCCAGTTGCCCCGCCCGGCCACCAGCAGCACCGGCGCCACGTCGTAGTGCGACTGCGGCGGGATCTCCGGCAGGTCGAACTGGAGCGTCGTTTGCTCGCACTCCTCACACTCGCTCCAGACGATGCCGGTTACCAGCCCCTCCTGCTCCAGGGCGAACCACGTCTCGGCGAGGGCGTCTGGCTTGTTCGGCAGGTCGCCCTGATAGATCGGGAAGTCGCCCCAGCCCTCGCGAGGGGCGTGGAGCAGCCCCTCCCGCAGTGGCACGGTGACCTTCCCGTCGATGCCGGGCCACGCCTGGCAGCGCAGCTTCAGCCGCTGCGGCGCGTCGGAGCCGTTCAGGATCCGGTGATCCACCCGGAGGGTCGAGCCGGCACCAACGGTGAGCGTTTTCTCGATGGTGACCCCGGCGGTGCGCTCGGAGGGGATGACCAGGGTGAGCACCACCTTGCCGTCGCGCTGCTGCAGGCGGTGTTGATAGAGCGGCGACACCTGCCGCCAGCCGGTAAACGGTGGCCCCAGCTCCGGCGGCCGACACTGCAGCAGTTGTCGCCCACTGAGCCGCTCGCTCACCGAGACGTCGCCGCCACGCAGCCCCACTCGCACCGTGAGCGTTGGGGTCTCGATGAAGATCGACTCGCTCTCCTCCTCCTGCCAGGCATAGACCGAGTCGAGCGGGAGGGTGCGGAAGGTGACCGGTTTCGCCTTGGTCTCCAGCCGCAGGCCGGCCGGCGCCACGTCGGGGCGGGCGGGGGTGCAGACGGCGCGCATCTGGGTGGCAAGCGCGCCGCTTCCCTCCGCGCGCAGCCAGAAGGTGCAGCTCGTCCACGACTTCGGTTCCAGGGTGAAGGGCGCCTTGAGGCGGTCGAAGTGCAGCGCGGGGTGCGGCTCGATCAGCAGCTCGCCCTCCACCGGGAACTCCAGGTTGCTCTTCAGGCGCACGACCACCTTCTCGTCCGGCTTGCCGGCCACCACCATCTGCCCGCCGAACTGGATCTCCACCGGCTGCATCGGCTTCACCGCCGAGCCCAGCACCAGCGGCACGCCCTCCACGACGAGGGTGCTCTTCACCTGGTGGGCCGGGGTGCCTGGCTCCTTGCGCTTCACGTTCGGGTTGATGGTGAGCGTGCGCTCGATCACGGCACGGTCGGCCACCTCCAGGCTCTCCAGCACGCTGAGGCCGATCCCGGCCTCCCCCTCGGCCAGGAGGGTCACCCGCAGGGGCGCCCCACCGGCGCGCGCCCGCTTGTTCACGATCTCCCACTTCAGCGCGTGCGGCAGGCCGCAGACCACCTCCTCCTTGCCGACGATGCAAGCGACATAGAGGTCATCGGTCTCCACGGCGGTGGGCGCTTCCGCCTGCCGGTCGATCCACATCGCGAAGAGGTGGTCGTCCTGCTCGAAGCGGTAGGGGAAGACCTTGATCCCCTGCCACTCGCTCTCGTCCGGGGCGACGGTTAGCTCGCGCTGGAAGGTGCGGTACCAGTCGCGGCCGGCAAAGAAGTCGCGGGCGATCGGCAGGGCGAGCGCGGTGGGGATGAAGTTCTGCATCCAGACGCTGGTCTCGGGCACCCAGAAGAAGCCGGTCTTCTTGTAGAGGGGCACCGCCTTGAGGTTGCCGGCCCAGGTGCCGAGGGTGAGTTGGCGGAAGCCGGCGTCGATGGTGCGCTTCAGCGCCTCCAGCAGCAGTGCCTTGCCCAGGCCCTGGCCGTGGTGCGAAGGCCGCACGTTCAGCAAGGGGATGTAGGCGACATCGTCGCGGCCGTGCTCCTGGCGCAGGTCGCAGTAGCCGAGGATCTGGCCCTCTCCCTCGGCGACGAGGATTGCCAGACGGTCGGCCTTGCGCTTCTCCTCCAAGACGCGCTCGGCAGTCTCCGGGATGCCGTGCGTCCAGCCGCCCGGCCAGCCGTCGTCGGAGGCGTTCCACATCGCCGCCAGCAGCCCGGCGTCCTCCAGGTCCCCTACCTTAAAATCACGGATGATGAATTCCATGGGGCAGCCCTCCCATCGCGATGGTCCATGCAGTGAATACGGACGAGCGTTACAGGGGGCATCCGGTTGTGATACAGCCCGGCCAAAGCGGAATTCGGGACCTATCCGCGGGAATCCCCCACGGAGCTCCTGTTGCCTGCCGGATGTTTGGCGCCTCACCGAGGAGGGAAACGCCCCCGCGGGAGGGGCAGATGGCACGCTTCCACGTCGCGTCTGAGGAGGAGATTCTTTCGGGGGCGACCACCGACATCTACTTTCAGCGCACCGAGGAGGTGTTGCGCCGACACGGCCGCGGCGACCGGCACGCCTACGCGGAAGTCACCACCGGCAGCTTGCCGGAGGCGTGGCCGTGGGCGGCGCTGTGTGGCCTCGACGAGGCGCTGGCCCTGCTGGAGGGCCGGGCGGTGGACGTGGAGGCCCTCCCGGAAGGCACCCTCTTCCCGGCGCGCGACCGCAATGGCGTGCGCCTGCCGGTCCTCACGGTCTCCGGGCCTTACGGCGCCTACTGTGTCTACGAGACGCCGCTGCTCGGGTTCCTCTGCCAGGCCACCGGCGTGGCGACGCGCTCGGCACGGGTGACGCTCGCCGCCGGCGGCTTGCCGGTGCTCTCCTTCGGCATCCGCCGCATGCACCCGGCCATCGCGCCGGTGCTGGACCGGGCGGCTTGGGTGGGGGGCTGCACCGGCGTCTCCTGCGTCCTCTGCGCCGAGCGACTGGGGATCGAGGCCACCGGCACGATGCCGCACGCGCTGATGATTCTGTTCAGCGATCAGGCGACCGCCTGGCGGGCCTACCACGAGGATCTGCCGCCATCGGTGCCGCGCATCGCCCTGGTGGATACCTACTGCGACGAAAAAGGGGAGGCGCTCCTCGCCGCCGAGACGCTGGGCGAGGCGTTGGCAGGCGTGCGCCTCGATACCCCGGCCTCCCGCCGCGGCCGCTTCACCGACATCATCCGCGAAGTGCGCTGGGAGTTGGACTTGCGCGGCTTCCACCAGGTGCGCATCTACGTTTCCGGCGCCCTGGACGAGGAGAACATCCCTGAACTGCGGGCAGCCGGTGCCGAGGGGTTCGGCGTCGGCACCCACCTGAGCAACGCTCCCGTGGTAGACTTTGCCCTCGACGTGGTGGAGGTGGACGGCAAGCCGGTTGCCAAGCGGGGGAAGTTTGGTGGCCGCAAGCAGGTCTACCGCTGTGAGGGGTGCTTCTCTTTCCTCTGCCGGCCGCGCGAGGCGCCGGCTGTGGCCTGCCCGGACTGCGGCGGGGCGATGGAACCGCAGTTGCAGCGATTCCTGGAGGGCGGCCGACGGCTGCAGCCCCCGCCCGAGGCGCACCAGTCGCGCCAGCGCGTCCTTGCGCAGCTTCCCCGCGTCTCTCTCACGCCCCGGCAAGCGGGCGAGTCGCGTTGACCGAAGCCGCGCGACGCCCGCCTCCTGGCGGGCAGAAACGGCAATGGGGAGCCCGAAGGCTCCCCATCCCCTGGTAAGCGTTGCTAGCGGTGGCTACGGAATCCACCCATGGGGGGGAGTCGCGTTGCCGGTGTGCTTGGCCCACTTCACGTGCCCATCCACGAAGGCGACATTGAGCCCCTCGGAGTGGGGGCAGTTGGAAGGAACGCGAAGGACGGCACGCTCAGCGCACATGTCGCCCGCGCAGGCCAGCGCGTATTGCGCCCGGTTCCAGTCTGTCACCGACTGGTGGCAGGAATCGAGCGCCAGGATCTTGTTCGAGCTATCCTGAACCTGGGCGAGCGGCACGAACTGCAGATTGGGCAGCGCCGCATAGGTGGGGAAGACCGGCATGGTTTGCCCCCAGTAGACGAACGGGTTGTTCTCGTTGATGTCCGAACTCATCCCGTTGCTGGGGCAGCGCAGCACGTTCCAGTTCTTCACGTAGGGCTGGATGGCGATCGGCCACTGCTGCGGGCAGTTGGGCGGAGTGGTGCCATAGGCGTCGCCCATGCCGAACCGCTCGTCGTAGTCCTGGGCATACATCAGCAAGCCGGTGGCGATCTGCTTCAGGTTGTTCTGGCAGTTCGCCTTGCGGGCATTCTCCCGCGCGCGCGCGAACACCGGGAACAGGAT
>JAAZEB010000231.1 GCA_012512505.1 Armatimonadota bacterium | reverse complement strand
GTTTGGCTCCCCCACCTTCTCCGAACTCGGGGAGGCGAGGGGAGGCTGAACCACCACTGCGTGCCAGTCGGCGTCCGCGTAGGCGGGCGAGGTCCAGCCGGGGCGGGCAAGGCGGAGGTCGTGCGTTTCGCCGCCGCGCACGCAGTTGAAGGTGATCTCGCCGGTGGCCCACTTCCAGGAGCGATCGCTGACCACCCGGCTGGTAGTGCCATCGGCATGCACCAGGTCAAGCTGGAGCAGCAGCTTCGGCGGGGCGGTCCAGGGCGCGGCCTGGAAGCCGAACAGGTCGGGCGTCGCCAGGCGGTACCAACCGCCGCCCAGGCGCACGCCGAGGGCGTTCTCGCCCGGCCGGAGCGCTCCCGTCACGTCGTGGGTCACGTAGAGCAGGCGGCGGTCGTAGCGGGTGAAGCCAGGGTCGAGCTGGTGGTCACCGATGCGTTGACCGTTGAGGAACAGCTCATGGTAGCCGAGGCCGCACACGCTCGCCGTGGCACGGACCACCGGCTTGGCAAGCTGGAACGTCTTCCGCAGCAAGATCGCCGCGAAGCCGGGCTCTGCCGCCTCGTCGGCGCTGATCCACTCGCCGTGCCAATCGGCCGGGGTTGGGAGGCCGGTCTGCCAGTAGGCGGGGGCGCTCCAGGGCGAGGGGGCATCCTCCCGGCCCCACAAGCGCACTTTCCAGAACACCCGCTGGCCGGCGGCCAGTGGCCGGCCGGCGTACTCCACCTGCGCGCTGCGGGCGGAGGCGACCTTGCCGCTGTCCCACAGATCGCCCTGCCCTTTGGCCAAAGTCTCCGCGTCGGAGGCGACCAGCACACGGTAGGCCGTCTGCACTTCTCCCCGCCGCTCCGATTCCAGGACCCAGCTCAGGCGCGGCCGGGGGGTATCGACGCCGAGCGGGTTCACCCGGTACTCGCAGCGCAGGTTGGTTGCCCGCAGACCAGAGGCCAACACGGCCTCGGCAGGCCCGGGAACCGCCGTCGCCACGGGTAGGGCCAAGGGCACGGCCAGCCACGAAGGAAGTTTTAGCACTACTGGTCTTCCTTTCCACCCAGGGGAAGCTACCCACCCCTCGGCGTCAGAGACGCCTCTTAACCGAGCGTCACCCTAGCCGGTAAGGTACCGGGAAGGCAATCCGACGCCGGCACCGGGTGCCTTGGCGGGGCACGGTCGAACGCGCCCCGCCGGATATCGTGAATAGGTCAGGCTAGCAGGCCATTAGGATCCTATTAGGTCCGGACCTAATAGGATCCTAATAGAAAACTGCCCCGATGGGCATCCTAGCTGCTTGCTGTGAATATGAATGACCGCCTATCAAATTGTATGAGTAAGTTGCGGGCACCGCTCCCCAGTCCTCTGAGTATGATCATAGGCAACACCCGTACGATGTGGGGTAACGCCTCGGCAACCGGGGAATGCCGTGCGGTCATCGCCCGCATCACGGGAGCACGTACCTGGCCCAACGCCGTTCACCTACCTGTCGCAGGATCCCTCGATCCCGCATCCTCTTCAGAATGTCGGAGGCCCTGCTAGACGTGACCCCCAGAAGCCCGCGACACTCTCTGTTCGCTATGGAGCCATGCTTCCGAACGTAGTCTAGGACTTGCTGCTCCTCCAAGGCTTCACCCTGGCCCGACGTGACCTCTCGCGAGACCGTGAGCGTGTAGTGGGTCCAGCGGCGCGTACCATGCTGCTCCAGAAGCCTCGACTGAACCAGACCGCGCAGTTCTCTCGTTGCTGTCAAGGAGTCAACCCGGTTCAGCCTCTGGTAGACACGATTGGTCAACTCATTGTTGTAGCGGAGGTACGCTAGTGCCAGTCGCTGGCTATCGACCAAAGGAACGGCGGCGAACTGACTGAGCCAGGCCAGCGTTTCTGGGTTGAGCAGCGTGTGGTTCTTCAGTGTCACCCAGAACGAACTGCGCTTATCCTCAAACACCGGCGGCTCCAGGTTCGCTCTGCGAACGGCCTCGATCATGGAGCGGATGCCGGTGCCCCGATTCTCGACCAAGTGGAGGTCCTCCATAAAGCGCATGAGAGCCTGGTTGCGCGTGGACTGCTCGTCTTCCAACGTCTCCTCGGTCACACTGCCGTACAAGCCGCCAGGGCTTTGGATCTCCAGGCGGTCAGCAAAGAGGCGTATCTGGATGTAGCTGCCGCGAACAAAATGGCTGTAGTCACGGTGGACAACTGCGTTGGCGATGGCCTCCCGGATCGCCTCCTCAGGGTACTCGGGTATCTCCTGCCTCAGCAACCCGGTGATCAGGCTGCTCTTGCGGATCATTGCCATCACGTGGTCTCGCGCATCGGCTAACATCACAGGGATGCTGCCCTCGAACTTACGGTTGTCCAGGAAGCGTTCTCCCCTCGGACCCTTCTCAGTCTCCGTGGTACCGTAGTACTGCAGGAAGGTGATGCAAAGCTGGGGGACAAACTGCTGGGGGTAGTCGCCAAAGACCAGAAGCCCGGCCAGTGTCGGGCGCAAGACGCCCTCCACATCTCGAACGACTCGCAGGCGCATCAGCGTCTGCTCGAAAGGCCCATTCAGGTAGGTGGCGCCGGGGCGCGAACGGCGAAGCTCAGACAGGTAGGACTCCAACCGGTTCCGGTCCAGGTCGTCCAGCGTCGCGTCCTCGACCGGCTGTACATCGAAGTCAGGCTGCTTGCGGTTGCTCGTGTAGCCGAAGATCTCGTAGTCTGTCATCTGGCGGTTGGTATTGCCAACCCGGATATAAGCGCCCTTCTGCAGCCCGGCAGGCCTGTAGTAGCACGGCTTCTGGTCGGCGGGCACCTCCGCGATCTCTGCCGCCACGACTATCTTTCCGTCCAGGTCCTCCACCGCAAAGTCGGGTCGCAGCACCGGCTCCATATCGGCAGAGGCCAAGTGGCTAACCTCCTCCTGCAAGCGGTGAGCATCGCCGACCCCGACAATCTCGAACCCCTGGTTCTCATCGAGGCCAAAGAGCAGAATGCCACCGTCAGGGCTGTTCGCGAAAGCCGAGAGCGCCTCGTAGAGGCGCTTGGGCGTGCCTCCACGTGCCGCCTTCACCTCCACGCCAGTGCGCTCGCACCGGCGCTGACGAATCTGCTCTACCAGGTCCCGCAACTCGTCGCCGGTCATCTAGTCCCTCTCGCCAGAAACGCCCGGGAACCGACACTTCTTGGTCTTAATCGTGAAGTACTCATGAGAGAGGGGACCCTTGGAAAGCCCTTGGAATGTGAGGGTTGAGGACTACAAACGAAAGGGTCCTTCCTAAGGCAGAGTGTTCCAGGCACATGACCGTATCCCTCTTGCCGAAGAAGCCTGTGATGGTCGATATCCCCGGGCCAACAGTGGGCTCGCGTTCTCGGAGCTGCATGGGTTCCTGGAAGCAGAGGGGGTGAGCTACCAGATCGGCTTGGTGCGGAACAAGCGTCCTGCTACTATTGATCGAGGCGCAGATGGCGGTGCTGTGCCGCAAGCACCGGCCAGGTGCGAAGCTGACCTAGTATCACGTCGGCGATGGGACATTCGGACCCACGCGTTGTCGCTGCAGAAGCACAGGGCGCGGCCGCGAGGCGCCGCAAGGTACCGGGAAGGCAATCTAGCGGCGGCAAGTGAGCGGAAGAGGCTCTGTGTACCCTGGCGGGGCACCGTAGACTGCGCCCCGCCGGATATCGTGAAGCGATCAGGCTAGGCCCGGTAATAGCCGCGGTAGCGCTCTAACGCCTGGCAGATCGCCTCGATGTTCTCCAGGGGCACGTCGTCGGCGCACTCGGCTGTCAGCCAGAGGCCGCCTTCCGGGGCGCCGAGCTTCTCTACCACCTCGCGCACGTGCGCGTCGATCTGCGCTGGCGTGGCGAAGGGGAAAAGCTGCCGGTCGAGGTCCAGGTCCACGCACACCTTCCCCTTGCACTCGCGCACCAGCCCCTCTAGCCCATTGGCGCGGACCTGGGGGTTCAGCACGTTCACCCCACACTCAATCAAGTCGCCGATGATCGGGAGAATGTGCCCGTCGGTATGCATGTAGACGTCAGCGCCGGCCTCGTGGCAGAGGCCGTAGAGCGCGGCATAACACGGTTTCAGATACTTGCGCCACTTCTCCGCGCCGATGGCCAGCCCGTGTTGCATCCCCAGGTCGTCGCCAAAGCCGGCCAGCGATGGCCGGTCCTGCAAGATGCGGCGCAGCTCGCCCAGGTTATACTCCAGCACGATATCGATCAGCATCTGCAGCTCGGGCGGCTCCTCGGCAAAGTCGATCATCAGCTCCTCGAAGCCGCGCAGGTCGGCCAGGCGCAGCCACATGAAGCCGTGGGGGAGGCCGGCGCCGGGCGGTGGCGGCTTGAGGGTATGCACCGCCGCGCGCGTCGGCACCGGGTGGCCGGTGACAATCGCCTCACGGCCGGTGTGGATGTTGCTCCACACGCATCCCCAGGCATCCACGTGCGTGCCCGAGACGTAGGTGCCTCCCACGGCATCGAAATCACGCGGGCCTTTCTGCTCGCCAAAGATCACCGGATGCCGGGCCACCAGCTCCTGCAGGGCGTCGCGATACTTGATCCAGGTGGCCGGCAGCAGGCTCACCCGGACCGGGATGTACTCCGGGTATTGCCACCGCATCGCTTTCTCGAAATCGTCTGCCATGCTCACTTCCCCACTTCCGTGCTGGCGGCGCTGGGATCCGGAGCCGCCACCTCACTACGGCGGTTCGCTGCCGGCGCCGGGCAAACCTTCCCCCGGCCGCTTAGGAGGAGAGGCCCCCGGCGGCGGCCAACCCTGAGGCAGGGCGCCCCACCAGGCGCCGGGGTGAATGGAGGCGGGTGTGACGCACGTTTTGGGGCAGCTCGCGTGGCTGGGCGCGGCGCTTTTGCTGGCGATGGTGCCCGGCCAGGCAGCGGAACCGGCCGCCACGCGCGTGGTTGGCGAGACGGTTGTTGAGGCGGAGCATTTCAGCCGCGGGCACGTCACCATCGACAGCGACGGCTGGGGGCGCGGCTCGTCGCCGCTAATCATTGACCGCTGGCCCGGGCCGATCTGGGTGGAGTACGACCTGGTGGTTCCAACCGCCGGGCGCTATCGCCTCGATGCCCGCTACGCCAGCGCCGAGATCCGCTCCGTGCGCGTCTTCTTGGATCAGGTGCTGGTGGACGACCAGGGGCTCAGCGGCACCACCGGCAGCTTCCGGGGCACCACCGCCGCCTGGAGCCGGGTGGCCGTGCTGCCACTCCCGGCCGGCCAGCACACGCTGCGTCTGGAACCGCACGGCTGCCTGCCCCACACGGATGCCCTCCGCCTGGCGCCCACGAACGAGCCGCTGCACGTGCCGGCGCTCACCCCCCGGGCAGAGCGCGTGCGCGCGCAGATCGGGCAGGCGCGGGCGCTGGCGAAGGCACAGCCGGCGCTGGGGAAGACGCTGCGCGACCCACTAGCCCGGGCCGAGGCCACCCTGCGGGCGATCCCCGGCGCGGCAAGCGTGGCGCAACTAAAGCAGCGCGTCGTGAGCCTGGAGCGCGACTGGCAGCCGGTCTACTCACGCCTCCAGCCGCGCCTGACGGCACAGGCCTACGGGACGCCGGGGGCGGCGCCCGGGTATGCCGTCGGCATCGAAAGCCCGGCGCGCAAGGTGCTGCTCCGCGCGGCGGACTTCACCGGGGAGATCGGAGCCCCGGCGCGCATCGCCCTGGCCCGCGGCGAAGAGGAGGGCGTGCAGGTAGTGGTGCTCGCCGGAAAGCGCCCCCTCCGCGGCGTGCGCGTCACCGCTGGCGCGCTGGTAGGCCCGGCGGGCGCCCGGCTCCCGGTGGCGGTGCATCCGGTGGGCTACCTGGAGACAACCGGCCACCCAGAGCGGGGAGACACCGCCGGCGCCTGGTGGCCAGACCCGCTCCTTGGGAACGCGCCGTTCGGCGTCGCGGCCGAGCGGGCGCAGCCGGTGTGGCTCTCCGTACGCGCGCCGGCAACCGCCCGGCCGGGCTGCTACCGCGGCGTAGTGGTGGTGGCGCCGGAGGGGCAGCCGGCGGTGCGGGTGCCGCTGCAGGTGGAGGTGTGGAACTTCACGCTGCCACCGGAGAACCACCTGAAGACAGCGTTCATCCTCTGGTGGAGCCGCAAGGCGGTGTCGCCAGCCGAGTTTCGCCAGTGGGCCGGGTTTGCCCTGCGCCACCGCCTCGGCCTGATGGACATCGGCTGGGGGTGGGGCCACCCAGAGCCAGCCTTCCCGATCACCCGCACCGCCAACGGCTACGACTACTCGCGCCTCGACCGTGACCTGCAGTTCTGCTTCGACTGGCACATGCGCTGTAGCGTGCTCGCCGACTTCCCGGCCAGGGAGTACTCCGAGGAGTATCGACAGGAGCTGGCCCGCTTCCTGCCCGACTACATCCACCACCTGCGCGAGCGCGGCTGGCTGGACCGCTTCTACCTGAAGCTACACGACGAGCCGCAGCCGGAGCTGTACCCCGCCGTGCGGGCGCAGGCGGAGCTGGTGCGCCAAATCGCCCCGGGGATCCGCCGGGTCTGCACCGTGCCGATCACCCCCGAGCTGATCGGCGCCGTGGATGTGTGGTGCCCGATCACGAGCTGGCTGGATCCAGCGGCCGCCCGGGAGGCGCGCGCCCGCGGCGAGGAGGTGTGGGCCTACACCTGCGGCGGGCCGGCACCGCCCACCCCGAACATCGCCTATATCCACCAGGATGCCCGGGGGAACCGCCAGCTCCCGTGGCAGTGCTGGGCGCTCGGCGCGTCTGGCTATCTCTACTGGAGCCTGAAGCACTGGCCAGAGGCCAACACCACCCAGGCCGACCACCAATGGAGCGCCTGGCGCTGGGCGAAGAGGTCGCGCGTGGCGTTCGTGCCCCGGCGCGAAGCCGGCCCCGGCTGGCCCTGCCTGCCCTGGGTGGCCGCCAATGAAGGGCTTCCTGCGGGCGATGGCTACCTGATCTATCCCGGCCCCAAGGGCGAGCCGCTCTCCTCCATTCGCCTGGAGGCATTCCGCGACGGGCTGGAGGACGTGGAGTACCTCGCTTTCCTGCGCCGGCGGGCGGCCAACGCCCGCCGTGCCGGGCGCCGCGAGCGGGCCGAGCGAGCCGAGCGCCTCCTGGCGGAGGCCCAACGCCTCGGCGCGCTGCAAGGCGCCTGGAACCCGGATCCCGGCGAGCTGCTGCGGCTGCGCGCCCGGATCGGCGCCGAGCTCTCGCGGCGCTGACCCGTCGGCTGGCGCCGGGGAGGAGGCCCCCCGGAGGCGTGGAACTCTCACGGTGTTCCGGAGGAGAAAGCAGTGACTCCAGAGACGATGCAGCAGTTTCCGGCGATCACCACGGTGCTCAAGGACGGCACCCAGGCGATCATCCGCCCCCTCATGCCAGAGGATGGGGAGGCGTTAGGCGACCTCTATGAGAGCATGCCGCGGGAAGACGTGCGCTTCTACTTCCCACACCAGTTGGATCGCGCCCACGCCCTAGCCAACGCGGCCAAGGCGTTCAGCCCCCTGGAGGTGGTGCTCGTGCTGGAGACGCCCGCCCAGCGCGTCGCCGGCTACGCCTGGTACCGCTGGACGGAGGAGGACGCCTCGCGCAGCGTGTTTGGCATCTGCATCGGCCGGGCCTGCCAGGGGCGAGGGGCCGGGCGGGCACTGATGACCCGGCTGGCGCAGATCGCCGAGAAGGTGGGGCCGCCGGTGATGACTCTCACGGTGCAGGAGGCAAACCCCCGCGCCGTGGCGCTCTACCAGAGCATGGGCTTCTCCATCGTGCGCGCCCAGATCCGTCAGGAGATGGAGGGGCACGGCTTTCCCCCCGAGCCCGAGTACCTCATGGAGCGGCGGGTGCGCTGAAGGTAGGGGCGAGAGACAGGCCCTCACCCCCCGGGCATCCTCTCCCACCATGCGAGAGAGGAGCCGCTTCGGTCGGAGCCTCGACGTAGGGGGCATCTTCAACGCCGATTGGTCGGAGCGCCGGCGTCTCGCCGGCAGCACGCCGGGTGCGCGGCCGGAGCGCCGGCGTCCCGCCGGCAGTGCCTGAGCTGCGGGCGGAAGTGGTCGGTTCGCACACGAGGGAAGCAGACACCGGCATGGATGTGATCAACCTGCGCAGCGACACCCAGACGTTGCCCACCGCAGCGATGCGCGCGGCGATGCACGACGCGGCGCTCGGTGACGACACCTACGATGAGGACCCGACAGTCCAGAAGCTGGAGGCGCTGGCCGCGCGCCTGCTCGGCAAGGAGGCCGCGCTGCTGTGCCTCAGCGGCACCATGGCCAACCTGGTCTGCCTGATGGCCCACGCCGGCCCTGGTGACGAGGTGCTGCTTGACCCAGACTCGCACATCTTCTACTACGAGGTCGGCGGGCTGGCCAGCGTGGCCGGGTTGATGCCGATGCCGGTGCCCAGCCACAACGGCCTGCTGGATCCGGGCGAGGTGGAACGCGCGATCCGGGCGCGCAGCATCCACTATCCGACACCGCGCCTCCTCTGCCTGGAGAACACCCACAACCGCTCCGGGGGGCGGGTGGTGCCGCTGGCCCTTCATCAGGAGCTGTGCGCGGTGGCACGGCGGCATGGCCTGGCGGTCCACCTGGATGGGGCACGCCTGTTCAACGCCGCCATCGCCGCCGGGGTGCCCGCCGCCGCCTACGCGCAAGAGGTAGACTCGCTCATGTTCTGCCTCTCCAAGGGGCTGAGCTGCCCCCTGGGCTCGGTGGTGGTCGGCAGCCGCGAGTTCATCGCCCGCGCCGATCACTGCCGCAAGCGCATCGGCGGGGGGATGCGCCAGGCCGGCGTCATCGCCGCCGCCGGCATCGTCGCCCTCGAACAGATGATTGACCGCCTGGCGGAAGACCACGCCACCGCCCGGCAGTTGGCCCTCGGGATTAGCGAACTGCCCGGGCTGAAGGTGGACCTGCGCTCAGTGGAGACGAACATGGTCTACGTGGACCACTCGGGCACCGGGCTCAGCACGGCAGAGGTCGTCGCGCGCCTGAAGGAAGTGGGGGTGCTGGTCAGCGAGCGGCCGCCAGCGCACATCCGCCTGGTGACCCACCGCCACCACGACGCCGCGGTGATCGATGAGGCGCTGGCCCGAATCCGCCGGGCAATGGAAGGGAGCCGCAGGTGAGCGTGATCACGCGGGAGCGGGCAGAGCAGATCCTGGCGGAGTTGGTCGCCATCCCGTCGGTGAACCCGATGGACCGGCCCTACACGGGCACGGTGCCGGTAGAGCGGGCGGTCATTGAGTACCTCGAAGCCCTCCTGACCCCCTATGGCGTGGCCATGACCCGGCAAGCCGTCAGCGCCACTCACGAGAACCTGCTGGTCACCCTCCCAGGAGAGGCATCCGGTCCGGCGACGCTCTTCGAGGCACACATCGACACGGTGCCCGCGGAGGACTGGCCCGACCGCGCGTTCACCCCCCGGGTGGAGGGCGACCGCCTCTACGGGCGCGGCGCCTGCGACGACAAGGCGTCGCTGACGGCGATGCTCCTGGCGGTGATCGATCTGCTGGAGAGTGGCTCGCGGCCGCCCCAGCCGGTGCTGCTGCTGGCCGCGGGCGACGAGGAGCACGGTCAGAGCGGCATCGCCTGCTTCCGGGAGGCCGGCATCGACATCGCCCGGGGGATCTTCGGCGAGCCGACCAACCTGGCGCCGATTGTCCAGCACAAGGGGGTGCTCCGCTGGGACATCACCGTCCACGGCAAAAGCGCCCACTCCTCACGCCCCGAACTGGGCCTCAACGCCATCGACGGCGCGGTGGCGGTGATCGGCGCCTTGCGGGCACACCAGGAAGCGCTGCAGCGAGACTACACCAGCCCGCTGCTGACCGGGCCGACGCTGACGGTGACGATGATCCACGGCGGCCGAATCCGCAACGCCGTGCCGGACGAATGCACCCTCTCCGTGGACTTCCGAGTGCCGCCGGGCATGGCGCTGGAGGCGGCGCACGCCGCGGTGGTGGATCAGGTGAGCCGCCTGGGTTGGCAGGTGACGCATCATCCGCCGCAGGCGGCGGCGCCGGCGCTGAACACGCCCCCGGACCACCCGTTCGCCCAGCAGGTGCTGGCGATCTGCCAGCGGCACGCCGGCTCCGGCATCCGCCTGGAGGGCGCCCCCTACGGCACTGATGCCGCCTGGATCGCCGACCGCGCGCCGGCCCTGGTCCTTGGTCCAGGCAGCATCGCCACGGCACACGCCGTGGACGAGCACGTGGACCTGAACGAGGTCGTCACCTGCGCCCGCATTTACCGCGAGATCCTGCTCGCCAACCCCCTCCCCTGATCGGGCCGGCCATGCCCGACGTAGGCGGGTGCCAAAACCGTTTCCCGGGTAGAGCAGCGGTCTGCCACAGCGACGCGGCCGCCCGGCAGAAGCCCGATGGCTCGGGCACTCCGGCCAGTTGTCTGGGAGAGTAACGGAGTGCCGCAGCCATGCGGCTCCCCAACCGTCGAAGCCCGATGGCTCGGGCACTCCGGCAATCGCCTGGGGAGAGGAACACCTTCTCGGCGTCGGACGCATCCTACAGGAGCCGGCGGGCCGCCGGCGATCCGACCAATCGGCGGCGGAGACGTCTCCAACGCCGGGGGGTGCGTTGGCACCCCCCGGCGGAAGGCCGCGCTGCTAGGCGCGGTGCAGCCGATTGAGCAGGTCCAGGGCGGAATCGACGATGGCCTCACCGAAGCCGGGCACGTAGGGGCTGGATTCCGGCTCGTAGGCGCCCTCTTCAAAGGCGCGCCGCGTCGGGATGTAGCCAACGCAGTCGTTCGCCAGCTCTAGCACCATCGTCTGCCCGAACGGCGAGCCCTGTTTGATCGCCAGGCCCAGCTCCACGAAGAACTCGCCCGGCACCCCAACCAGCGCCAGGTCACCCACGCGCAGGGCCTGCACCCAGGTGGGCACCTCCTGCGGGCCATCGTCGCTATCCCAGCGGCGCAGCACGCGGTTGGCGAAGGAGCGCTCGCCCATCAGCACCGGCTGGCCAGCCGCCACGCGCGCGTCAATCTCGCGGGCGCGCGCCCGGTCCTCCTCGGTCGGCGTCGGCCGCCGGTGCAGCACCACCTCGGCCAGGGCGCCGCCGACCGGGCAGTCGTCGGTATAGCTGGCGCCGTTGGCGGCCCACATCGCCTGCGCGGCGATCAAGCCGGCCACGCGCTCGACGTGCTGGTAGTGGTCGTTCGGCGTCGGGGTGCGCCCGAGAACGTCGATGTTGTTGATGTCGCCGGAGGCGCCGTTGGACAGGGCCGCCAGGAACGGCTTGCCGTACAGACGCGGCAGCATCGCCGCGAAGAAGCCGAAGTAGTCGGCGGAGATGGCGTGCCAGTCGTCCGGAATGCCGACGTAGTGGAGGGCGTAGTTGGCCAGCAGGCCGAGCGGCTGGCGATCCGGCCGGCGCAGGGCCAGCACGCCTACCTCGGGATCCACCGGGCCGGCCGGTTCCACCACGTCCGGGTTGCCGACGCCGGGGTTAGTCTGCACGGTCCCGTCTTTCATGCGGTAGCGGCGGTTGAAGACGACGCGGCGTTCCTCGGCGCGGCCCCAGCCGGCCTGGGCAGGCTCGCGCCGGTCCCAGGCCAGGCGCACGGCATCGGCGATGCGGCCCACCAGAAAGTCGGTATAGGGGTCGTCGCCGGTGACGGGGCCGGTGTGGGTGTGGGTGCAGGCGATGAGAACGCGCTCCGGGGCCAGGCCGGTTGTCTCGGCGATGCGCGCCTTGGCGCGGTCGAGATAGGCCCGGTTGATGGCGATGATGTCGCAGATGGCGACGGCGATCCCCTCGCCCCCTTGCTCCAGGGCAAAGGCGCGCACGTGGAGGGGATCGTGGACCGCCGTGGCGGTGCGCTCCTCAAAGTAACCGCGCAGGTTCGTTCCCAGCGGTGGGGTGATATCCAGACAGGCAACTCCTGCTCGCAACATGCTCCGTCCTCCTGTCGTTCAGGTCCACGCGGGGGGTGGCGGGGTCCGCGCGGGGATCTCCTGCTTTTGGGCAGACCTCAGTGGACCTCCCACGCCTCGCGGAGGAAGGCGGCGCCGCGCACGGCATCCTCCAGTGGGGGCTCGCAGCCCACCTCCAGCGAGAGCCAACCCTCGTAGCCATCCGCTCGCAGCAGCGACAGGCATTCCGACACCTGCGCCTCGCCGCGGCCGATGGGCGCTCCTACCCACTGCCGGCCCGCGAGCGACTGCAAGGCGCCGGCGACCGGCTCCGACGCCAAGGTAAAATCCTTGATGTGGACGTGCAACACGCGGTCGCGCAGTCGGGGATAGGCGGCAACCGGCTGCTCGTCGGCGTAGAGGAAGTTGCCGTTGTCGAAGGTCACCCGCAGATCCGGGTGCGCCGCGGCATCGAGCACCTCCGCGACGTGGGCAGCGCTGCACGTGAACGCCGGGTAGACCCCGAAATCCTCGATGGTGAGGGTCACCCCAGAGCCCTCGGCGCGCTCCGCGGCGCGGGCCAGCGATTCAGCCAGCAGCTTGCGGCCCTCCGCGTTGCTCATGCCCGGGCCGGGGCAGCTTCCCGCCAGCAGCGCGATCGGGCACTCTATCTTGCGGCAGAACTCCACGCCACGGGCCACCAGGTCGAGGGCAGCGCGGCGATCCGCCTCCCCCGTGCCAACCAGGTCGACGCCGATGTCGAGGCAGGCCTGGCGCATCCCGGTGTCCTTTGCCACGCGGAAGAGGGTGTCCCACCAGGCCGGCTCGGCCCCTTCGGGGTAGAGCATCGGTTCGAGGCCGCTGATGCCAGCAGCGCGGAAGTCGCGCAGCAGGCTTTCCACCGCCAGCGTGCCTTCAGAGAGGCCGGCGTGGAATGGAAAGAGCATCACAGATAGGCGAGCAGTGGACATCGCTGGTTCTCCTTGACCCGACCGGTAGCCCGCGCGGCACGCACGCTAGGCTTTGCGGGCACCCAGGCAGATGGTTCCACGGCGGCACGGCCTCTCCTCCCACGGGCCGGCGCGGCAGACACCCCCAGGAGGGCCGGTCCTCACCCCCGCGGGGGATTGGGGCACCGCGCGGCCGAGCGCGGCAGCGCAGGAGAGCGTCACCGCGGCGCCGAACAGGCTGCCAACCACGCCCCTTGCGGGCGGAAGGCTTGCGGAAGGATTGCCACCCATGCGCCTCTGTGTGCTGACCGCCGCCACGTTGTGCGCCGCCGCGACGGCCGGCGCGGCGCCACTGACGCTGGCCCAGAACGGCCGCACCGCTTACCACATCCTGATCGATCCCCAGGCAACACCCGCGGAGCAGCACGCGGCGGCCGAGCTGGCCGCGTTCCTTCGGCAGGTCACCGGCGTCGAGTTCCCCATCCGCCAGGGCACCCAGGCCGGCCCCGAGCCCGCGCTGGTCGTCGGCCCGGGCCGGGCGGCGAAGGCGCTGGCGTCTCAAATCCGCTTCGACCGCCTCTCGCCGGACGGCATCGTGCTGGAGACGCGCGGCCGACACCTGGTGCTGGCCGGCGACCGCCCCCGTGGCACCCTCTACGCCGTCTACACCTTCCTGGAGGACGTGGTCGGCTGCCGCTGGTGGTCCTCGAAGGCGAGCACCATCCCCCGGAAGCGGACGCTGGTGGTGCCGGAGCTGCACCGGCGCTACATCCCGCCGCTGGAGTATCGGGAGGTGTTCTGGTACGACGCGTTCGATCCCGACTGGGCAGTGCGGAACAAGAGCAATGGCGATCGGCCAAAGCTGGATGAAGCCCGCGGCGGGCAGATCCGCTACGGCGGCCCGTTCATGGTACACACCTTCAACCTGCTGGTGCCCTGGAAGGAGCATTTCCAGGAGCACCCGGAGTGGTTCAGCGAGATCGAGGGCCGGCGCGTCGCCAGCGAGATGAACAACCAGCTTTGCCTGACCAACGAGGCGCTGAAGGAGTTCATGACGGCGCAGGTACTGGCATGGCTGGAGAAGGAGCCGGATACCCGCATCCTCTCCGTCTCCCAGAACGACGGCCTCGGCCGGTGCGAGTGCGCCGCTTGCCGGGCGCTGGAGGAGAAGGAAGGCTCGCCCTCCGGGCCGCTGCTGCACTTTGTGAACTACGTGGCGGAGCGCGTGGCGCGGCAGTACCCGAACGTGGCGATCGACACCCTGGCCTACAGCTACACCCGCAAACCGCCGAAGCACGTGCGCCCGCTGCCGAACGTGATCGTGCGCCTGTGCAGCGTCGAGTGCAGCTTCCTGGAACCGCTGGCCACCAGCAAGCGCGACCAGGCGTTCCGGGAAGACCTCCAGGCGTGGTCTCGCATCTGCCAGCGGCTCTACGTGTGGGACTACACCACCAACTTTGCGCACTACCTCTCGCCCTATCCGAACCTGGGGGTGCTGGGGCCAAACGTGCGCTTCTTCGCCGACCACGGGGTGAAGGGCATCTTCGAGCAGGGAGCCTACAACTCGCCCGGCGCCGAGCTGGCGGAGATGAAGGCCTGGGTGCTCGCCAAGCTGCTGTGGGATCCCCGGCGCGACGCGCGGGCGCTCATCCGCGAGTTCGCGCGGGGCTACTATGGCCCGGCGGCCCCCTTCATCCTGGCCTACATCGATGCCGTCCACCGGAGCGCGGTCGAGAGCGGGCAGGCACTTGGCATCACGGTGTCACCCAACGCGCCCTTCCTAACGCTGAAGCTCCTCGCGCATCTGGAGCAGCTCTTCGACCAAGCCGAAGCGGCGGTGGCGGGCAACCCGGAACTGCTGGAGCGCGTGCAGGTGGCGCGGCTCCCGGTTCGCTACGTGTGGGCCCGGCGGTGGTTGGAGTTCGCGCGGCAGGCGGCGGCCGAGGGAGTTGCGTGGCCCGGCCCTCCCGACTACGTGGAGAACTGCCAGACGTTCCTGGAAGTGGCCCGGCGCCACGGCATCACCCGCGTCGCCGAGGGGGCGCCGCTGGGCACCTTCGAGCAGCTCACCCTCGGCACCTCGCTGGGGCCGCATTGGGTGCGCGACTGGATCGCCTCGCGGCTGCCGGGGGAACCCCGGATGAAGGATGCCGCGGCAGTGGCGCAAGCGATTGAGGAGTCGTTCGGCCCCGCGGCGCCGGCCATGCTGGGAGTCCTCCGGGAGCTGGCGGAGGCCATCGTCGCCGGGCGGAAGCACCTACATGGCTATGTCGCGGCCGATGCCCCCGCCCTCGGGCTGGCGGAGATGGGCCGCCTGGAAGCCGCGTTCAACCAGGCGGAGGCGGCCGTTCAGGACGACCCCGAAGCACTGAGCCGGGTGCAGGTCGCCCGCCTGCCGCTGCGCTACCTGTGGGCGCGGCGCTGGTCGGAGCTGCAGCAGCGGGCAAAGCTGGCTGGCACTCCCTGGCCCGGCCCGGCCGACTACGCGGAGAACTGCCGGACGTTCCTCGAAGTGGCCCGGCGCAACAACGTCGCGGCGCTCTCGCCGGGCACACCGGTCTCTCGGTTTGAGGAGCAGTGCCTGGCCCTCGGGCGCCGCCCCGCGCCACCCCCTCCCGGGTGCGAGGCGCTGGATCCCTCGCAGTACCTCGACTTCCAGGACGACGGCTTCCTCTTCGTCCAGGAGGCGCGCTGGGCCGCCCGCGAGCGCGATGACCTCGCCTCCGACGGCGTGGCCCTGCGGGTGAGCACCAACCACCGGGAATGGGCCGCCCAAAGCTGGATGGAGACGGCCCCGCGCGAGACGCGCTACACCTACTATGCCAGCATCCGCTGCGAGAAGACGGGGAACGCCGGCACCGCCTTCGGGCTTGGCCTCTACGACCTCACCAACGGCCAGGTGGTAGAGCAACGGACGGTCGACTGTCAAGATGTGCCGGACGACGGCCGTTACCACACCTACAAGATCACCACCGCGCCGCTGCGCGGGGAGATGTACCTCTTCGTCCACCCCACCAACAACCCGGAGAACGTGCAGGCAATCTGGGTAGACCGGTTCTGGGTAGTGAAGGAGAAATAGGCATGTCCGATTGGCTGGCGGAGCGACTGGAGTGGTTCCGCGATCTCAAGCTGGGGTTCTTCATGCACTGGGGCCCCTACAGCCAGTGGGGGTGCATCGAGTCGTGGCCCCTGGTGGAAGAGGACACCTGGGCGCGGCCGGATGACCTGCCCGCCTGGGTGGAGCGCAGGCGCGACATCGAGCGTTTCAAGCGCGACTACTGGGCGCTGAACCGCACCTTCAACCCGACGGCGTTTGATCCAGACGCCTGGGCGGAAGCCGCCGCCAGCGCGGGGATGAAGTACGTCGTCTTCACCACCAAGCACCACGATGGCTTCTGCATGTTCGACACGAAGCTGACCGACTACCGCGTCACCGCGCCCGAGTGCCCCTTCCACACGCACCCGCGCGCTAACATTGCCCGCGAGGTGTTCGATGCCTTCCGCGCGCGCGGCTTTGCCACGGGTGTCTACTTCTCCAAGGCCGACTGGCACCATCCCGACTACTGGAGCCCGGAGGCACCGGCGCGCACCCGCAACCCGAACTACAACACCCTGGCCCACCCGGAGAAGTGGGCTGGCTTCGTGCGCTTCGTTCACGGCCAGATTGAGGAGCTGATGACCGGCTATGGCCCGGTCGACATCCTCTGGCTAGACGCCGGCCAGGTGCGCCCGCCCGAGCAAGACCTGCGCATGGCCGACCTGGCGGCGATGGCCCGGCGGCATCAACCTGGCCTGCTGGTGGTGGACCGCACCGTGGGCGGCGAGTACGAGAACTACATCACCCCCGAGCAAGAGGTGCCGGACGAGCCGCTGGAGACGCCCTGGGAAAGCTGTATCACGATGGGCGACCAGTGGTCGTACAAGCCGAACGACCGCTACAAGTCCACGCGCTCGCTGATCCACCTCCTGGTAGACGTGGTCGCCAAGGGCGGCAACCTGCTGCTGAACGTTGGTCCCCAGCCGGACGGCCTGCTGCCGGCGCCCGCGCTGGAGCGCCTGCGCGAGATGGGTGAGTGGCTGCGGGTGAACGGCGAGGCGATCTACGGCACCCGTCCCCTCGCGCCTTACAAGGAGGGCCGGGTGGCCTTCACCCGCCGTGGGGATGCCGCCTACGCCATCACCCTCGCGGAGGACGAAGAGGAGCGCCCGCCTCAGCGGGTTGCGTTCACGGGCCTGCGCCCGGCACCCGGCTCGGCGGTTTACCTGCTGGGGGTGGAGACGCCGTTGGCGTGGCGCTGCGACGAGAGTGGCGTCACCATCGACATCCCGCCGGCCGTGCGCGAGGCGCCGCCCTGCCGGCACGCCTGGGTGCTAAAGCTGATGGTGTAAAGGAGAGCTTATGCAGTACAGCGAGGGAAGCCTGGGCCGCGTCTTCGTCCTGCGCCTGGAGCATGGCGACCCGATGCCGGCCACGTTGGAGGCGTTCGCGGCCGAGAAGGGCATCCGCTGCGGGATGGCGGTGATGGTGGGCGGTGCCGACGCCGGGAGCCGCCTGGTGGTGGGCCCGGAGGATGGCTTCATGCTGCCGGTCAACCCGATGGTGCAGGAACTGACCGGCGTGCATGAGGTGGCGGCCGTGGGCACCCTCTTCCCGGACGAGAGTGGCAAGCCGGTGCTGCACATGCACGCGGCCTGCGGGCGGATGGAGAGCACGGTGACCGGGTGCATCCGGGCGGGGATCGTCACCTGGCAGGTGCTGGAGGTGGTCCTGGTCGAGCTGGTCGGCGTGGATGCCGTGCGCCGCTTCGATCCGGCCACCGGCTTCGCGCTGCTGACCCCGCACGGGTAACCCCTCCCCCACCGCTGGGATCGCCGGCGTCTCGCCGGCAAGGGCCACGCACCGCTGGGATCGCCGGCGCCTCGCCGGCACCGGCCGCACCCCGCTGGGAGCGCCGGCGTCCCGCCGGCAGGGGCGGAAAAAAAGCTCGGCCGGAGCGCCCCACGGCTTCCGGCGAGCGGCCGGTGTGTTGGGCGATTGGTCCTCAGGCGTCACGCTGCCTGCTGGCCCCGCACGGGTAAGGCGCATCAGGGAGATAGAGACATGGCAGGCTCTGGCAGGATCGCGTGCGTGCTGCTCGCCGTGACGCTGGCGGCTCCGGGGGCCGCTGGGGCCGCGGCCGAGCCGCCGGGGCTGTCGGTGCGGGCGGACGGGGTGCTCGTTAAGGAGGGCCGGCCGTACCGCGGCATCGGCGTGAACTACTTCGACCTCTTCTACCGCACGCTGCTGAAGCCGGGCGATACCTCTTATGAGGAGGGCCTCAAGGCGCTGGCGGCGCGCAAGATCCCCTTCGCCCGTTTCATGTGCAGCGGCTTCTGGCCCAGCGAGAACCGCCTTTACCAGCAGGACAAAGAGGCCTACTTCCAGCGCCTGGACGCAGTGGTGCGCGCCGCCGAGAAGCACGGCATCGGGCTCATTCCCTCGCTCTTCTGGAACCTGAGCACCGTGCCCGACCTGGTGGGCGAGCCGTGCGACCAGTGGGGCAACCCGGAGAGCAAGACGCACGCCTGGATGCGCGCCTACACCCGCGAGGTGGTGACGCGCTACCGCGAGTCGCCGGCCATCTGGGGCTGGGAGTTCGGCAACGAGTATAACCTCAGCGCCGACCTGCCGAACGCTGCCGAGTGGCGGCCGGCGGTTCACCCCGAGCTGGGCACGCCGGCCAGTCGCAGCCGCCGCGACGAGCTGACGCACGACATGATCCGCACCGCCTTCGCCGCGTTCGCCAAGACGGTGCGCCAGCATGACCCGCACCGCATCGTGCTGACCGGCAACGCCTTTCCGCGCCCCTCCGCGTGGCACCAACGCCAGGAGAAGAGCTGGACCACGGACACCCCGGAGCAGTACCGGGAAATGCTGCTGGGCGACAACCCCGACCCCCACAACACCCTCAGTGTCCACGCCTACCAGGAGGATGTGAAGCGCATCGCCGCCACCCAGCAGATCGCGGTGGCGGCGAAGAAGCCGCTTTTCGTGGGCGAGTTTGGCGTGCCGGGCGCGCGCACGCCCGCCGCGGAACGGCAGTTCCGGGAGCTGCTCGCCACGATCGAGCGCGAGGGCGTGCCGCTGGCGGCGCTGTGGGTCTACGACTTCAGCGGCCAGGACGCCGACTGGAACGTGACGGCAACCAACGGGCGCGCCTACCAACTGGAGGCGGTCGCCGAGGCGAATGCCCGCTTGCGCGGCGAGCGGTGAGCAGTCCGTGCGGCAACGGGCGTGATAGCGGCCCAGGCGGCCGCTTGGTGCCGGTGCGGCTCGTGGCCGGCAGGAGGTTTTCCCTGGGGCAAGGAACAGCAGACTGAAACGCCCTGAAACCCCGAGGAGAGATCATGCCCATGTTGCCGCTGTCAACGGTTGCCATGCGCGCCCGGGTGAGTGGCGCGTGCCTTCTCATCGCGGCCCTGCTGGCGCCGCTGGCCTCGGCGCCGGCCGCGCCGTCTGGTGAGGCGAAGGGAGCACGGATGCTCTACGACTTCGACAAGGGCTTTGAAGTGGAGCGGGTGACGAAGCGCGACGTCACGCTCCGCCTGGTGAAGCGGGGAGCCGGCTCCGCCCTGCGCATCGCCAGCGGGCATGCTCAGGAGTGGCCGGGAATCGATCTGCCGGCGCCGGAAGGGCACTGGGACCTGTCGCGCTACGAGTACCTCGCCCTGGAGGTGCGCAACGTCGGCGAGAACCCGGTGACGGTCTGCTGCCGGGTGGATAACCCCGGCGCCGACGGGATGCGCCATTGCAGCACCGGAAGCATTACCCTGGGGCCGGGCGAGGCCGGCACGCTGAAGGTACCCTTCCCGCCTCTGGTCTCACCCGCCCGCGCGGGCAAGCTGTTCGGCATGCGCGGCTATCCGCCCGGTTGGGGCACCCCGGGCACCCTGGACCCGACGAACGTCACTAACCTGGTGGTCTTCGTGCCAAACCCAAGCGAAAACCACCTCTTCGAGATCGACCACGTGCGCGCCGCCGGCACCAACCCGCCACCCGAAGGTCCGGCTGACGTAGCCGCCTTCTTCCCCTGGATCGACTCGTTCGGTCAGTACCGCCACCGTGACTGGCCGGGCAAGGTCCGCTCCGAGGCAGAGCTGAAGCGGCGGCTGGCAAGCGAGCAAGCAGAACTGCGCCGCCGCCCCGGGCCGCAGGACTGGAACCGCTATGGCGGCTGGGAGGCCGGCCCGAAGCTGGCGGCCACCGGCTTCTTCCGCGTGGAGAAGTACCAGGGCAAGTGGTGGCTGGTCGACCCGGAGGGGCGCCTCTTCTTCTCCCACGGGATCGACTGCGTCGGCATGTTGGATGTGACCCCCATCGAGGAGCGCGAGGGGTGGTTCGAGGAGTTCCCTGGAGACCGGCCGGAGTTCCAGGAGTTCGTGGTGCCGCAGGCCTACGCGCTGCACGGGCACTACGCCGGGCGCAGCCCCAAATGCTTCGGCTTTGCCGGCGCCAACCTGAAGCGCAAGTATGGCGCCGACTGGAAGGACGCCGCCGCCGCGATGGCCCACCGCCGCCTGCGAAGCTGGGGCCTGAACACAATCGGCAACTGGTCGAACGAGAGCGTCACCCGGTTGCGCCAAACGCCCTACGTCGCCACCATCCACTTTGGCGGCAAGGAGCTGGAAGGCAGCGAAGGCTACTGGGGCAAGTTCCGCGACGTGTTTGACCCCAGCTTCCGCGCGGAGATCCGCAAGCAGATGGCCGCCGAGGTCGGTCGGACGGCGGGCGACCCCTGGTGCCTGGGCTACTTCGTCGACAACGAGATCGCCTGGGGCGACGAGGTCTCGCTGGCCGAAGCGGCGCTGAAGTCGCCCGCCGAGCAGGCGGCGAAACGCGCCTTCCTGGACGACCTGCGGGCGAAGTACACCACCATCGAGAAGCTGAACGCCGCCTGGGGCACGGCGCACCCCTCCTGGGAGGCGCTGCTGGCCCACCGGGGCGCCCCCGACCGGCAGCGGGCGTGGGACGACCTGACCGCCTTCTACGCCCGCACCGCCGAGACCTACTTCCGAGTGATCCGCGACGCGGTGAAGGAAGTAGCGCCGAACCAGCTTTACCTGGGCTGCCGCTTTGCCTGGGTGAACGCCCGCGCCGTCGCCGCCGCCGCGAAGTTCTGCGACGTGGTGAGCTACAACCTCTACCGCACCAGCGTGGCCGACTTCCGGCTGCCAATCGAAGCCGATGTGCCGCTGATCATCGGCGAGTTCCACTTCGGGGCGCTGGACCGCGGCATGCTCCATACCGGCCTGGTGCCGGTGAAGAGCCAGGCCGAGCGCGCGGCCGCTTACAAGGCGTACGTGCGCGGCGCCCTGCGCCACCCCCAGTTTGTCGGCTGCCATTGGTTCCAGTGGCAAGACGAGCCGACCACCGGGCGTGTCTACGACGAGGAGAACTACCAGATCGGCTTCGTGGACATTACCGACACCCCCTACCGCGAGACGGTTGCCGCCGCCCGCGAAGTGGGCTACAAAATGTACCCCTACCGGCTGCAAGAGTAAGCCTTCCCGCCCATCCCAGGGCTTCGACGCCATGCACGGAGATATATAAGATGAAGACGACCTTCACAGAGAGTGATGCCCTGTTCCCCAGCCCGGGGATGGGCTGGCAGACGTTCCACCACTTCGCCGACGAAGACCCGGCCCTGGGGGGGCTGCCGAGCGGTGCCGCCTACTTCCGCTTCTACTGGAAGGAGCTGGAGCCGGAAGAGGGACGCATCGACTTCGCCAAGCTGGATGGCCTCCTGGCGCACGCTCGTAGGGCCGGCCAGAAGCTTGCCTTCCGCGTGATGTGCGCCGGCACCGACCGCGATCCGATCTACGTGCCCCAGTGGCTCCGCGACAAGGGGTGCAAGGGCTACGAGTACCAGTACGAGGGCGGCGCCACCCTCTACTGGGTGCCGGATCTGGAAGCCCCGATGTTCCAGGAGACGCACTTCCGCCTGATCGAGGAGCTGGGGAAGCGCTATGACGGGCATCCCGACGTGGATCACGTGGACATTGGCACGGTGGGGCTGTGGGGCGAGTGGCACATGAGCGGCACCCCGGTGCCCCTGCCGTCGCTTGAGACGCGCCGGCTGATCATCGACACCTGGCGGCGCGCCTTCGCCAAGACGCCGAAGGTAATGCTGATCGGCGACGCGGAGGGGATGCGCTATGCCACCCACAACGGCTGCGGCTGGCGCGCCGACTGCCTGGGCGACATGGGCGGCTTCTCCAAGACCTGGAACCACATGGAGAACTTCTACCTGCAGCAGATCGAGAAGACGGATGCCGGGGATGCCTGGAAGCACTCGCCTATCGCCTTCGAGAGCTGCTGGGACATGCGCAAGTGGAAGGCGGAAGGCTGGGACATCCGCTACATCTTCGACTACGCCTTGCGCCTGCACGCCAGCCACCTGAACAACAAGTCGGCACCCATCCCCGAGGGCACGCGCCCGGAGATCGAGCGCTTCCTGCGGAAACTAGGCTACCGCCTGGTGCTGCGCGAGGCAGAGTGGCGCGAGGCGGTGGCGCCGGGCGGAGTGTGCCCCATCTTGATGCTGTGGGAGAACGTCGGCGTGGCGCCGCCTTATCACGACTACCGGCTGGCGTTCCGGCTGGCAGGCCCCGACGGGGAAGCAACCGTGGTCGAGACGGCTCGCTCCATCCGCGGCTGGCTCCCCGGCAAGGTCCACCTCGCCCAGGAGGTGACGCTCCCGCGCGACCTGAAGCCAGGCCGCTACACGCTCTCGTTGGGAGTGGTCGCCCCCGCAACGAAGCAGCCGGCCGTGCGCCTGGCGGTCACCGCCCCGGCTGATGACCTGTGGTATCCGCTGGGGCCACTGGAGATCCGGCGCCCGCGCGCGTAAAAGGAACCCATTCCATGGAAGCAGCCGACACGCCGAGGTACCTGGACCCCTCCCTGCCGCCGGAGGTGCGCGCGGCGGACCTGGTTTCGCGGATGACGCTGGAGGAGAAGGTCTCGCAGATGGTGCACACGGCCCCCGCCATCCCGCGGCTGGGCGTGCCGGAGTACAACTGGTGGAACGAGTGCCTCCACGGCGTGGGCCGCGCCGGCATCGCCACGGTCTTCCCACAGGCGATCGGGCTGGCGGCGACGTGGAACGTGGACCTGATGCACCGCGTCGCCGTCGCCATCTCCGATGAGGCACGCGCCAAGCACCACCAGGCGCTCCGCGAGAATGACGGCAACTCGCCCTGGTACTTCGGGCTCACCTTCTGGTCGCCCAACATCAACCTCTTCCGCGACCCGCGCTGGGGCCGCGGCCAAGAGACCTACGGCGAGGACCCCTACCTCACCGCGCGAATGGGCGTGGCGTTCGTGAAGGGCCTGCAGGGCGACGACCCGTGCTACCTGAAGCTCGTCGCCACCCCCAAGCACTACGCGGTCCACAGCGGCCCGGAGAAGGACCGCCACGGCTTCGACGCCCGCGTGAGCCAGCGCGACCTGCGCGAGACCTACCTGCCCCACTTCCGGGCGTGCGTGCAGGAGGGCGGGGCGTGGTCGGTGATGCCCGCCTACAACCGCACCAACGGCGAGGCGTGCGGCGCCAGCAAGACGCTGCTGGAGGAGATCCTGCGCGGCGAGTGGGGCTTTCGGGGCTACGTCGTCTCTGACTGCGGCGCCATCGGCGATATCTACCTGCACCACAAGATCGTCGAGACGAAGGAGGAGGCCGCCGCCCTGGCGGTGCAGAACGGCTGCGACCTGAACTGCGGCGACACCTACTGCGCCCTCACCGGCGCCGCCATGGCCGGCCTCATCGACGAGGAGACAATCGACCGCTCGGTGCGCCGGCTCTTCGAGGCGCGCTTCCGCCTGGGCATGTTCGACCCGCCCGAGCGGGTGCCCTACGCCCAGATCCCCTACGAAGTGAACGACTGTCTCGCGCACCGGGAACTGGCGCGGCAGGCCGCGCGCGAGTCGATCGTCCTCCTGAAGAACGACGGCGTCCTCCCCTTCGGGCCGGAGGTGCGGTCGATTGCCGTGGTCGGTCCGAACGCCGATGACGTGGAAGTGCTCCTGGGCAACTACAACGGCACGCCCTCGCACGCGGTGACGCCCCTGGCAGGCATCCGCGAGCGCGCGGGCGCCGGGATGAGCGTTACCTATGCCCGCGGGTGCGATCTGGTCGGCGGCACCACGGAGGGCTTCGCCGAGGCCGTGGCGGCCGCCCGGAACGCCGACGTCGTGGTAGCGATCCTGGGTCTCTCGCCGCGACTGGAGGGCGAAGAGGGCGAGGCGGGCCTGATCGATCCAAGCGGCGACCGAGTCGACATCGGCCTGCCCGGCCTGCAAGAGGAGCTCCTGAAGGCGCTGCACGCCACGGGGAAGCCGGTGGTGGTCGTGCTGCAGAGCGGGAGCGCGCTGGCCGTGCCCTGGGCAAAGCAGCACGCGGCCGCGATCCTCTCCACCTGGTACGGCGGCGAGGAGGCCGGCACCGCGCTGGCGGAGGTCCTCTGGGGCGACGTGAACCCGGCCGGCCGGCTGCCGATCACCTTCTACACCTCGCTGGAGCAGTTGCCTCCCTTCAGCGACTACCGCATGGCCGGCCGCACCTATCGTTTCCTAAAGGAGGCGCCGCTCTTCCCCTTCGGCTTTGGGCTGAGCTACACGCGGTTCGCCTACAGCAACCTGAGGGTGACGCCGACCACCATCCGACCGGGCGAGAGCGTGGAGGTCTCGGCCGAGGTGCGCAACGTGGGCGCGCGTGCCGGCGACGAAGTGGCCCAGCTCTACGTGAGCGACATGGAGGCCTCGGTGCCGGTGCCGATCCGGCAGCTTCAGGGCTTCCGCCGCCTGCACCTGCAGCCGGGCGAGCGCGCCACCGTCACCTTCACGCTGACGCCGGAGCAGATGGTCTGCTACACCGACGACGGGCAGCCGATGGTCGAGCCCGGCACGTTCGCGGTCTCCATCGGCGGCGGCCAACCCATCCCCGGCCCGGAGGCTCTTCCCTTCGTATCGGGCACGTTTGCGGTGGTGGAGGAGTAGCGGGGTTCGGCCCCCCTGGCCCCCCGAACTCGGGGGGGGGGAACTCACTTGGTACCGAGTCGGTTCTCCCCCGGATTCGGGGGGTCAGGGACCATCTCCGCCGAGAGGAGGCCAGCAGATGGGCACAGGGTTCGCCGTTGGGTGCTTGCTCCTGGGCTTGACGCTCTGCCTGCCCGCCGGGGCAGCGGAGCCGGAGTGGGGAGATCCCGCCAAGATGGACCGGCAGCAGGTGATCGAGCGGACGATGACGCCCTACCGCGGCCCGAGCGTGAAGGGGGTCGATCCGAAGACGCTCACCGGCAAGGTGATGTGCGGCTATCAGGGATGGTTCGGCGCCGAGGGCGACGGCATCGGGCGCGGGTGGTACCACTGGGCTGGCCCCGACGGCTTCAAGCCCGGAAGTTGCAAGATCGACCTGTGGCCGGACGTGAGCGAGCTAGACCCGGACGAGCGCTACGCCACCCCGTTCAAGCACGCCGACGGCCGGCCGGCCGAGGTGTTCAGCTCCTTCAACCGCAAGACGGTCGGGCGTCATTTCCGGTGGATGCGCGACTACGGCCTCGACGGGGTCTTCGTGCAGCGCTTTGCGGTGGAGGTGTTCCACCCGCTGGGCCTGCGGCAGTTCAACGTGGTGCTGCAGAACTGCCGCGAGGGCGCCAACCGTCATGGACGCACCTACGCCGTGATGTACGACCTCTCCGGCATGGGCGCCGGCCAGATGAGCCAGGTGATGGAGGACTGGAAGCTGCTGGTCGACCGCATGCAGATCACCCGCGACCGGGCCTACCTGCATCACCGGGGCAAGCCGGTAGTGGCCGTTTGGGGCTTCGGGTTCAGCGACGGACGGAAGTACACCCTGCAGGAGGGCCTGGAGCTGGTCCGCTTCCTGAAGGAGGACCCGCGCTATGGCGGCTGCACGGTGATGCTGGGCGTGCCCACCTACTGGCGCACCCTCGAGCGCGATTGCGTGAACGACCCGACGATGCACGAACTGATCCGCCGGGCGGACATCGTCAGCCCCTGGACGGTAGGCCGTTACCGCAATCCGCAGCAGGCCACCGAGTACGCGCAGCGCACCCTGGTGGCAGACCTGCGCTGGTGCCGGGAGAACAAGCTGGAGTACCTGCCGGTGGTCTTCCCTGGCTTTAGCTGGCACAACATGTTCCCCGACTCGCCACTGAACCTGATCCCGCGCCTGGGCGGCCGCTTCCTCTGGACGCAGTACGTGCAGGCCAAGCGAGCCGGCGCCACGATGATCTACCAGGCGATGTTTGACGAGGTGGACGAGGGCACGGCGATCTTCAAGTGTACGAATGACCCGCCGGTGGGCGAGTCGTCGTTCCTCACCTACGAGGGCCTGCCCTCCGACCACTACCTGAAACTGGTCGGCGCGGCTACACGGATGCTGCGCGGCGAGATCCCGGCGACCGACGAGATGCCCAGGCTGCCTCGCTGACCCGATTCCTGAACTCACTTGCCCGCGGGGGCCGCCAGGTGCTGGCGCCTCGCCTGCCGCTGCCAGGGAAGCCGGCGGGCGGCGCCGAACCTGGTGCTCAAGTCGCTCTGTCGTACCCAAGCCGACGAAAGGTCCAGACCCTGATGCGCTGTCACCTGGTTCTTGCCGCCCTACTCTGCTCGTGCCTCAGCCCTGCCGCGCTGGCGCAGGCCCGTTCCGCGGCGACGCTGCGCCTGGTGCCGTTCCCCAAGGAGGTGCGCCTCCAGGCGGGCACGCTTGCCCTGAACCGGCGGCTGGTGCTGGAGGCGCCGGCCGACTCCGCCGCGCTGCTGGGCGAGCTGGTCGCCACCGAGCTGAGCCGCGCCGGGCTGCCGGCGCCGGAGGTGCGCCCGATCCAGGACAGCGCCAACCGGCTGCGCCTGACACCTCCCGGGAGCCGATCCATGTCGATGCCCGCGCCCCCGGCCACCGGCGGTCCGGAGGCCTACGCCCTGCAAGTGCGGGCGGAGGGCGCCCTGGTGAGCGGCGCCGGGCCGGCCGGCCTCTTCTACGGGGTGCAGACGCTGTGCCAGCTCATCCGCGCCAACCGCCAGGGCCAGGGCATCCCCTGCCTCGCGATCCGCGACTGGCCCTCACTGCGCTGGCGCTGCTTCCAGGACGACCTCACCCGCGGCCCCAGCTCCACCCTGGCGGAGCTGAAGCGCCAAGCCGACCTGGGCGCGCACCTGAAGCTGAACCTGTTCACCTACTACATGGAGCACCAGTACGCCTTCAAAAAGCACCCGCTCATCCCGCCGGCGGACGGGGCGCTGCTGCCCGAGGAGCTGGCGGCACTGGTGGAGTACGTGCGCCCTCTGGGCATGGACGTGCTGGGGAACCAGCAATCGTTCGGGCACTTCAACAACATCCTATGCCACGAGCAGTACCAGGAGCTGGCCGAGACCTCCTGGATCCTCTCGCCGGTGAACGAGAAGAGCTATCAGCTCCTCGACGACCTCTACTCCGAAGTGGTGCCGCTGCTACCGCTGCCGTTCTTCAACGTCTGCTGCGACGAGACGCAGGGTCTGGGCGAAGGCCCCTCGAAGGCGCTGGCACAGCAGATCGGTGTGGGCGGGGTGTACGCCGGCCACGTGCGGCGCATCCATGACCTGCTGAAGGAGAAGTACGGCAAGCGGATGATGATGTGGGGCGACATCATCCTCACCTACCCGGAGAACCTGAAGGAGATCCCCACCGACACGATCATGCTCACCTGGGCTTACGATCCGCGCGCCAACTTCGAGAGCCAGATCGAGCCGTTCGCAAAGTCCGGCTACGAGTTCTTCGTTTGCCCCGGGGTGAACAACTGGAGCCGCATCTTGCCCGATTTCGCGGCGACGCTCATCAACATTCGCAACTTCGTGCGCGACGGCGCCAAGCACGGCGCCCTGGGAATGCTGAACACCTCCTGGGATGACGACGGCGAGACGCTGAACGCCCCGAACTGGCACGGGTACGCCTGGGGTGCCGAGTGTGCCTGGAACGCCGCCACCACCTCCCCGGAAGCGTTCCAGCGCCGCATCGGCGCCGTCCTTTTTGGCGAGAAGGGCGACCACTTCGGCCAGGCGATCACCCTGCTCGGCCAGACGCACGGCCTGCCCGGCGCCCAGGGGATGATAAACAACCGCTTCTGGCAGCTCGACCTCGGCCCGGTGCCCACCCACCTGGCCGCCGAACAGGAGCACGCGCGCCGGCTGCTGAAGTTGGTGCGCCCGGCCATCGCCCACCTCGAGGCGTGCCGGCGCCAGGCCACCCTGAACACGCCGCTGCTAGACGCCTTCCTCTTTGGTGCCCGCCGCATGGAGCTGATCGGTCAGCGAGTGTTGGACCACCTGGAGGCCAGCCGGGCCTACCAGGAAGCCTGCGAGCTGCCGCGCGAGCGGGCGCTGCCGCTGCTGGCGAAGGCAGAGGCGCTCCTGCGCCGCAACCGCGACGCCCATACTGCCCTTGGCCGTGAGTTCGCCGCCCTGTGGCACCGCGAGAACCGGCCGTACGCCCTCGATCCCGTGCTGAAGCGCTACGAGAACGCCGTCGCCCAGTACGACAGCCTCCTCACCCGCCTGGCTACCATCCGGGAGGCAGCGGCAGCCGGCAGCCCGCTCCCCTCGCCGAAGGAGGCCGGCCTGGAGCTGATCGAGCTGGGCGTGCGCCGCACTCACCCACACCGCGTGGAGAGCACGCCGCTGCGGGCGGATGCCCCGTGGCTCGTTCCCGCCTCAAGCCGGCGCCTTGGGCTGGTGATCGCCGCCGGCAGTGCCGACCGCCTCTACCTGCCGGTCGAGGTCGATATCCGCATTCCCGCGGGGCTGGCGCGCAAGCCGGTGCGCGCGTTCTGGCTGGCCGAGGGTGCCGCGCCGCAGGAGATCCCCGCGCAGCTTGACCGGTCGCGCGCGCCGGGGCGCACCCGCCTGACGCTGGTGCTAAGCGGGCTGCTGCCGCAGGGCACCACGGCGCCGATCCACGTCTACCTGGGCGCCAGCGAGGGCGCGGCGTTGCCGCAGGCGGTGAGCACCCGCAAGGCACCGAAGGGCGCGACCTGGATCGAGAACGACCAGGTGCGCCTGCTGCTGGCTCCGGAGGGGGCGCACCTCTACCGCTGGGAGGTGAAGGCGCTCGGCGGGCGCGACCTGACGATGCCCGGCGAAAGCGACTACAGCGGCTTTGCCGACACCGGCGGGGAGCACCGCAAGGCGCCGAACCGGCTCGTCTGCACCGCCCGCGGGCCGGCGCTCGTGCGCTACGTCTGCAAGGATCCCCTCGGCCTGGAAAAGACGATCAGTGTCTTCGCCGGTCTGGCCGCGGCGGAGGTGGCGCTCAACTCGCCCTCCGGCTACTTCTGGGCGTTCGATGACCCGAAGAACTTCGCCGCCGACGGTCCCACGCCCGGCACCTACCTCTTCTCCACCGGTGCAACCGGGGCGGTGGGCAAAGAAGCAGACACCCTGGCCGCCCAGGTAAGGGCACCCGGCGCAACCTGGGGCGCCAAGTACCGGCCGGGCGAGGTGCTCCTCGGCATGATCACCCCAGACACCCCCGCGCTGCACGTGGTAGCACCCGGTGCGGGTGCGGGTGGCGCCGGCATCGAGGGCACTCCTCCTGCCGGGCACTTTGTCCTCTACGGCGGCCCTCTCGAAGGCGACCCCGCCCTGCTGATGAACCGCCTGCAGGCCACCTTCGACTACCGCAACCAGCCGGAGGTCGTGCTCTACGGGGCGCAAGCGAAGCGGTAGAAAGGGGATGGCCCCCCCTTCCCCCCAGAATCCGGGGGG